>JBJXEI010000191.1:0-48710 GCA_046154065.1 Polaromonas sp. | reverse complement strand
AGATTCTCAATATTCGGAAGCTCAAAAAGTAAGATTTGATTTTGCACAAAATCAAATTGTAAGAATACAAAATGGAGAAATCAGGCTCTTTGGACAGAGAAATCTTAGAGGTGATAGATTTGTCAGATCAACCTTAAGAGGAATATCAATAAATCCAACTGAAGGAAAAAGATCTAAGGGTCAAAATCAATAGGTGATTATGAATGCTTGAAAGAGTCTATGATACTTTGCGTGGCATCTTATATCACGAGCTACCTAAAAATGCCAAAGATCAAATTGTAATTTTTGATAGACCAGTAACAGGTTTTTACATCGGTGGGCGCAAGGCGGCAAGCAGGAAACCTTCATCGACACCCTCAAACGCGTGGGCCTGGACCCGTTCAAGGCTGCGGCGAACAGCGCACGTTTTGCCGCCACCGCTGCGGCGGCCGTTGCTGCTTGAGTCGCAGCCCACCATGACCCTTTCAAATACTATGAAATTAATAGCACTACAGGCAATGAAACCGGAGGCCGGTGCCCTGAATGACCCCAAAGTCGTCATTTTGGCCAATGATTTGGACCCCCGCGAGCTGGATTTGGCCGGTGTCGAGCGTATCGAGCTGAGTTTCCCCAAGTTCAGCGATGGCCGCGCTTTCAGCCAGGCCTTTTTGCTCAGCCGCCGCCTGCACTTCAAGGGCGACATCCGTGCCACCGGTGACGTGACGGCCGACCAGCTGGCCCAAATGCAGCGCAGCGGCTTCACATCGGCCGTGCTGCGCGCCGACCAGGACCCGGCGCTGGCCGAGCGTGTGCTGGCCGTCTACCCCGGTTTTGGCGTGGGTGCCTACCAAGGCGACGCCGTGCAGGCCAGCCCGCATTTCGCCGCAGCCCACTGATTCATTAATTTAGCCAAGGTCCAGCCATGGGTGCCCTATGAGTGCAATTTCCCTTTACGCCAAACCGTCCGCCACCTTCGCCGCCAAACTGGCCGCCAGCCGCGCGCTGCTGCTGTCCAGCGCTGCGCAGTACACGCCCCTCACGCAAGCGTCCAGCCTGGGCGCGGAAGACATGGTGGTCACCCACCTGATCGCCAGCACCGGCATTGCCAGCAGCGTGTTTGTGCTGGACACCCGCATGCTGCACGCCGAAACCCTGGCCCTGATCGGCCAGCTGGAAGCGCGCTACGGGATTCAGGTCGAGGTGTACCAGCCCGACGCGGCCGTAGCGGCCGCCTTTGTGGCCGACAACGGCAACGACGCCATGTACAAAAGCCTGGACTTGCGCAAAACCTGCTGTGACTTCCGCAAGATGGAGCCGCTGGCCCGCGCCCTGGACGGCAAAAAAGCCTGGATCACCGGCCTGCGCCGTGAGCAGTCGAACGCCCGCGCCGAAGTCCACGACGTGGAGCAGCAGCAGATCACCGTGAATGGTGAAGCGACCACCCGCGCCAAGATCAACCCGCTGGCCGACTGGACCTGGGGTGACGTGTGGCACTTCATCCGCGAAGAAAACATCCCCTACAACCCGCTGCACGATGCGTTTTTCCCCAGCATTGGCTGCGCACCTTGCACCCGCGCCGTAACCTTGGGTGAAGACTTCCGCTCCGGCCGCTGGTGGTGGGAGCAGGAAAGCGCCAAGGAGTGCGGCCTGCACGTCGAAGGTGGCCATGCCGCCGACGGCGCTGCCGAAGAACTGCCCGCCTTTGAAGCCCTGTCTTCCCCGCTGCCCTCATCCGTTTCAAGAATTCCCGTGAAAGAAATCCCTGCATGAACGCCCCGTTAGACGCCAAGTTGCTCGACCAACTGAGCAACGCCCACCTGGATGCCCTGGAAGAAGAAGCGATCTTCATCCTGCGTGAAGTCGCCGCTGCTTTTGAGCGCCCCACGCTGCTGTTTTCGGGCGGCAAAGACTCGCTGGTGCTGCTCAAATGCGCTGAAAAAGCCTTTGTTGACTCAGAGCGTGGCGGCAGCATCCCCTACCCGTTGTTGATGATCGACACCGGCCACAACTTCCACGAAGTCACCGACTTCCGCGACTACCGGGCCAAGCAGTTGGGCGCCAACCTGATCGTGCGCAACGTTGAAGATTCGATGGCACGCGGCACCGTGCGGCTGGCGCACCCGGGCGAGTCCCGCAACGTGCACCAGTCAGTGACGCTGCTGGAGGCCATTGACGAATTCCGTTTTGACGCGCTGATCGGCGGGGCCCGGCGCGACGAGGAAAAAGCACGCGCCAAGGAGCGTATTTTTTCGCACCGCGATGCCTTTGGCCAATGGCAGCCCAAAGCCCAGCGCCCGGAACTGTGGACGCTGTTCAACACCCGCATTCAGCCGGGCGAGCATTTCCGCGTGTTTCCAATCTCCAACTGGACCGAGCTGGACGTGTGGCAGTACATCGAACGCGAGAAGATCGAGCTGCCGTCGCTGTACTACGCCCACCAGCGCACCGTGGTCGAACGCAAAGGCCTGCTGGTGCCGGTGACGGACCTGACACCGCTGAAAGACGGCGAAGTGGCCGTTGAAAAAACCGTGCGCTTTCGCACTCTGGGCGACATCACCTGCACCTGCCCGGTGGACAGCCCGGCCCAGAACGCCGCCGAGGTGGTGCTGGAGACGCTGACCGCCGATGTCAGCGAGCGGGGTTCTACCCGCATGGACGACAAGACATCTGACGCGTCGATGGAAAAACGAAAAAAAGAAGGCTATTTCTGATGAGCACGAGCACGACACTTTCTGATGTCACCAACGACCAGGACACCAACGACACCCGCGCGGCCCTGCGTTTTGTCACCTGCGGCAGTGTGGACGACGGCAAAAGCACCTTGATTGGCCGCCTGCTGGTGGACAGCAAAACCGTGCTGCAGGACCAGCTGGCTGGCGTGCAGCGCGGCGGGCAAACCGACCTGGCGCTGCTGACTGACGGCCTGCAGGCCGAGCGCGAGCAAGGCATCACCATCGACGTGGCCTACCGCTACTTCAACACAGCAGCCCGCAAGTTCATCATTGCCGACGCGCCCGGCCACGAGCAATACACCCGCAACATGGTCACGGCAGCGTCCAGCGCGGACGCCGCCGTGGTGCTGGTAGATGCCACCAAACTGGCCTGGGAGTCCCCCTCGCCTGAACTGCTGCCGCAAACCCGCCGCCACTCCCTGCTGGTGAACCTGCTGCGCGTGCCGTCCATCGTGTTTGCCGTGAACAAGCTGGACGCCGTGGCCGACCCGGCCCTGGCGTTTGCGCACATCAGCGCCGCACTCACCGCCTTTGCTGCAGCCGCAGACATTCAGGTCAAGGCCATCGTGCCCGTGTCGGCGCTGATCGGTTTTAACGTAGTGGACAGCAACCCAGGCTGGTGCAACTACAACGGCCCAGGGCTGCTGCAGATCCTGGAACAACTGCCGGCGGCTGCCGCCGATGCAGAGCATCCGTTTGCCTTCCCGGTGCAATGGGTGGAGAAGTTCTCCGGCAGCAGCGACACCTCTCAGGGTCGCCGCATTTTCTGGGGCCGTATTGCCGATGGCACACCCCGGATCGGTCAAGAGATCACCGTGATGCCCAGCGGCAAAACAGCCCTGGTGGCGCAGGTGTTGAACCACGTCAGGCAACCCAAACACGTGGCGCCTGGCCACACGGCTGGCGTGATTCTGGACCGTGAGGTGGACGTCTCACGGGGCGACTGGCTCGTGGCCTCAACTGGATTTGAACCTCCGTTGGGCAGCCGGGACATCACAGCCACCGTCGCCTGGATGGACGAAGAACCCTTGGTGCCGGGTCGCCTGTACTGGGCGCTGCATGGCCATCGCTGGGTCAAGGCCAAAATCAAACGCATCGTCAGCCACATCAACATCAACACGCTGGAACGCATTGATGCCACCCAGCTGGATGCCAATGCCATTGGCGTGGTCGAGCTGGCCTTTCTGGAGCCGATTGCAGCGCGGCCTTACAAAACCTCGCGTGTGATGGGCTCGCTGGTATTGGTCGACACCGCATCGCACAAAACCTCTGGTGCGGTGCTGGTCCTGTGACCCAGCACATTGAGCCATTCGCCCCCACCCTCACCCCTGTGACCCTAAACCTCTTAAAATCCACGGTTTTCACCGATCGCCCGTACCGCCATGACACACATCGTTTCTGACTCCTGCATCCGCTGCAAATACACCGACTGTGTGGACGTGTGCCCCGTGGACTGCTTCCGCGAAGGCCCGAACATGTTGGTCATTGACCCGGACGAGTGCATTGACTGCGCCGTTTGCATTCCAGAGTGCCCAGTGAACGCCATTTATGCGGAAGAAGACGTTCCTGCCGACCAATTGAACTTCATCAAACTGAATGTTGAGCTCAGTTCAGCACCGGGCTGGAAAAGCATCACCAAACGCAAGGACGCGTTGCCCGATGCCGAAGAGTGGAAAGACAAGACCGGCAAGCTGGCCGAGCTGCTTCGCTAACTTCTACTCGCCACAACGTGAACCATCCGATCGAGACTGACGCGCTGATCATCGGCGCAGGTCCGGTCGGCATTTTCCAGGCCTTTCAGCTGGGTTTGCTGGAAATCAGCGCCCACATCGTCGATGCACTCCCCTACCCTGGCGGCCAATGCATCGAGCTGTACCCGGACAAACCAATCTACGACATCCCCGGCACACCAAAATGCACCGGACGGGAGTTGGTCGCCAATCTGCTGGCGCAGCTGGCACCTTTCGCGCCTACGTTTCATCTTGGGCAGCATATCAGCACGCTGCAGGCGCAATCCGACGGCCGTTGGGCGGTCGGCACCTCCACGGGCACAAGCTTTGTGACGCGCACGGTGATTCTGGCTGCGGGCGTGGGGGCATTTCAGCCCAAACTCTTGCGTCTGGATGGACTGGAACAGTTCGACGGCGCGCAGCTTTTCTACCAATTGAGCCATCCGGAGCAGTTGGCTGGACAACATCTGCTGATCGTGGGCGGTGAAGATGCTGCACTGCGCTGGGCGGCTCACTTTTCCCGACCAGGACCACAGCGCGCCGCCAGCGTGACGCTGATGCATCGGCGAGATGTGCTGCAGGCTGCAACGGATGTTCTGGCGGAGGTACAGGCCTTGCGCGCATCTGGTGCGCTGCAGTTCAGAGTCGGTCAGGTCACCGGGTTCGCACAGCAGGAAGGTCGCATGGTGGCAGCCCAAGTGACCGGCGTTGATGGCCACAGTGAAGCGCTGCCGCTGGACGCCTTGCTGGTGTTTCAGGGTTTATCGCCCAAGCTGGGGCCCATCGCCGACTGGGGCTTGGCCATGGAGCGCAAGCAGGTGCAAGTCGATACGGAGCAATTCGCCACCAGTTTGCCGGGCATTTTTGCAGTGGGCGACATCAATGCTTATCCGGGCAAAAAGAAACTGATTCTGAGCGGCTTTCACGAATCTGCGCTGGCAGCCTTTGGCGTGTCTTCTGTCGTGTTTCCAGAGAAAAAAACGTTGCTGCAATACACCACCACCAGCACCCGCCTCCACCAATTACTGGGCGTTGCCGGGGCCGAGCCAGCACACCGTTAAGGCTGTCGGTCGACCAGGGGCTTCAGGCGCATTTCATGTGGTGCGTGGGCGTGATTCAACGGCCCGCTGCCACGTCCCGTGCGCACACGAGCGCCCGCCTGCAGCGCATCCCTGACGTAATGGTGAGCGGCCTGTACGGCTTCGGTCAGCGGGTATCCGAGCGCTAGGTAGGCAGCAATTGCCGACGACAGCGTACATCCCGTGCCGTGGGTGTTGCTGCTGGCTACCCGTGGAGCGCGCATCCACACCACACGCCCATCGGCCGTGGCCAGCACATCACTGACCACATCGCCCGTCAAGTGCCCACCTTTGACCAACACCGCTGGGGCGCCCATCGCCAACAGTTGCAGCGCCGCCTGGTGCATGTCGGCCTCGCACGTCAGGAGTTGCCCCACCAACAAGGCGGCTTCGTCCAGATTAGGGGTGACGAGAACGGTCCGGTGAAACAACTCGGACACCAATTGCTCAATGGCTGCGCTGGCGATCAGTACGGCGCCGCTGGTTGACACCATCACAGGGTCCAGCACCACCTGCGTCATTGCATGACGGTCCATCGCGTCGGCCACCGTGTGCACCAGTTCCGGCGAATGCAACATACCGATCTTGACGGCATCCACACCAATGTCTTCCATCACCGCATCAATTTGATCGCGCAGCATGTCAGGTGGAACGCCATGAATAGCGCGCACACCGGTGGTGTTTTGTGCTGTGAGCGCCGTGATGGCCGTCATGCCATAGCAACCCAGCGCCGCAACGGTTTTCAGATCAGCCTGAATACCCGCACCACCGCCACTGTCCGAGCCTGCGATGGACAAAACACGGGGATACTCGAAATCCAGGCTTGCGTTCATCGTGCAACTCCAGGCGATTTAGTGACAACCATCCAGAAAGCCATTCATTTCTTCTGGCCATAAAAAAAGCACCTAGTGCAGTACTTTGAAGTACAGTGCTAAGTGCTTTTTTACTTATTCTTGGCTCCTCAACCTGGGCTCGAACCAGGGACCTACGGATTAACAGTCCGGCGCTCTACCAACTGAGCTATTGAGGAATCTAGCCTCAAATTATAGCGTGAAAATTACGGTCAAATCAAATGCAGACACGAAGAGTCTCGACTTTTTTAGCCACATAGTTGCTGGTCGACAATTGGGATGACTGCTGTCGTCGTAACGGCCTGCGCAGACCCACAAAGCGCCGAATGCACCAGCGTCTGTTGGACACATGGCGCAGACCTCCGAGCATGACAAAAAAAAACACTTCACCACTGCCCTGGCTCCAAGCGGGGGAAGCTTTTCCGCCGCCAGAAGCTGCATGGACAACCGCTGATCCAGCGCCCGGACTGCTTGCAGCAGGTGCGTCACTTGATACGAAGACCTTGATCAAGGCCTACACACACGGTATTTTTCCGTGGTTCAGCGAGGGGCAGCCTGTGCTTTGGTGGAGCCCCAACCCTCGCATGGTGCTGCATTGCCACAATTTCCGACTACATCGCTCCCTGCGCAAGACATTGGCTCGTTTTTCAACTCGCCCCGGCAATGAAATCAGGATGGATCACAGCTTCGAGCAAGTCATTCGGGCGTGTGCCAGCCAGCCAAGAGATGGGCAGGCGGGTACGTGGATCGTGGAAGAAATGATCCAGGCCTACTGCCGACTGCACCGCGCCGGGCATGCTCACAGCGTTGAAACCTGGGTCGATGGACATCTGGTGGGGGGTCTGTACTGCGTCAATCTGGGCGGCATGGTTTTCGGGGAATCCATGTTTTGCAACGCCACGGATGCGTCAAAAATTGCGCTTTCTGCGCTGGTGGCCTTTTGCCGTGTGCACCATATAACAATGATCGACTGCCAGCAAAACACGCAACATCTGGCCTCATTGGGGGCTGCTGAAATCTCACGTCTCGACTTCACCCGGCACCTGCAACAAACCACTCATCACGCTGCGCCACCCTGGACTTTCTCGCCCCTACACTGGCAGCAACTTGCCCCTGGCAACCAGGCAACGCCCCTGTGACACACCTTAAAGACCTACCGCTTCAAACCTTGCAGTTTTACGCAACGGCACCGTATCCATGCAGTTATCTGCCGGATCGCCAGGCACGCTCGCAGGTTGCCACGCCCAGTCACCTCATTCACAACGACACTTATTCCGAACTGGTGGCCAATGGCTTTCGCAGAAGCGGTATGTTCACTTACCGTCCATATTGCGAAGGGTGTCAGGCCTGCGTGCCACTTCGTGTGCCAGTCGATGACTTCAAACCAGACCGTAGCCAGCGCCGTGCTCAGCTGCGCCACGGCACACTGCAGGTCCGTGTTCTGAAACTCGGGTTTGTTGACGAGCATTACCAACTCTACCTGCAGTATCAGAACGGCCGTCATGCAGGTGGTGGCATGGACCACGACAGCACTGACCAGTACACCCAGTTTTTACTGCAAAGCCGGGTGAACTCAAGATTGGTTGAGTTCCGCGAACAAAGCCCCGACGGAGGCTCCGGCATCCTGCGCATGGTCTCAATTCTCGATGTGCTGGATGATGGCCTGTCAGCGGTCTACACCTTCTACGACGTCAGCCTGAAAGCCAGCTTTGGAACCTACGGTGTTTTGTGGCAGATTGAGCAGGCTAGGCGACTGCGCCTGCCTTATGTTTATCTTGGCTACTGGATTTCCGACAGTGGCAAGATGAGTTACAAGGCTGGATTTAATCCACATCAGAAACTTGTCAATAGTCAATGGACATCGTCCATCTCCACTGTTACGTCTGATTTCGATCCACCTGGCACAACGTAATTTCACAGTGTAAAATTTGATGCAGGAAACTGCACATGAAAAAGCCTGAGAAGACCTTGCCGGTCACCCCCACCGTTCAAGTGATTGAACGCATGTTTACCTTGCTAGAAATTCTTGCCAGCAGGGAAGAGGCTGTTTCACTCAAAGAAATCAGTGAAAAGTCAGGTCTGCATTCTTCAACAGCTCACCGAATTCTGAACGACCTGGCCACGGGGCGTTTTGTGGAACGTCCAGCGGCCGGCAGCTATCGCCTCGGCATGCGCCTTCTGGAGCTCGGTAACCTTGTCAAAGCAAGGCTCAACGTGAGGGACGCAGCACTCAGCCCCATGCGGGAGCTTCACAAACTCATTCAACAGCCTGTCAATCTGAGCATGCGCCAAGGTGATGAGATTGTGTATGTGGAGCGCGCCTACAGTGAGCGTTCGGGGATGCAGGTGGTGCGGGCCATAGGAGGGCGAGCGCCGTTGCATCTGACTTCAGTTGGAAAACTGTTTCTGGCTTTTGATGACCCCCAACGTTTGCGCGCTTATGCCACGCGCACTGGTTTGTCGGGGCAAACGCGCAACAGCATTACCCAGTTGCCCGTGCTAGAAAGGGAGTTGTCCAAGGCACGTCAATACGGGATCGCACGGGACAATGAGGAACTGGAATTAGGTGTGCGCTGCATGGCCGCTGGGATATACGACGATCAAAGCCATTTGATTGCAGGTTTATCGATTTCTGCACCGGCCGATCGGCTCGACGAACAATGGTTGGCCAAATTGCAAAGCACTGCGAACGAGATTTCAGCAGCGCTCGGCTATAAGAACAGATAGCATCGTAAGCGCTGGCCGCTCAACCACTGACGTGCTTCGCGGCTGCAGACATGTTAAGTTTATGGTCGACGACAGGATTACTCTGAACCCAACGCCGAACACGCTCTGCATCGCCTAAACGACTGAGTTTCCCCGCTGAATCCAGAAAGACCATGATAAGTTTTCGACCAGCGATCTTGGTTTGCATGACGAGGCACTGACCAGCCTCAGAGATGTAACCCGTTTTTTGCAAGCCAATCTCCCATTCAGGATTCTTCACGAGTCGATTGGTGTTGTTGTACTGCAGAGTACGACTACCTACAGCAATTTGATAGCCCGTCGAGGTTGAAAGCTCGCGCAACATCGGGTCGCCGTGCGCTGCATTCACCAGTGTTGCCAGATCCTGCGCACTGGATTGATTTAAACTCGATAAACCTGTGGGTTCCACATACTTGGTGTCATTCATACCCAACATTTTCGCCTTCGCATTCATCAGGCTGACAAACACGCGCAATCCACCCGGATAGGTACGTCCCAAAGCGTGAGCAGCACGATTTTCACTGGACATGAGCGCCAAGTGCAGCATTTCGCCACGACTCAAGGTAGTACCAACCTTCAGCCGCGAACGACTTCCTTTCTCAGTGTCGATATCGTCGTCTGTCACCGTGATCAACTCATCAAGAGGCAACTGTGCACCACTGATGATGACGCCCGTCATCAGCTTGGTCAACGAGGCAATAGGCAAGACTGCGTGGTCATTCTTGCTAAACAGCACTTCTCGCGTATCTTGATCAATCACCAGCGCTACGCTTGATTTCAAATCGAGTGAATCCGGCAAAGCGTGCAGACCCGCCATCTGACCGAAAGACGGCTTTGCAGGAACGATGGCATGAACAATATTTTTCCGGCGGGTGTTCGCCGTGAAACGCATCGACTTGCGTGCATTCGCACCTACCACCTTTTTAGCAGCAGAGACCTTTGCAGCGTGCGGTTTTTTGACAATCGTACTTTTGGCAGAAGCCGCTACGGCCAGAGGACTTGCGAAGGCGGCAGACAAAGCGACCAAACCGAAGATTTTCAGGGCGCGAGTCAAAATCTTGTTAGACATGGAAGTTTGCCTGGTCAGGTGACATTTTGTAGAAGGCTGAAGTGTATACAAATAGAAAAAGTCACGCAATATCAAACGCTTGCGTGACTTTCCTAAAATTGACGCGAATTCAGGTTGGCCGTTACTTGTATTTTATAAAAATCCAGAAAAACCTGCCAAGTCTTTGATTTCATTGATTTTTTAAGGATCAACAGGAAAATTCAGCGCATGTAGGATTCAGCCTTGCGCTGCAACCCGATCAGCTTTACTTTGTAACTTGTTCAAGGCACTCAAGTAGGCCTTCGCCGATGCCACCACGATGTCGGGATCTGACCCCACGCCATTTACCACTCGACCACTGTTTTGCAGGCGCACAGTCACTTCGCCTTGGCTTTCAGTCGAGCCACTGATTGCATTGACGGAATACAAAACCATCTCAGCACCGCTCCGCACATGTGATTCAATCGCTTTGAGCGACGCATCCACGGGTCCATTACCCTCTGACTCACTGGTTACCTCAATTCCTTCCACGCTGAACACGACGCGCGCGTGAGGCCTCTCGCCTGTTTCACTGTGCTGCGACAGTGAAACAAAGCTGTATTGCTCGTGGCCCTGCGCAGTACTTTCATCGCTGACCAGCGCCAGGATATCCTCATCAAAGATATCGCTCTTGCGGTCGGCAAGGTCTTTGAACTTGATGAATGCGTTGTTGATTTCCGACTCACTTTGCATAACCACACCGAGTTCCTGCAGGCGCTGCTTGAAAGCGTTTCGGCCACTCAATTTGCCCAGCACGATCTTGTTGGTGCTCCAGCCAACATCTTCGGCGCGCATGATTTCGTAAGTATCACGGGCCTTGAGCACGCCATCCTGATGAATGCCAGACGCATGAGCAAATGCGTTCGCCCCCACCACAGCCTTGTTGGGCTGCACTACAAAGCCAGTCGTTTGGCTAACCATTCGACTCGATGCCAGAATATGCTGGCTGTCAATACCTACATCAAGACCAAAGTAGTCACGGCGGGTTTTGACGGCCATGACGACCTCTTCCAATGAACAATTGCCAGCGCGTTCACCCAGTCCGTTGATGGTGCATTCGACCTGCCGCGCACCGCCAATCATGACCCCCGCCAGTGAATTGGCCACCGCCATGCCTAAGTCGTTATGGCAATGAACAGACCATACGGCTTTATCACTGTTGGGAATACGTTCACGCAGATTCCTGATGAAGTGCCCATACAACTCGGGGATGGCATAACCAACAGTGTCAGGCACATTGATGGTTGTGGCACCTTCGGCAATGACAGCCTCAAGAACGCGGCACAGAAAATCTGGGTCAGACCGATAACCGTCTTCCGGGCTGAATTCGATGTCACCCATCAGATTGCGTGCGAAACGCACAGACAACCTGGCTTGCTCAAAAACCTCGTCGGGCGTCATGCGCAATTTCTTTTCCATGTGCAACGCACTGGTGGCCAGGAACAAGTGCAACCGCCCTGACTTGGCAGGTTTTAGCGCTTCTGCAGCACGTGAGATGTCCCTGTCATTGGCGCGAGCAAGTGAGCAAACTGTGCAATCCTGAATCACCTCTGCAATGGCTTTGATGCATTCGAAGTCGCCATTTGAGCTGGCGGCAAAACCAGCCTCAATCACATCCACCTTCAGTCGTTCCAATTGCCGGGCAATACGCAGCTTTTCATCCCGAGTCATTGAGGCGCCTGGTGACTGCTCACCGTCACGCAAAGTGGTGTCAAAAATGATTAACTTGTCAGTCATGTCTGCTCCGTTGGTGTATTTTTTTCAGTTTTTAAATCATCTATCTGATGAACTCCGGCGCGTTGCAAACCCGACAGAATTGCCTTGAATGAAGCCGACACGATATTCGCATCCAGACCCACACCAAAAACAGTTTGCGTTCCAACGCGCAACTCCAGGTACGCAATAGCCTGAGCATGAGCGCCTTCACCAATTGCGTGCTCGTGGTAATCCAGAACACGCAACGTTTCGCCAGTAGCTAAGCACAAACCCTGCATAAAAGCATCAATCGGCCCGCGCCCTTTGCCACTAACACACAACTGTCGCCCCGACAGCTCAATCTCGGCAGTCAAAGTAACCTGTTTAACCTCCGCATCAAGCTCATTGACGTGATTGATCAATTGCTGATTGCCAGGCGCCTTGACGGTAAGAAGGCCATATTCCTGTTGAAACAACGTGTATAAATTTTGCGCCGTCAACTCCTTGCCTGTCGCATCCATTACGCGTTGCACGCAGTGACTAAATTCAATTTGCAACCGGCGCGGTAACTCAAGGCCATATTCACTCTCTAACAAGTAAGCGATACCGCCCTTGCCAGATTGGCTGTTCACGCGAATTACCGCCTCATAACTGCGCCCAACATCTTTAGGGTCAATCGGCAGATAAGGCATATCCCATATCTCAGACTCATGACGGGATGCGAACGCTTTTTTGATTGCATCCTGATGGGACCCTGAGAACGATGTGTAAACCAGATCACCGGCATAGGGGTGGCGCGGGTGAACAGGCAACTGGTTGCAATATTCCACCGTTCGCCGAATCTCATCAATGTCCGAAAAATCAAGGCCTGGATCAACACCTTGGCTGTAGAGATTCAGCGCCACATTGACCAGATCAAGATTTCCCGTACGCTCCCCATTCCCGAACAAACACCCTTCCAAGCGGTCGGCGCCTGCCATTATTCCAAACTCGCCGGCAGCGGTACCCGTCCCCCTGTCGTTATGCGGGTGAACTGACAAAACAATGGCGTCTCGTCGGGCAAGGTGTCGATTCATCCATTCGATCATGTCGGCAAATATATTCGGTGTGGAATGCTCAACAGTTGATGGCAGGTTGATGATGCATTTGTGCTCAGGGGTCGGGCGCCAGACTGCAGTGACTGCATCAACCACTCGCTTAGAAAATACAAGTTCAGTGCCAGAAAACATTTCAGGTGAGTATTGAAATGTCCAGTTCGTTTCAGGCTGCTTCGCCGCCAAATCGACAAAAAGTTGTGCCTGACCCGCTGCCAATTGAACGATACCGTCCTCATCGAGACCCAGAACAACCCTGCGCATCACTGGTGCTGTAGCGTTGTACAGGTGCACGATGACATTTTTTGCCCCTTGCAAGGCTTCAAAAGTCCGTTGAATCAAGCCTTCGCGGGCCGGTGTGAGAACTTGAATGCTCACATCTTCAGGGATCAAGTTCTCGTCTATGAGCTTGCGCAGAAAGTCGAATTCGATCTGCGATGCTGAAGGAAATCCGACTTCGATTTCTTTGAAACCAATCGCCAGCAGAGCATTGAACATTTTCAGCTTCCTGGTGATGTCCATCGGCTCTATCAATGCTTGATTGCCATCACGCAGATCCACGCTACACCAGATGGGTGGCTGTGTCAGGACGACATTCGGCCAAGTCCTGTCAACCAACGAAACAGGTGGGAATGAACGGTACTTGTTGGCGGGGTTCTTCAACATCATGGTGTGCTCAAATCACTTCAAGGGAGGTGGAAAAACCAGCAGTCCAATAAAAAACGGCCCGCTGCTGGTGCAAACGGGCCGTTCAATCGAGTGTGCGCGTGCGCTACCAACTCCGCCCGTTGAGCAAGGTTAGTAGGACAAGTGCAAATTTCAACATGTGATTAGTTTATCAAAAATTCACTTGTGAAGCCCACGTTCGTCCGGCTCGTCAGTCGAAGTTGAAATCACACTGGTCTGCAAGCCTTTCGTCTTGCGCCATCCGTAGACGGCGTAGCCTGAGAATCCATAAATCACAAACAAAGCAAACATGACGATGGGGGGATGAATATTGATCACGGCAATACCCAAGGCAATGAGCACGATGACGGCAAATGGAACGCTGCGCTTCATGCTGACGTCCTTGAAGCTGTAAAAAGGCACGTTGGTCACCATGGTGAGGCCCGCATAGAGCATCAAGGCAAACGTGGTCCAGCGAACGTCCATGCCGTCAATGCCAGAATCGTTCATTAGCCAAATAAACCCGGCCACCAACGCGGCTGCAGCAGGCGACGGTAAGCCCTGAAAAAACCGCTTGTCAACCACGGCAGTGTTCACGTTAAAACGGGCCAGCCGCAGTGCTGCGCAGGCACAATAAACAAAGGCGCCAATCCAACCCCAGCGGCCCAGACTGGTCAACCCCCAGACATAGGCGATCAGCGCCGGTGCGGCGCCAAACGACACCATGTCGGACAGCGAATCCATCTGCTCTCCAAACGCGCTTTGGGTATTGGTCATGCGCGCTACCCGACCATCTAGACTGTCCAGCACCATGGCACAAAAAACACCAATGGCAGCTTGGTCAAAACGACCATTCATCGCCATCACAATGGCGTAGAAACCACCGAACAATGCTGCCAGTGTGAACAGGTTAGGCAAAATGTAAATACCCTTGCGACGCTTGCGAGGGCCGACTTCTTCGACTGCGGAAACCGCGTCTTCGCCATCATGCATAAATAATACTCCTCGGGCACACTGGTTGTGCGCAGACAGCTATCAAAATGATAGTTATGAACGAATCATAACCAGGGTGGCAGCAGCACCGTGAATGAAGTCTGCCCTGAAAGTAAAAAGCCGCGCAAGATCATGCGCGGCTTTTCAATAAAAGCGTGACCCGATTCAGGACTTTTTAGTTGCGCGTTTGGTCAACCAACTTGTTTTTTGCAATCCAAGGCATCATGGCGCGCAGCTGGCCACCGACTTTTTCAATGGAATGCTCGGCCGTTAAACGGCGACGTGCAGTCATGCTGGGGTAGCCAGTCCGGCCTTCAAGGATAAACATCTTGGCGTACTCACCGGTCTGGATACGCTTGAGCGCATTACGCATTGCTTCGCGCGACTGGGCATTGATCACCTCTGGGCCAGTCACGTACTCGCCGTACTCCGCATTGTTTGATATGGAATAGTTCATGTTGGCGATACCGCCTTCATAAATCAGGTCCACGATGAGTTTCAGCTCGTGCAGGCACTCGAAGTAAGCCATTTCAGGTGCGTAGCCTGCCTCGACCAGTGTCTCGTAACCCATTTTGATCAGTTCGACAGCGCCACCGCACAACACAGCCTGCTCACCGAACAGATCCGTCTCGGTCTCTTCCTTGAAATTGGTTTCGATGATGCCGGCTTTGCCGCCGCCGTTGGCCATGGCGTAACTCAGTGCGAGATCTTTTGCTTTACCGCTTTTGTCTTGGTACAAAGCAATCAGGTGAGGCACGCCGCCGCCCTGCGTGTACGTGTTGCGAACCGTGTGGCCCGGGGCCTTGGGAGCGACCATCCAGACATCGAGGTCAGCGCGTGGCACGACCTGGTTGTAGTGGACATTAAAACCGTGCGCAAACACCAAGGAAGCGCCTTGCTTGATGTTGGGTTCGACATTATTTTTGTAGACCGCTGCGATGTCTTCATCGGGCAGCAGGATCATCACCACGTCGGCAGCCTTGACTGCATCGTTCACTTCCATCACGTTCAAGCCAGCTTTGCCAACCTTGTCCCACGACGCGCCACCCTTGCGCAAACCCACAACCACTTTCACGCCGCTGTCGTTCAGGTTCTGGGCATGAGCATGACCCTGGCTACCATAACCAATAATGGCTACTGTCTTGCCCTTGATCAGGCTCAGGTCGCAATCTTTGTCGTAATAAACTTTCATTTTTCTCTCCTATGATGTTGTGATTGGTGGCGAAAATGCCCCGTGGCAGGCTCCGGGCGAACGGTCAACACATGTCGCCACTCCCCAGTCCGTTCGCGCCCCGCCTGCCGAAACGCGCGACCGGACAACTGAAATCAGACCCTGAGAATGCGCTCACCTCGACCAATCCCACTGGAGCCAGTACGTACTGTCTCCAGGATCGCGCTGCGATCAATCGCTTCAAGGAATGCATCATTTTTGGACTGGTCGCCAGTCAACTCGATGGTGTAGCTTTTTTCGGTCACATCAATGATGCGGCCCCGAAAAATATCCGCCATGCGTTTCATCTCTTCGCGCTCCTTACCTACGGCGCGCACCTTGACCATCATGAGCTCGCGCTCGGTGTAGGAGCCTTCGGTCAAATCGACCACCTTGACCACTTCGATCAAGCGGTTCAGGTGCTTGGTGATTTGTTCGATCACGTCGTCCGAACCGCTGGTTTGAATGGTCATGCGGGACAAACTCGGGTCCTCTGTCGGCGCGACAGTGAGGCTTTCGATGTTGTAACCACGCGCCGAGAAAAGACCAACAACGCGGGAAAGCGCACCAGGCTCGTTTTCCAGCAGAACTGCAATGATGTGTTTCATAAAGGTGGACTCCTCTTTTCGCTGCCCTCCCCTGAGCACGGTAATGCGCAGGCTTTGCGAGCAATAGATTCGTCAATGTGAGTTTTAGAGGATGCTCCCAAACCGGGAGCAGAACGTGCAGTCAAACAGCGGACCAGCGAGGCAAAAGGCTATAAATCTTCAGATCCCAGCAACATTTCGTTGATTCCCTTGCCTGCCTGAACCATCGGGAACACGTTTTCAGTCGGATCGGTGCGGAAGTCCATAAACACAGTTCGGTCCTTGAGCTTGCGCGCCTCGCGCAGCGCGGGTTCGACATCCTGCGGCTTTTCGATCAACATGCCCACATGTCCATACGCCTCTGCCAATTTAACGAAGTTTGGCAGTGCATCCATGTAGCTGCTGCTGTATCGGCCGGCGTACTCAATCTCTTGCCACTGGCGCACCATGCCCAAAAATCGGTTGTTCAAAGCAACGATCTTGACTGGCGTGTTGTATTGCAAACAGGTTGACAGCTCCTGAATGCACATCTGGATGGAGCCTTCGCCCGTGACGCAGAACACCTCGGACTCTGGTTTGGCGAGCTTGATGCCCATCGCGTAAGGCAAACCCACACCCATGGTGCCCAGGCCACCGGAGTTGATCCAGCGCCTCGGTTCGTCGAACTTGTAATACTGCGCAGCCCACATCTGGTGCTGTCCCACGTCGGAGGTGATGTAGGTATCTGCATCCTTGGTCATGTTCCAAAGAGTCTCTACCACGTACTGCGGTTTGATGACATCGCCTTTGCCCAAGCTGTACTTCATGCAGTTCTTTGACCGCCATCCCTCGATCGTGTCCCACCAACCACCCAAAGCGTCAGCGTCAGGCCTTAAAGTTGACTCTTTGATCATGGTGATCAACTCGGTCAAAACATCCTTGACGTCGCCCACAATGGGAACGTCAACCTTGACACGCTTTGAAATGCTTGATGGGTCGATGTCAATATGAATGATCTTGCGTTCGTTTTGCGCAAAATGCTTGGGGTTGCCAATCACACGATCATCGAAACGCGCGCCCACTGCCAGCAAAACGTCGCAGTTCTGCATAGCATTGTTGGCTTCAACCGTTCCGTGCATGCCCAGCATGCCCAGAAACTTTTTATCGCTGGCCGGGTAGGCCCCCAAACCCATCAGCGTGTTTGTGCAGGGATAGCCCAGCATGTCGACCAGCGTTCTCAACTCTTGGGACGCGTTGCTCAAAAGAACGCCACCACCGGTGTAAATATAGGGCCGCTTGGCAGTCAGCAAGAGCTGTAATGCCTTTCGAATTTGTCCGCCATGACCCTTGCGTACGGGGTTGTAAGAGCGCATTTCAACGGACTGCGGGTGGCCAAAATACGCAGTCTTGTTGAATGAAACATCTTTAGGGATATCCACCACCACAGGGCCGGGTCGGCCGCTGCGGGCGATGTGAAATGCCTTTTTCATCACGTCAGCCATCTGGCGCACGTCTTTGACCAAAAAATTATGTTTGACGATCGGCCGGGTGATGCCCACCGTGTCGCACTCCTGAAAAGCATCCAAACCAATTGCATGGGTCGGCACTTGACCGGTGATGATCACCATGGGAATGCTGTCCATGTACGCCGTCGCAATCCCGGTAACAGCGTTGGTCACGCCGGGGCCCGAAGTTACCAACGCCACACCAACATCGCCGGTGGCTCGCGCATATCCGTCGGCAGCATGAACGGCAGCCTGTTCGTGGCGTACCAGCACATGAAGGATCGAATCCTGTTTGTAAAACGCGTCGTAGATATGCAGTACGGCGCCACCAGGGTAGCCCCAGATGTACTTGACACCCTCTGCTTGAAGCGATTTGACCAAGATTTCCGCGCCACGGAGTTCTTCGAGTACGGTGGCGGGTGTGGTTTTGAACGACGTTGATGCTGCAGAACCGAGTTCCGCTTTGGAGATTTCCATGATGAACCTTTGTGAATTTCTCTAACGAAATACCTTGGGTGCCTCTTCGCCCGCTCTTATGAAGCGGCCTCGAGACTTGAGACCACAACCATGGGCGAAGGCATATTTCGCCGGGCTGTGACCCGTTTGCGTTTTGAAGTGCAACCCCCATTATTACACCTGCCCTTGCGTTTCGTTTTTACACCAGACAAACGGTTGGGCGGCAGTGCGTATCGGTGGTGCGATAATTTTGCATATTGCTTTTAGCATCGCTCTGTCCAAGTGCTGCGCCAGGCAAGGAGACGAAGCAAGTCACAAAAAATCAAAAAACTGGACAACCCGGATACAACCACGTTGGCAACCGAACAAGAACTCTCCGACTTTCTGAAAAGCGTTGAAAAGCGTGCGTTCAAACGAAGCGTCTATCACGTACGAGACGATGAAGCTGCGCTAGACATCGTTCAGGACAGCATGATGAAGCTTGCCCATAGCTACGGTGACAAGCCTGCAGCCGAATTGCCCATGTTGTTCCAAAGAATCCTATCCAACACCACGCTGGACTGGTTTCGCCGTCGCAAAACCCGAAATGCACTTTTTTCAAACATGAGCGACTTCGAATCAGGAGGGGACGAAGGAGATTTCGACCTTCTTGAAACTTTGGAGATGCTCACAGACTCAGAAGGTACAGAAAGCGCTCAGGACGCCACAGAAAGAGCGCAAGTTCTGAATCAAATCGAAGAAGCCGTTCAGCAGTTGCCGGGTCGTCAACGGGAAGCATTTCTAATGCGTTACTGGGAGGAGATGGACGTGGCTGAAACGGCAACTGCAATGGGTTGCTCCGAAGGAAGCGTTAAGACGCACTGCTCCCGTGCTGTCCTAGCCCTCAGCAAAGCACTGGGCGCGAAAGGAATCAAACTATGACGAATTCAACCAGAAAAAATACCGATGTTCTGCAGGAAAGATTTGCACTGAGGACCGTGTCACACCTAGCCTCGGCAACTGCGGATTTGCCTCATGACATCAGTGAGCGACTTCGTGCCGCACGCTTTCAAGCTATTGCAGCTAGAAAGATCGCAAGAACGCAGTCGGTGGTACAGACATCCATTCAGGGACAGAGCGCGGCACTAACGTGGGGCAGTGAAGACAGCTCCCGCAGATGGTCACGCATTGCGGCGCTCATACCATTGGCGTTTTTGGTAGCTGGCTTGCTGCTGATCAACATCATTCAAAGTGACAACCGCGCACAAGAACTGGCAGATGTTGATGTCGCTCTGCTGACCGACGCCCTGCCACCAGCGGCGTTTTCCGACCCGGGCTTCATCCAATTCCTCAAAGGCATGCACTGAGAGGCAGATGTGCAGTCACTTGGCCGCAATGATGCGACCCATCACTAACCCTTATATCTTGATCTTTACCACCGACTTCATGGGTCACCGGCTTTTCCTTTGTATCTTGCAGTGTTCACTGGCCGTCTGTACGGTCATCCCGCTGCTGGGCAACGCACAGACAATGTTGCCGGACACGCCCAAACCAACACATGCCAAAGGCATCGCGACCCAACCAGCGTCGACGGGAAAACCTCTCTGGAGTGAACTGACAACACCGCAACAGCAGGCACTCCAACCGCTTGCTGGTACTTGGGGCACGATCAGTGAAGCCCAGAAACGAAAGTGGCTAGCGGTGTCAAAAAACTACTCATCTTTGCCGCCGCTTGAGCAAGCCACCATGCATGGCCGTATGAATGAATGGGTCGGTCTGAGCCCTCTACAACGAGCCGAGGCGAGGCTTAATTTCGCAACGACCAAAGAACTGTCCAAACAATTGACACCTGAGGAAAAACTGGCGAAATGGCAAACGTATCAATCGCTGAGTGCGGAAGAAAAACAGGAGTTGGCTCAAAAGGCACGAGCCAAACCCGCAGGCGCTGCTTTGGCAATTAAACCTGTCGCACCACAAAAGCTTGTCCCGGTCCAACCACATCGACCGGCATCGGCTCCTCAAGCGGCAAAGACGCCTTAGAGACTCTCACCCCCTGCCGCTAACGGTCTGGTAAGTTCAACACCCGATGTTGACAGTTACTACAGGGAAGTGTTTGGACAGAAGCGATAATTATTTGGCAGTCGACCCGCCACGCGAGGTGCTGCCTCACACAATCCCCCATCCTTGCAACCATACAGGCTGAAATTGACCGCAATCCATCTTAAAACGCCTTCGATTCCCAGACGAATGGCCTGCTGGATGTACGAAGGGCTTTTGATGTTCGGCGTCGTTTTCATTGCCGGTTACCTGTTTGGCACTTTGAGCCAGACCCGCAACGCTATGGACAACCGCAACGCACTACAAGCTTTTGTTTTCGTGGTTTTTGGCATCTACTTTGTCTGGTTTTGGGCAAAAGGCCAAACTCTGGCCATGAAAACGTGGGACATCCGTTTGGTCGACGCGACAGGAGCGTTGATCACGCAAAAACGAGCCTTGCTTCGCTACCTGCTCAGTTGGCTTTGGTTTCTTCCACCATTGCTGGCGAGTTATGCTTTTGTGCTTCCAGCTGCAGAGGGCGCAGTGCTCACATTGGGCTGGATTGGTCTGTGGGCCGTGCTGGCTCGTTTTCATCCCCAAAGACAGTTCTGGCATGACGCTTGGTCTGGAACGCGGTTGATCACCTGGGTGGCGCCCGCAAAAAACCGACGCTTCAACGAAGCTCCATCCGGTAAGGCTTGAGACATGGCGCGGTGTCTTACAAGTTGATAGCACCGTCACATTGCACGATCACAGAGTTGCCACAAAACACAGACACAATCAAGAGATCGTCCGAGCAGATGCTCTTGGTTCTTGCTTGCAACGCTTTTACCGGCGTCCTTCATATCTTTTTCCTCCTTTATGAATCACAGCAGCGATGACTCCGATTTTTCGCCGTCGGGTAGCCCCCCAGTTAACCCCCAAAAGAGCCGTAAAGGACTTCACAGGGTGTGGCATGCATTCGGTTATTCGTTGGCTGGGTTGCGTGCGGGCTGGTCCGAAACGGCTTTCCGCCAAGAAGCCATCGCCTCAGCCGTGCTGATTCCCGCGGCATTCTGGCTGGGCCGGACGTGGGTTGAGGCCATACTTCTCGCTGGCAGCGTGACATTGGTCATGATCATTGAGTTACTCAACACCGGCATTGAGACCGCCATCGACCGCATCGGTCCTGAGTGGCACGACTTATCCAAACGGGCGAAAGACATGGGGAGTGCGGCTGTGCTGCTAAGCCTTCTTTTGTGTGCTGCGACCTGGACCCTGGCGGCCTTCTATAGATATGCCACATGAAAACAATGATCAGCCAACAACCGCCTGCTTTTTCCCTGTGTGTTTACTGCGGCTCTCGACCTGGTAGCACGCAAGCATTTGCCGATCTGGCCAAGCGAGTCGGGGTGTGGATAGGGCAAAACGGCGGGCAGCTGGTGTACGGTGGCGGCCGCAATGGTCTGATGGGTATTTTGGCGGATGCAACACTGGCTGCGGGTGGCCGCGTAGTGGGCGTCATCCCAAAGGCCTTGGTGGAAAGAGAATGGGCTCATGATGACTGTACCGAGCTGCACATTGTGGACAGCATGCATGATCGCAAGCGCATCATGGCAGAGCGAGCAGACGCTTTTTTAGCACTACCCGGCGGCATTGGTACGCTGGAAGAGTTTTTTGAGGTCTGGACCTGGCGCCAACTAGGTTATCACCACAAACCTGTAGGGTTGCTCAATCTGGACGGCTACTACGACAGCCTGCTGGCATTTTTAGCCACTGCCTTAGACACCGGTTTCATGAGTGACGCGCTCATGAAACTCATCCAGACAGGCACAGACGTTGAGCCGCTGCTGCCTGATCTCATCAGCTCGGCGGGTGCAGCCAGCACCCAGACTACGCTCGATCAGATTTGATCCAGGGCTTTCAGACAGCGGCCTCGTCCTGCTCCCCAGTGCGGATTCGCAGGACTTGCTCTACGCTGGTGATAAAAATCTTGCCATCGCCGATCTTGCCTGTACGGGCCGCGCGCACGATGGCTTCAACACAGCGGTCCACGTCATCCGTTTTAACCACCACCTCGACCTTTACTTTTGGCAAAAAGTCCACGACATATTCAGCGCCGCGGTAAAGCTCAGTGTGGCCTTTTTGCCGACCAAAACCCTTTACCTCGGTGACAGTCAGGCCGGTCACGCCGCATTCGGCCAGCGCTTCGCGCACTTCTTCGAGTTTGAAGGGTTTGAGGATTGCGGTGATTTGTTTCATTGGAAGTTTCAGTCAGGTTGTCATATCGCCGCACGCGGCTGTTTACGTTTGAATGTAGCGGCATTCGGTACCGCAAATTTCAATGCGCTCTGTCAAGCGCGAAATTTGCTGGTGATCGGGTAACGCCAGTCTTTGCCGAAGCTGCGGTGGGTGACGCGGATGCCCACCGGAGACTGTCGCCGTTTGTATTCATTGATCTTGATCAACCGGGTCACGCGTTCAACCACAGCGAGCTCAAACCCCTCGGCCACGATGGCCTCAATGCTTTGGTCGTTTTCCATATAGCGGCTCAGAATCGCGTCCAGCACTTCATAGGGCGGCAGGCTGTCCTGATCCGTCTGGTCAGCACGCAACTCCGCGCTTGGCGGGCGAGTGATGATGCGCTCAGGAATGGGCTGCGAGCCGGTGCCGTACGGGTCATTGGCATTGCGCCAGCGGGCCAGGTCAAACACCGTGGTTTTCAACAAATCCTTGATGACCGCAAAGCCGCCCGCCATGTCACCATACAACGTGCAGTAACCGGTGGCCATTTCGCTTTTATTGCCCGTGGTCAAAACGATACCGCCGAACTTGTTGGACAGTGCCATCAGAAACACACCGCGAATGCGCGCCTGGATGTTCTCCTCCGTGGTGTCTTCCTTCAGGCCTGCAAATTCGCTGGCCAGCGAGGTCTTGAAAGCTTCAAACTGGGGAACGATGGACATCTCGTCATAGCGAACCTTCAGTCGAGCGGCCATGTCCCGGGCGTCAATCCAGGAAATATCGGCGGTGTACGGCGACGGCATCATCACGCAACGCACTTTGTCCGGCCCCAGTGCATCTACTGCAATGGCCAACACCAGCGCAGAGTCAATGCCACCCGACAACCCCAGCAGCGCCCCTGGAAAACCGTTCTTGCCCAAATAGTCGCGCACACCCAGCACCAGCGCGTCCCACAGGTCGGCCTCCAAGCTTTTCTCGGGCACCGTTTTTGCAATCAATTCAATCTCTGGACCAGAGGTGTCCACGTGGACATCGAACAGATCCTCCGCGAAGCTAGGAGCCCGTCCAGCCAGTTCACCATCAGCCTGCAACGCAAACGAACGGCCTTCAAAAACGATCTCATCTTGCCCACCCACCAAATGGGCATAAACCAGCGGCAATCCCGTCGCCAGAGCGCGTTTGCGCATCATCAACTCACGCTCGGCACCCTTGCCCACGTGAAAGGGCGAGGCATTGATGACCACCAGTAATTGGGCGCCAGCATCTTTGGCCAGCCAGGCAGGCTCTTCGAACCACGCGTCTTCGCAGATCAGCAAGCCGACGTTGACGGCCTCGCCACTGTCGCCCTGCACTTGAAAGACGCACACGCTGCGGCCTGGGGTGAAATAACGGCGCTCATCAAACACTTGGTAGTTGGGCAGTTCGCGCTTGGCATAGGTGGCCAACACCCGGCCCTCCTGCAGCACGCGCGCCGCATTGTGGCGCTGTTGCACCGCCATGCTTTTGGTGCGCAAACCAGCCGTGGACACCTCGTCGCCATGGCCGGAATTGCCACGCGTGGGCGTGCCGACAATGACCGTCAAACCTTTTAACCCAGCCAGCTCGCGGGCCACCGTATTGACGGCATCATCACAGGCTTGAATGAAAGCGCTGCGCAAGAACAGGTCTTCGGCGGCGTACCCGCAAATGGCAAGCTCAGGAGTCACCATCAGCCGCACCCCGTTGGCATAGGCCGAACGGGCTGCAGCGATGATTTTTTGCGCATTGCCCGCCATGTCGCCCACACAGTAATTGAGCTGGGCGACGCAGATAGTGAGTGGCATAAATAAGGATCGTTGACGATCAAATGGAGTCTGGAACTACGTGAAAAACAACAAAAACGATTATGTCATCCGTCTTCTGGACTCGCCGCTGGAGGTCGCATCCGAGCAGTGGAACACCTTGTTGGCAGCGCAACACCCCGACGGGGTCATGAACCCCTTCATGCGCCACGAATACTTGGCGGCACTGCATGAAAGCGGCAGCGCTACGCCAGACACGGGCTGGACACCGCGTTTTGTCACGCTGTGGCATGGCGACGCCTTGGCTGGCGCTTGCGCCCTTTACTTGAAGACCCATTCGTATGGCGAGTACGTGTTTGACCATGCATGGGCGAACGCCTACCAACAGCACGGGCTGCCCTACTACCCCAAAGCGCTGGTGGCCGCACCGTTCACCCCAGTGCCGGGCTCACGCCTGCTGGCACGCTCGCCACAGGAGCGCAAACTGCTGGTGCAAGCCCTGGTGGCGTGGTGCAACGAAGAAAACCTGTCGTCCCTGCACCTGCTGTTTGCCAGCCCTGACGACGTGGCCGCCTGCCAGGACGCTGGGCTGATGCTGCGCCACACCGTGCAATTTCACTGGTCCAACCGCACAGTGACGGCCACCACATCGACGGCATCTACGCCTGACACAACGTCCAAATTCAGTGACTTCGACGACTTCTTGATGTCGCTGAGCCAGGAAAAGCGTAAAAAAATCAGGCAGGAACGCCGCAAGGTGCAGGAAGCTGACATCACCTTTCGATGGTCACGCGGTCAGGACATCACCACCGCCGACTGGGACTTCTTCTACCGCTGCTACGAACGCACTTACTACGAACACGGCAACGCACCATACTTGAGCCGCGATTTCTTCACGCGCATGCAACGCACCATGCCGGAAAACTGGCTGCTGTTCGTGGCCGAACACACGTCGGCAGATGGCAGCAAACAGGCAATTGCTACTAGTTTGATAGCAATCAGTGCAATAAAAACTCGGGCTAGCGATCTCAATGATGCTGAAAACAGCATTTCAGAGCCTGTAGACGCCCCTGAAATGATCGCTTATGGCCGTTACTGGGGGGCGCTGGCGCGGGTGGACTGCCTGCACTTTGAAGCCTGTTATTACCAGCCGCTGGCCTGGTGCATTGCCCATGGCTTCAATACGTTTGAAGGCGGCGCTCAGGGGGAGCACAAAATGGCGCGAGCGCTTCTCCCCGTGAAGACCACCAGCGCACACTGGCTGGCACACCCTTCATTTGCCGATGCGGTGGAGCGATTTTTGGCGCGGGAGGGGGAAGGCATTGCCCATTACGTCGATGATCTGAGCCAGCGCAGCCCGTTCAAAACCGTGGCGCCCACGTAAAAAAAGCGCCTGCAGCACAAGGCCGCAGGCGCTTCAGCCAGTTGCAAGTCGAGTTACTTGCCTTCGTTTTCCTTGAGGTAATTGGCGATACCGTCGGTGATTTCCTTCTTGGCGGCGTCCGGGCCTTCCCAGCCTGTCACCTTGACCCACTTGCCTTCTTCCAGATCTTTGTAGTGCTCAAAGAAGTGGGAGATGGTTTTCAGGCGCAGCGGGTTCATGTCTTCCGGCTTTTGCCACTGGGTGTAGAGCGAGCATTTTTTGTCGATAGGCACGGCCAACACCTTGCCGTCTTCGCCAGCTTCATCCGTCATTTTCAAAATGCCGATGGGGCGGCAGGTCACCACCACGCCAGGGAACAAAGGCACAGGCGTGATGACCAGCACATCCACCGGGTCACCGTCACCGCTGAGGGTTTGCGGCACATAACCGTAGTTGGTCGGGTAGTGCATGGACGTGCTCATGAACCGGTCCACAAAAATCGCGCCGGACTCCTTGTCCACTTCGTATTTCACAGGGTCTGCATTCATCGGAATTTCGATGATCACGTTGAACGAATCGGGTGCATTTTTACCGGGTGTGACTTTGCTCAGGGACATAGTTGTGTTTGCTGTAGTGAAGTAAAAAAACCTAAAAGAGACCCATTGACCCAAGCGCTGCGCCTAGGACATACCCGCATTTTAGGCCGCGGAGTCTTACAAAGCCCCTACGCTGGCTTGTTTGACGTTAGATTTCAGCCGTTGGCCAATCGTCTCCCAGTGTTCTGGTTGCCGCGAGGAAGCAACGCCGCGGGGGTGAGGACCTTGAGTGCTGCGTTGCCCCCTCCAAGCGAAAAACAACCAGGAGACTTTTCATGATCAACCACTGGGCACTCATCCTCGCGATGATGTGCGGACTCATCGCCGTAGGCTACGGCATCTGGGCACGGGGCTGGATTTTGTCGCAAGACGCCGGCAACGCCCGCATGCAGGAAATCGCTTCGGCCATTCAATTGGGCGCTGCCGCCTACCTTGCCCGCCAGTACAAAACCATCGCCCTCGTGGGTGTGATCCTGGCCGTGCTCATTGGCGTGTTCCTGGACGGCAAAACCGCCGCCGGCTTTGTCGTCGGTGCGGTACTTTCCGGTGCTTGCGGGTTCATCGGCATGAATGTGTCGGTGCGCGCCAACGTGCGAACCGCCCAGGCGGCCACACGCGGCATCGGCCCGGCGCTCGACGTGGCCTTCCGTGGCGGCGCCATCACCGGCATGCTGGTGGTCGGCCTGGGCCTGTTGGGTGTCACGGCATTTTTCTGGATGCTGGTGGGCAACGGCAACTACACCCCCAACGTCAAGCTGGCCGATCTGCTCAACCCACTGATCGGTTTTGCATTTGGCTCGTCACTAATTTCGATATTTGCCCGGCTGGGCGGCGGCATTTTCACCAAAGGCGCGGACGTCGGCGCAGACCTGGTGGGCAAGGTCGAGGCGGGCATCCCGGAAGACGACCCCCGCAACCCGGCCGTGATTGCCGACAACGTGGGCGACAACGTGGGCGACTGCGCAGGCATGGCCGCCGACCTGTTTGAAACCTATGCCGTCACGCTGATTGCCACCATGGTGCTGGGCGCGCTGCTGGTGGCCACCGCGCCGCTCAACGCCGTGCTGTACCCCCTGGCGCTGGGCGGTGTGTCCATCGTGGCGTCCATCATTGGCTGCTTTTTCGTCAAGGCCACGCCGGGCATGAAAAACGTCATGCCCGCGCTGTACAAAGGTTTGGCCATTGCGGGCGTGTTGTCCCTGATCGCGTTTTACTTCGTCACGATGTGGC
This sequence comes from Polaromonas sp., assembly GCA_046154065.1. Classification (GTDB taxonomy): domain Bacteria; phylum Pseudomonadota; class Gammaproteobacteria; order Burkholderiales; family Burkholderiaceae_C; genus Polaromonas. The sequence continues at coordinate 21,113 of JBJXEI010000191.1, read as the reverse complement.
TGATCCCCGACAACGCCATCACCGCCTTGGGCAGTCAGATGAAGCTGTTCGGGGCCTGTGCCGTCGGCCTGCTGCTTACCGCCGCACTGGTGTGGGTGACCGAGTACTACACCGGCACCCAGTACGCCCCCGTCAAACACATCGCGCAAGCCTCCACCACTGGGCACGGCACCAACATCATCGCGGGGTTGGGCGTGTCCATGCGCTCCACCGCCTGGCCAGTGGTGTTTGTTTGCATCGCCATTGGCGTGTCATTCAAGTTGGCCGGGCTGTACGGCATCGCCATTGCCGCCACCGCCATGCTCAGCATGGCGGGCATTGTGGTGGCGCTGGACGCCTATGGCCCTATCACTGACAACGCCGGCGGCATCGCGGAAATGGCGGACATGCCGCCCGAGGTGCGCGCCGTTACCGACCCGCTCGACGCCGTGGGCAACACCACCAAAGCCGTCACCAAGGGCTACGCCATCGGCTCTGCCGGGCTGGCTGCGCTGGTGCTGTTTGCAGACTACACGCACAAACTCGAAAGCTACGGCCGCGCCATCACCTTCGACCTGAGCGACCCTATGGTCATCATCGGCTTGTTCATTGGCGGGCTGATTCCCTACCTGTTCGGTGCCATGGCCATGGAAGCGGTGGGCCGCGCAGCAGGCTCGGTGGTCGTTGAAGTCCGTCGCCAGTTCTCTGATGGACAGATCATGGCAGGTCAGCGCAAGCCCGACTACAGCGCCGCCGTGGACATGCTGACCACCGCCGCCATCAAGGAAATGGTCATCCCCAGCCTGTTGCCCGTGATCGTTCCCATCCTGGTGGGTTTACTGCTCGGCCCGAAGGCACTCGGTGGGATGCTGATGGGCACCATCGTCACCGGTTTGTTTGTGGCGATTTCGATGTGCACCGGTGGTGGTGCGTGGGACAACGCGAAAAAGTACATCGAAGACGGGCACCACGGCGGCAAGGGCAGTGACGCCCACAAGGCGGCCGTGACCGGCGACACCGTGGGTGACCCGTACAAGGACACGGCGGGCCCGGCGATCAACCCGCTCATCAAGATCATCAACATCGTGGCGCTGCTGATCGTGCCATTGGTGGTGAAGTTTCACGGCGGGTGAAAGCCGGCCAGCAGTGAACTGACCCGCCTCAGGGACAAACGCCCGCCCTGCGCCCAGGGGCGGGCGTCATGGGTTAAATTCACAGGTCTGCCCATGTACCCATGACCACCACCTCCATCCCCCTGGCCGACCTGCGCTACAGCGCCCGCTTGCCCCACATTCCCGCGGACCTTTCTGCACCCACAGGCTTGCTGGCCGACAAACTGGCGCGCCCCTTGCACGACCTGCGCATCAGCGTCACCGACCGCTGTAACTTCCGTTGCAGCTATTGCATGCCGCGTGAGGTGTTTGACAAGGACTATGCTTTTCTGCCACAAAGCTCCTTGTTGAGCTTTGAGGAAATGACGCGCCTGGCACGGATTTTTGTCGCCCATGGCGTGGAAAAAATCAGGCTCACGGGCGGCGAGCCGCTGCTGCGCAAAAACCTCGAAGTGCTGATTGGCATGCTGGCCCAGCTGCGAACGCCCGATGGCCGTCCGCTGGACATCACCCTGACGACCAACGCTTCCCTGCTGGCCAAAAAAGCCCAAGCCTTGAAAGACGCCGGCCTGCAGCGTGTCACCGTCAGCCTGGACGGGCTGGACGACGCTGTGTTTCGCCGCATGAACGACGTGGATTTCCCTGTGGCCGACGTGCTGCGTGGCATTGAAGCCGCGCACCAAGCCGGGCTGGCGCCGATCAAAGTCAACATGGTCGTCAAGCGCGGCACCAATGACCAGGAGATCCTGCCCATGGCGCGCCACTTCCGGGGCACCGGCACGGTGTTGCGCTTCATTGAATACATGGACGTGGGCGCCACCAACGGCTGGCGCATGGACGAAGTCATGCCGTCGAGCGAGGTGGTCGCGCGCATCCAGGCAGAGTTCCCGCTGCGGCCAAAGACGGCCAACACCGTGGGTGAAACCGCGCAGCGCTGGACTTACGCAGACGGCCAGGGTGAAATCGGCGTGATCAGCAGCGTCACGCAGGCTTTTTGCGGTGACTGCAACCGGGCCAGGTTGTCCACCGAAGGCAAGCTGTTTCTGTGCCTGTTTGCCAGCCAGGGGCATGACCTGCGGGCCCTGCTGCGCGGTGGTTATGCCGACGACCAGATTGCCGGGGCCGTGGCCCACATCTGGCAAAAACGCGATGACCGCTACTCGGAAATCCGGGCGGCGCTGCCCGCCGACACCACGACGTCAAGCAGTCAAAAGAGAGTTGAAATGAGCTACATCGGTGGATAACGTGAACGACATCAACCCTTCTTCCCCCTTCCAGCCGCTGCACACCGAGGCCATCACCGGCGTCATCCTTGCGGGCGGCCGCGGCTCGCGCATGGGCGGCGCTGACAAGGGGCTGCAAAACTTCAATGGCATTCCCCTGGCCTTGCACACCCTGATGCGCCTTGGCCCACAGGTCGGCCACGTCATGGTCAACGCCAACCGCAACCTGGCCGCTTATGAGTCCTTTGGTGTCGACGTCTGGCCTGATGGCAGCCACATGGGTGAATTTGCAGGTCCCTTGTCGGGCTTCATGACAGCCCTGGAGCGCTGTGAAACGCCCTATCTGCTCACCGTGCCTTGCGACACACCGCTATTCCCCACCGACCTGGTCGCACGGCTGGCCGACGCCATGGCGCGTGAAAACGCAGACATTGCCGTGGCCGCCGCCGACGAAGACGGCCAGGTCCGCCAGCAGCCCGTGTTCTGCCTGATGTCCACCGACCTGCTGGAGAGCCTGGTGGTTTTCACCAAAGGTGGTGGCCGCAAGATCGACGCGTGGACCGCGCTGCACCACACCGTGGTGGTGCCCTTCAATGGCCCGCACGACGACCCTCGGGCGTTTTCCAACGCCAACACCTTGGCCGAGCTGCACCAATTGGAAGCCCTGAAAACGTGAACACCCCGGTGAAAACGCTGGACCAGATCGCGTTCGAGCTGCAGGGCTACGACCCCCAGGCCCTGAGCGCTGATGACGTGCTGAATTTTCTGACTCGGCTGGTGGTGCCTATTGAGGAAACGCAAGACCTGCCGCTGTTGGAGGCTTTGGGGCGCGTCCTGGCCGACGACGTGACATCCCCCTTCGACGTGCCGCCCCATGACAACTCGGCCATGGACGGGTATGCGTTTGACGGCGCAGCACTGGCCAGCGGCCAGGCACTGCCGCTGCAGGTGGTGGGCACAGCGCTGGCAGGCAAGGCTTGGCCGGGCACCGTCACGCCGGGCCACTGCGTGAAGATCATGACCGGCGCCATCATGCCCACGGGCCTGGACACCGTGGTGCCGCAGGAGTTTGTGCAGCAAAGTGGCGATGTCATCACCATCCCCCCTCGCCTTCTGGCGGCGGGCGACAACCGCCGCCTGCGCGGTGAAGACCTGGCTCAAGGCAAACCCGCGCTCCTGAAAGGTGAGCTGGTCACGCCAGCCCGGCTGGGGCTGGCAGCCTCGTTAGGCCTGAAAACCCTGCGCTGCTTCCGCCCGCTGCGGGTGGCCTATTTTTCAACCGGGGACGAAATCTTGTCGCTGGGCGAACCCCCACGTGAAGGCGCGGTGTACGACAGCAACCGCTACACCGTGTACGCCCTGCTGACGCGCATGGGCTGCCAGGTGATTGACATGGGCGTGGTGCGTGACGACCCCGCCTTGCTGGAAGCCGCCTTCACCGAGGCCGCGCTGAAAGCTGACGCCATCATCACTTCTGGCGGTGTCAGTGTGGGCGAGGCTGACCACACCAAAACCATGATGAAAAAGCTCGGTGACGTGGCTTTTTGGCGCATTGCGATGCGTCCGGGCCGCCCCATGGCCGTTGGACGCATCATGTCAACTGATTTTTCGATGAAATCAGCCACCAGCCTAGGTAAATCAAGCCCGACCAGCTATGAAAATAATAGCAATCAAACCGTCGTGAACGGTTCCGTTTTGTTTGGCTTGCCAGGCAATCCAGTCGCGGTGATGGTCACGTTCCTGGCCTTTGTGCGCCCGGCTCTGCTGCAAATGATGGGCACTACCGCCACGCAGCCCGTGCTGCTCAAAGCGCTCAGCAGTGAGTCCATCCGCAAAAAACCAGGCCGCACTGAATACCAACGCGGCTGGGTGTCCACCACGGCTGATGGGGCGCTCCGCGTCCGCACCACCGGCAGTCAGGGCTCAGGGGTGCTGCGCTCCATGGCGGAAGCAAACGGGCTCATCGTGTTGCACCATGCGCAGGGCAATGTTGCAGTCGGCGACAGCGTGGACGTGTTGATGTTCGACGGGGTGATGTAGCCCCCACGCTTTCCCACTTCGTGTGGACGCTGCCCCCCCCCCCCGAGGGGGCCGTTGCGCCTGTGGCCCTGCAAAGCCGGTTCCACGGCCCCTGCAGGGGGATGCCCCAATAGTTGTGTGTTAACGATATTGAATCAATGCGGCGCCAAGACACCGGCGTCCGTGCCGTCTTTCGCCACCGCCATGTTGGCTCCCGGGATCGCCTTGCGGGCGAGCAGCGAATACATCACCGGCACCACAAAAATCGTCAGCAGCGTGCCCAGCGACATGCCGCCCACAATCACCCAGCCGATCTGTGATCGGCTTTCGGCGCCCGCCCCTTTGGCAATCGCCAGCGGCACGGCGCCCAGCACCATGGCCCCGGTGGTCATCAAAATAGGCCGCAAACGTTGGGACGCCGCCTGAATCAAGGCGTCCACCATCTCCAGCCCTTGCGCACGCAGCTGGTTGGTGAACTCCACAATCAAAATGCCGTGTTTGGTGATCAGCCCGACCAGCGTGATCAGCCCGATCTGGGAGTACACATTGAGCGACCCCCCGGACCATTTCAGCGCCAGCAGCGCGCCGATCATCGACAACGGCACCGACAGCATGATGACCAGCGGGTCGATAAAACTCTCAAACTGCGCGGCCAGCACCAGGAAAATAAACAGCAGCGCCATGCCAAACACAATGCCAAGCGCCCCCTGCGAGTTGCGGAACTCGCGGGATGTGCCATTCAGGTCGGTGCTGTAACCGGTTTTCAACACCTTGGACGCAGTACCGTTCATGAAGCTCAGGGCCTGGCCCAACGAATAGTCCGGCGCCAGGTTGGCCGTGATGGACACTGAGCGGCGCTGGCCGAAGTGGTTCAGCTCGCGCGGGGCCACGGTTTCGCGCACGCTGACCAGCGCGGACAGCGGGATCATGGCCTCATTGCGGCCGCGCACGTAGATTTTGTCAATGTCTTCCGGCGTCGTGCGGCCGCTGGCCTGGGTTTGCACAATCACGTCGTACTGCTCGGCATCGCGTTTGTAGCGCGTCACGTTGCGCCCGCCCAGCAGCGTCTCGACCGCCTTGGCCACCACCTCGACACTGACGCCCAGGTCGGCGGCCTTGTCACGCTGCACCGCAATGCGCAGCTCGGGTTTGTTCAGCCGCAGATCCACGTCGGGCGAGATGATGCCGGGGTTTTTCGCCATCTCATCGAGGATCTGGCGCACCACGGCATTGAGGTTTTGGTAGCTGTCTGACGTTTGAATCACAAAGTTCAGTGGCCGCTCCCTGAATCCCTGCCCCAGCGATGGCGGGGTGATTGAAAACGCCGACACACCGGGCAGCGCCGCAAATTTGGTTTGCATGTCACGCGCCAGGTCGATGGTGGAGCGGCTGCGCTCGTTCCAGTCCACCGTGCGGTACACCACCCGCCCCTGCGCTACGGAAGGGTTGCCCACGTTGGCAAAAATCCGGTCGAATTCCTTGTAAGGCTGGCCAATTTTTTCAAGCTCGGCCGCATAGCGGTCGGTGTAGGCCAGCGTGGCACCATCCGGCGCATTGATGTTGGCCAGCACCACCCCCCTGTCCTCCATGGGCGACAGCTCGGACTTCATTGACGGAAACACCAGCAACGTGGCCCCGGCACTGACCAGCATCACCGCCACCACGATCCAGCGCGCCTGCACCAGCCGGCCCAGGCCGCCAGCAGCACGCGCCGTGACCAGCCAGCGCAGCAATTGGCCGTACCGCGTCGACACGCCCGTCAGCAACTGCTCCATACCCCGGTCAAAGCGGTTGGGCTTGGGGTTGTGCTTGAGCAGCAGCGAACACATCATGGGCGTCAGCGTCAACGCCACAAATCCCGACACCACCACCGCCCCAGCCAGTGCCAACGCAAACTCGGTGAACAGCCGCCCGGTGCGCCCCGGCGTGAAGGCCAGCGGCGCGTACACCGCCACCAGCGTGGCGGTCATGGTGATGACGGCAAAGCCGATCTCTTTGGCGCCTTTGATGCTGGCGGAAAACGGGTCCATGCCTTCTTCGATGTAGCGGTAGATGTTCTCCAGCATGACAATGGCGTCGTCAACCACCAGGCCAATGGCCAGCACCAGCGCCAGCAGTGTCAGGGTGTTGACACTGAAACCCGCCAGCGCCATCAGCGCAAACGTGCCGATCAGGCTGACCGGGATGGTGACGATGGGAATGATGGACGCACGCAGCGTGCGCAAAAACACAAAAATCACCAGCGCCACCAGCACCACGGCTTCAACGATGGTCGTGTAGACATTGGCGACCGAGCGGTCAATGAACACCGAGTTGTCGTTGGCCACGTCGATCAACACGTCGGCGGGCAGGTCTTCCTTGAGCTTGGGCAGCATGTCACGCACCCCCTTGGACAAGTCCAGCGGGTTGGCCGTGGCCTGACGAATCACACCCACGGCCACCACCGGCCGGCCATTGAGGCGCACCGCCGTGCGTTCGTTGGCCGGGCCTTCCTCGACCCGGGCCACGTCGCGCAGCTTGACCGGGAAGCCATTGACGGTCTTGATGACGATCTCGTTGAACTGGCCTGGGCGCACCAGATCAGTCTGCGAGGTCACGCTGAACTCACGCTGCTGCGACTCAATGCGCCCGGCCGGCAGTTCCAGGTTGCTGCGGCGAATCGCGTCTTCCACGTCCTGCGACGTCAGGCGGTAGGACGCCAGCCGATCCGTGTCCAGCCACACCCGCATGGCGTACTTGCGCTCGCCAAAAATACTGACGTCTGCCACCCCCGTGACGGTTTGCAGGCGGGGTTTGACGACGCGGTTGACCAGGTCATTGAGCTGCAACGCGTTCAGCGACTCGCTGGAAAAACCGATCTGGATGACCGGGAAGGCGTCCGCCTCCACCTTGGCAATCACGGGTTCTTCAATGGCCTGCGGCAGCCGGTTGCGCACCCGTGAGGTGCGGTCACGCACTTCGGCGGCGGCCGCGTCAGCGTCCTTTTCAAGCCTGAACTTCACGCTGATGGAGCCTTCATCGGCCCGGCTGATCGAGGTCAGCACGTCCACGCCGTCAATCCCGGCGATCGAATCCTCGATCGGTTTGGTCACCTGCGTCTCGATCACCTCTGCCGAAGCCCCCGGGTAACGCACAGTGACGGTGACGATGGGCTCGTCGATCTTCGGGTACTCCCGCACCGACAGCCGGTTGAAACTCACGGCCCCGATCAGCAGCACCAACAGGGACAACACAGTGGCAAACACCGGCCGTCGAATGGAGATTTCAGCAAGTTGCATGGCGCGGTTCCTGATCTCAGGCGGGGTTGCGTGCAGCGGCGGCGGGTGGGGGCGCAGCGGGCTTGCCGCTGCTTGGTGAAGTCACCACGGCGGGCGCGGCCAGGGGGCCACACGGATTGGCGCCCCCCAGCGCCACAGCAGCCAGCGGTGCCTTCGCCGCCGATGCCCCGGCTGACGGCCGCACAGCGGCGGACCCCGCCACCACCGTCACACGGGTGCCGTCTTTTTGAACCCGTTGCTGGCCGGAGGTGATGACGGTCTCACCGGCCGACAAACCCTCCAGAATTTCAACCCGCCCCGGGCTGCGCAGGCCGACCTTGACCTCTACCCGCTGCGTGATCTTGCTGCCCGGTGCCGATTTTCCTGAAGCCGCCGGGTCGTCCAGCAGCTTGATCACATATTGCTTGCCGCCCTGCGGCACGATGGCTTCTTCCGGAATCACCCGGGCGTCTTCCCGCACGTCAAACACCGCATTGACACGGGCAAACATGCCCGGGCGCAGTTGCAGCTGGCGGTTGTCAATGCAGGCGCGCACGCCGACAGATCGACCATTGGCATCGATCAGTGGGTCAATGGCCTGAATCTGGGCGGCGTAGCGTCGGCCCGGCAAGGCGTCGATGTCCACCAGGGCGGTTTGCCCGCGCTGTACGCGGGACTGAAAACGCTCCGGCAAGCGGAAGTCCACAAAAATCGCGTCAATGTCTTCGATGTTGACGATGTCGGCGCCGTCCTTGAGATAGTCGCCCACGTTCACCAGCCGGATGCCCGCGATGCCATCGAAGGGCGCAACAATTTTCAGCCGCGCGGCGGTCGCTTTGGCCAGCGCCAGCTTGGCCTGGGCCACCTGCAGGTTGGCGGCGCTTTCATCGAGCGATCGCTGGCTGACAAAATTTTGGGCCACCAGCTCCTGGTTGCGGCTCTGGTTGGCCTGGGCAATGGACAGCTCCGCCAGGCTTTGCTGCACCTGGGCCAGCGGCAGCTGGTCGTCAAACTGGACCAGCGTCTGGCCTTTTTTGACGCGCTGCCCATCGGTGAAGTTCAGCTGCGTGATGCGTCCGCTGACCTCCGGCCGCAGAACCACCCCACGGCGCGAGCGCAAACTGCCCACTGCCTGGGTGTCGTCGGTCAGGCGGCGCAGCTCAACGAAAGCGGCCTCCACCGTGGGCGGCTTGCCATTGCCCGCACCTGATGACGCGCTGGCCTGCCCGCTGGGCGGGGTGGCGGTGGCGCTGTCGGCGGCCACGTTGGCATTTCGCGGCTTTTGCAGCCACCAGGCCGCGCCGGACGCCAGCACGATGCCTGTGACCGCCACCACCGAGTAAATTGCCTTGGACGCCATGAATTTGCTCACCTGAAGTTACGGAAAATACCAAACAGCAATGTAGCAGTGGCATGCCTGCAATGCTGGCTGGGGGGCTTGATTCAGGCCTCTGTCAGACCCGCATCTGGCACCTTTACAAGCACTTTACGCGCCAAGTGGGCGGCAACTTGGCGCCAACAGGACGACTTCACACGCTAAATGCGGCCCAGTGCCCGTTCCACACCCTTGTTGGCCAGCGCATCGGCATGCTCATTGCCCGGCACACCGGCGTGGCCCTTGACCCAGCGCCAGTCGATGGTGTGGCCCCCGCTGGTGACCAGCGCGTCCAGCCGTTGCCAGAGGTCCACGTTTTTCACCGGGGCCTTGGCCGCCGTTTTCCAGCCTCTGGCCTTCCAGCCATGAATCCACTCCGTGATGCCTTTGCGCACGTACTCGCTGTCCAGAAACAGCGTCACCTGGCAGGGGCGTTTCAAGGCACTCAGGCCTTCAATCACAGCCATCATTTCCATGCGGTTGTTGGTGGTGCCCATCTCGCCGCCAAACAGTTCTTTTTCGAGGTCACCCGAACTCAGCACCACCCCCCAGCCGCCTGGGCCAGGGTTGCCTTTGCAGGCACCGTCGGTGTAGATGGTGACCTGCTGAAGCGATGGGCTGCTGGGCATGGGGGCGCAATTGGATGAAGACATTCAACGTTCAGTATTCAGGGCGAAGCCCGTTGGGGTGATGGACAAGGGATGGGAAATCAGTTCATGGCCCGGGGCGGTGCCGGGCCGTGATGTCTTTGCTGGCCACCGCAGCCGGTGCCGCGGCCACGGCCTTGCGCGGCCTGCGGGCGGGCTCCAGCAAGCGCATGCCACGCACCCGTTTGACAGCCACCACGCAATAGGTGGCCCCAAAAATGGGCCACCAGCGCGGCCCCAGGGTGTCCATCCAGGCAAAACGCCTGAGCCATTTCTGGCTGGCAAACGAGGGCGCGTAAACACCAAAGCGGGCCGACTCTACCTCAAAACCAAGCAGTTGCAGCCAGTCGCGCAGCCGCCAGTAGCCTATCGAGCCCATGGCCTGGCCAGCACCGGGCAAAAACGAATCGTCGGCCTCGACCTGCTTGCCCAACCGCCTCAGCACGCGGCGGTACAGGTGGGCCCGGCTTTGCCGAAACCCCCACAGACTGTTGGGGTTGATGCCGGTGATCACCACGCGCCCCTCGGGCACCAGCACCCGCTCGGCCTCTCGCAGCGCAGCGTGCGGGTCACGGCTCAACTCCAGGGTATGGGGCAGCACCAGCAGGTCCAGGCTGGCGGCGCTGAAGGGCAGCGCCTCGACGTCGGCCACCAGCGCGGCACGGCGGGAACTTGCACGGCCTGCGCCTGTCACACGGGCTGCCGCTGGTGCGGCTTGCTCGGACGTCACAGCCAGCCACTGGTGCGGCATGCGGTTGTTGCGCAAGGCGTGCAGCTCCGCAAAACCAAGTTGCAACGCGTGGTAGCCAAAGATGTCGCTGACGGCTTCGTCGAACTGCGCGGTCTCCCATTGCAGCAGATATTGCCCCGGCGCACTGGCCAGCCACTCTGTCAAACTCGCGCCTTCAAGACTCATTGAAACAACCTCATGAACTTGCCCCTCTTGCCTGACCGGTGGAGCCTGCTGGCACTGCCCGCCTTTGAAGACAATTATTTATGGCTGCTCCACGACGGCCAACGGGCACTGGTGGTGGACCCCGGTGACGCTGCCCCCGTGCAGGCCATGCTGCAAACATTGCACCTCACACTCGACGCAATTTTAGTCACCCACCACCATGCCGACCACGTTGGCGGCGTGGCCCAACTGCGTGATACCTGGGGCGCACGGGTCTACGGCCCGGCCACTGAGCGTATTCCGGCCCCTTACACCCCGCTGCGCCACGGTGATGCCCCCGAGGTGCTGGGCTTGCACTGGCAAGTCATCGACGTGCCCGGCCACACCGCTGGCCACATTGCGTTTTTCAACCCCGATGTGAACGGCGAGCCCTTGCTGTTCTGTGGTGACACGCTGTTTTCAGGCGGCTGCGGTCGCCTGTTTGAAGGCACACCGGCACAGATGCTGGACTCACTGGGCAAGCTGGCGGCGCTGCCCGCCGACACGGTGGTGTGCTGCACCCACGAGTACACCCTGGCCAACCTGCGTTTTGCACTGGCGGTGGAGCCCGGCAACGCGGACTTACAGAGCTATTACAAGCAGTGCGTAGAATCGCGCGCTTTGGGTCAGCCCACGCTGCCCACCTCCGTGGCCAACGAGCGGCGGATCAACCCCTTTTTACGCACCCGGCAAGCCGCTGTTCAGGCGGCTGCCCATACTTTTGACCCGGCGGCTGACAGTGACGTTGCCGTATTTGCCGCCCTTCGGCAGTGGAAAAACCAGTTCAAATGACGCCCTCCTCCTCTTGCGACACCCTAACGCCCTTGTTGCTGCAACCCCACCCCACCGCGCGGCACTGGTGTCTTTCAGCGCTGTCCTTGCTGGCCAGCACCGTGCTTTTGGCGGGCTGCGCCGTCAATCCCAAACCGGCCGCCCTGGGCATGCCTGGCGACCCGGTGCTGGTGGTCGGCCAGTCAGCAGACGCCAAGGCCCCCCGGCCCACGCCCAACATCCCGACCGGGCCGCTGCAAGCCATCACGCCGGGCAAAACCACATCACAGCCGATTGCCCTGACCGAGCCCCCCAAAGAGCTGTGGGACCGCATTCGCCGCGGTTTTGCCATGCCGGACCTGCACAGCGATCAGGTCACCGACCGCGAGCAGTGGTATGCCGCACGCCCGGAGTACATCGAGCGCATGACCGGGCGCTCCAGCAAGTACCTGTTTCACATCGTCGAGGAGTTGGAGCGCCGCCAGATGCCCACTGAGCTGGCGCTGCTGCCTTTCATTGAAAGCGCCTTTAACCCGCAGGCCGTGTCCAGCGCCAAAGCCGCCGGCATGTGGCAGTTCATGCCCGCCACCGGGCGGGACTTCGCCCTCAAACAAAACGTGTTCCGGGACGACCGCCGCGACGTGCTGGCGTCCACCCGCGCCGCGCTGGACTACCTGCAACGGCTGCACGGCATGTTTGGCGACTGGCACCTGGCGCTGGCCGCCTACAACTGGGGCGAAGGCAGCGTGGGCCGCGCCATCGCCAAAAACCAGCGCGCCGGCCTGCCTACCGGCTACCTGGATCTGAGCATGCCGGCCGAAACACGCCTTTACGTGCCCAAGCTGCAGGCCGTCAAAAACATCGTGGCCAACCCTCAGGCTTTTCGTGCCGAACTGCCGCTGATTGAAAACCACCCGTATTTTCAGCAAGTGCTGATCACCCGCGACATTGACGTGGCGCTGGCCGCCCGCCTGGCCGACGTGAAGCTGGAAGACTTCAAGGCGCTGAACCCCTCAGCCCACCGCCCGGTGATTCTGGCCGCCGGCACGCCGCAAATCCTGCTGCCATGGAGCAACGCCACGGTGTTTCAGCGCAACTTTGAGGCCTACACCCAAGGCCAGTACGCCAGCTGGACCGCCTGGACCGTTCCCGCCACCATGAACCCGGCGGAAGCCGCCAAACGGGTGGGCATGAGCGAAGGCGACCTGCGCAGTGTCAACAACATCCCGCCGCGCATGCTGATCAAGGTCGGCTCCACCCTGCTGGTGCCGCGCAGCGCCAAAATGGACAGCGACGTCAACGTCCACACCGCCGACACGGCCCAAGTCTCGCTGGCGCCAGAAATCATCACCCGGCGTACCACCGTCAAGGCCCGCAAGGGTGACTCGGTGGCCAGCCTGGCGCACCGCTACAAGCTCAGCGCTGCCAGCGTGGCAGGCTGGAACAGCGTGTCGGCCTCCGCCGCGTTCAAAAAAGGCCAGCCTGTGGTGGTGTTTTTGCCGGTGACTGCGCGCAGCGCCAAGGCAGCCAGCCACGGCAAAACGTCACGCTCCACCAAAAGCCAGGCTGTGAAAAAGACCAAAAAGCGTTGAAACCAGCCCTGGCCGCGCCAGAGGCATTCCCCTTGCCGGGCGGTTGATACGGCCCTGAAAACAGCCCAAAGACATCAAAAATTAACCTGCAGGTTAATTTTTGATGTCTTTTTGACATTTTGGACGATGATTGACGCCTTGATGGGATGAAAACCCACGCTCGCCTAGGTATTCATTGCCTGGTGTGCTATTGAAAATATAGCAACTATCACGGCACGCGGTTCAGGCCTTGAACCGCTCTTTGGACCGCTGCGCAAACTCATTGGTGAAGGTGCGCGACAAGCGGATCCTGTCTTCCTTGACCGTCGCATCAAACCCCGCCAGCGCCCTGAGCGCAGTGCGGGGACCGTCGTCGGGCATCAGCCCGTCGGGCGACAGCGATTCACGCACCTTCGAAAACGCCGCCAGGTACACGGCCCGGTCGCCCAACAAATAGCTCTCAGGCACCACCTTGATGATGTCACCTGGCCCGGCGGTTTGCAGCCACTTCAGGCCGTGCACCACGGCATGCGCCAGCGCCTGGCAGGTATTGGGATTCTTGCGCACAAACTCCAGCGGCGCGTACAGGCAGGCAGCGGGCATGGGGCCGCCAAACACCTCGGCGGTGCCCTTCAGCGTGCGTGTGTCGCTGATGATCTTCACCTCGCCTTTTTGCTCCAGCATGGTCATCACCGGCTCCATGTTGCTGATCGCATCGACCTGTCCCGAGCGCAGCGCCATCAGCGCGCCCACGCCAGAGCCAATGCCCACCAACGTCACATCCGCTGGCTTCAGACCCACCCGCGCCAGCACGCGGCTGACCAGCAGGTCGGTGGATGAGCCGGGGGCCGACACCCCAATTTTTTTGCCCCGCAACTCTGTGGCCAGCTTGTAGTCCGGCATGGTTTTGGTGGAAATGCCGAAGGCGATCTGCGGCGCCCTGCCCTGCAGCACAAACGACTGAAACATCTGCTGCCGGGCCTGCAGGTTCAGCGTGTGTTCATAGCCACCAGCACAGACCTCAACCGCGCCACTGGCCGCGGCCTGCTGCGCCCGCGCGTCGTCGGTGAAGTCAGTGATCTCCAGGTCCAGGCCTTCTGCCCTGAAGTAGCCCAGCTGTTCGGCAATCGTCAGCGGCAGGTGGGCAAAGGCTGCCTTGCCACCCACCGCCACCGACAGGCGGGGCCGTTCAGGTTTGGATTGGGCGCGCAGCGCTGGAAAAGCCAGCACACCGGCAGCCAGTAAAGAGGTGGTCAGAAAACGCCGGCGCGGGGCTAAAAGCAAAGGTGGTGGCAAGGACGAAAAACGGTTCATGGTTGAACACAGCTTATCGATCCCCGCACCCCGTCGCATCGGGAACATCCCGTGCGGGTTATTACTAAAGAATTACTTACAGATGGTCACAGCTTTTTCAGCGGTAGCCGCAAAACAAGATAGCGATGTTCACCAACAGGCCCAACAACCAGATCGCCGAACGCGCTTTGGCCAGGTCGGCCACATACATCATCACGTAGGCGATGCGCAAAAACACGAACAGCAGCGCCAGGATGTCCAGCTGCGTTTGCCCGGCCTGCAGCGTGTGCGCAATGATGACGGCGGCAAAAAAGAAGGGCAGCGCCTCAAAGGTGTTGGCCTGTGCGGCATTGGCGCGGGCGCGCCAGTCTTTTTGCCGGGCCAGCCAGGCCCGCGGGTTGCTGTTGTCATAGCCGCCCTGCTTGGGCGGCGTGCGCATCTGGCCGCTTTTGGCGATGCCGGCACACACGATGGGCAGCAGCGCCGCCACCAGAACACACCAGTAGGCAATGGTGAAATGGGCGTAGGTCATGGGTCCTCCTGATGTTTTTTCTTGGATTTGAAACCGCGCGTGTGGCGCGTTGGGGTCTAACGCCTGTCCACCAGCGCGTGGGCAATGGTGCCCAGGTCCACGTATTCCAGCTCGCTGCCCACCGGCACACCGCGCGCCAGCCGCGTGACCTGCACGCCCCGGCTTTTCAGCGCCTGGGCAATCACATGGGCCGTGGCCTCGCCTTCCGCCGTGAAGTTGGTGGCCAAGATGACCTCCTGCACTTCACGCAGCTCGGCCGGTGGGTGCATGCCGTCGGCACCCTTGGGCACCACCCGGTCAAACAGCTTTTGCAGGCCAATGTCGTTCGGGCCAATGCCATCGAGCGGGCTGAGCTTGCCCATCAGCACAAAATACAGGCCCTTGTAGGCCAGCGTGCGCTCCAGCGCAGCCTGGTCGGCCGGGGTTTCCACCACACACAGCTTGCTGCGGTCCCGCTGCGGGTTGTCACAGGTGCTGCACACCGTGAGCTCGGTCAGCGTGTTGCACAGCGCACAGTGTTTGACGCTGTCCACCGCATGGTCCAGCGCCCGCGCAATCTGTAGCGCCCCGGCCTTGTCATGCTGCAGCAAGTGAAACGCCATGCGCGCGGCCGACTTCACGCCCACACCCGGCAGCTTGCGCAGCGCCTGCGTCAGGCCCTCCAGGGCATTGGAACTAGCCATAGCTCAGCAGCCTAGAACAGCGCATACACGCTCAAGCGGAGGGCAGAACTGCCTTGAAGTGGCATTTTTCATAGGCCAGCAGGGGCCGCGGGACTGGCTTTGCCAGACCGCAGGCGCAGCGGCCCCCTCAGGGGGCAGAGAGCTACGCGAAGCGAGCGAACGTGGGGGCATTTAAAAGGGGAATTTCATGCCGCCGGGCAGGCTGGGCATGCCTGCTGTCAGCTTGCCCATTTTTTCCTGGCTGACTTCTTCGGCGCGGCGCACGGCGGCGTTGAACGCGGCGGCCACCAGGTCTTCGAGCATGTCCTTGTCTTCGGTCAGCAGGCTGGGGTCGATCTCGATGCGCTTGACGTCGTGTTTGCAGGTCATCGTGACCTTGACCAGGCCGTTGCCCGCCTCAGCGCTGACTTCGACAAACGCCAGGTCGTCCTGGGCTTTTTTCAGGTTTTCCTGCATGGCCGTGGCCTGCTTCATGAGACCGGCGAGTTGTCCTTTGTTGAACATGGTGTGTTTTCCTTAAGAGATGACGAAAAAAATATCAGGCGGTGCGTGCAGTGATCGGCTTGATGCTGCCTGGCACGATTTTGGCACCCCAGTCGCGGATCATGTCCTGCACGAATGGGTCGTTGTGAATGGTCTCTTCGGCCACGCGCTGGCGTTCGATGGCCGCTGCCGTGTTGCGACGGGCCGGGGTGTCCGTGACAGGGCCGACCTCCACCGCGATGCGCAGCGCCGGGTCACCCAGCGCGGTTTGCAGCGCCAGCTGCAGTTTTTCCTTGGCCGCCGGCTGGTTCAGCGACTCGCGCTCCACGCGCAGCGTCCATATGCCGTCGGCCTGGCGGCGCAGCTCGGACTGCAGCGCCAGCTCACGCGTCAGCGCAGCCACGGCCTCGGCGGTCACCAGCTGGGCCACCGTCTGGTTCCAGACATCACACAGCCCGGCGTTGCCGCTGGCCTGCGCCACCGGAGCGGCTTCAGGCTGGGCCGGCAGTTCAACCCACGGTGGCGGCTGCGTCGCGGCCTGGTCCGCTACCAAATCAGGAGCGGAACTGGCAATCAACACCTTGGCCGGTGGCGTATTTGGCTCATTTTCTGCCTCGGGCGGGTGTGCCACGGGCTCAGGGCGCACGTCCACGGGGACCGGGGCGACCACCGCAGCCACCGCGCGCGCCTGGGGCTCAGGCGCTGGCGGTGGTGGGGGCTTTTTTGGGGGCGCGGCGGCAACCCCCGACGTGGGTGCGGTCGTTGCGGTACCGGGGGGTTTGAAGGCCAGCAGGCGCAGCAGCACCATGGTCAGCGCGGCGTACTCGTCCGGGGCCAGGCCCAACTCGCCCCGGCCGTGCAGGCACAGGGAATACAGAAGTTGGGTCTCGTCAGCGGGCATCGCCTGGGCCAGGCGGGCGGTTTCCAGGATGTCCGGGTCGGTTTCGTCGTCCGTGTGAGCCATGTCGGGCACGGCCTGCAGCACCGCCATGCGCTGCAGCAGCGTGGTCATGTCTTCCAGGGTGGACGCGGCGCTGAGCCCGTTGAGCCGAAGCGCTTCCGACGTTTCCACCACAGTTTTGCCATCGTTGCGCGCCAGCGCGTCGACCAGCGTGAACACATAGCTGCGGTCCACACTGCCCAGCATGGTGCGCACACTGGCCTCGTCGAGTTGGCCGGAGCCGAACGCGATGGCCTGGTCCGTCAATGACAACGCGTCACGCATGGACCCCCGCGCCGCACGCGACAGCAGGCGCAGCGCCTGCGGCTCAGCCGGCACGTTCTCAATGCCCAGTACCTGCACCAGGTGTTCCAGCACGGTTTCAGGCGCCATGGGCCGCAGGTTGAACTGCAGGCAGCGCGACAGCACGGTGGCCGGGACTTTTTGCGGGTCGGTGGTGGCCAGCACAAACTTGAGGTAGTCGGGCGGCTCTTCCAGCGTCTTGAGCATGGCGTTGAACGCCGTGTTCGTGAGCATGTGCACCTCGTCGATCATGAAGACCTTGAAGCGGCCGACGACGGGTTTGTAGACCGCCTGCTCCAGCAGCTGCGCGATCTCGTCCACACCCCGGTTGGACGCCGCGTCCAGCTCGGTGTAGTCCACAAAGCGGCCGCTGTCGATGTCGCGGCAGGCCTGGCACACGCCGCAGGGCTGGTCGGTGATGCCGCCCTGCCCGTCGGTGCCCAGGCAGTTGAGCGACTTGGCCAAAATGCGCGAAATGGTGGTTTTGCCCACGCCGCGTGTGCCCGTGAACAGGTAGGCGTGGTGCAGGCGCTGCGTGCGCAGGGCGTTGCCCAACGCCTGCACGACGTGCGACTGGCCCACCATTTCCGAGAAATTTCGGGGCCGGTATTTGCGTGCAAGAACGAGATAAGACATCGGGCCATTCTAAATTGACCCCGGCACGCCATCGGCTGTGAAATGGCCGCTGCGCGTCACATACAATAGTGAGTGACGGGCCTTCCCGCATGGTAAAGCGGCCAACCGGGTCAGGTGGGGAACCAAGCAGCCCTAACTGTGGAGCCAGTGCCGGGGTCAAGGCTCGTCACCTTACACAACAAAAAAGCCACCTGACTCAGGTGGCTTTTTTTCGTCTGATCGTCAGCAAAAGGTTTGGCGCTACCGCGGCTCGGGCACCACCACCACCGTCAGCCAGTAGCCTGCCAGTTGCCCGATGGCTTTGACGAAGTTGTCAAAGTCCACCGGTTTGGTGATGAAGGAGTTGCAGCGCAAGCCGTACATCTTCTGGATGTCCTCTGCTTCGTACGAAGTGGTCAACACCACCACGGGCAGGTGGCGCAGCTTGTCGTCCTTGACAATTTCAGTCATCACCTCGTAGCCGTCCATCACCGGCATGTGCATGTCCAGCAGGATCAGGTCGGGGCTGGGGGCATCGGCATACTCGCCCTGCTTTCGCAAAAACCGCATGCACTTCTCACCGTTGTCAACGTGGTGCAGGCTCACACGCAGGCTGGCCGCCTCAAAGGCTTCGCGGGTCAAAAAAACGTCGTCCTCGTTGTCTTCGACGAGCAAGATTTCGGCCACTCTGGACCCCGCTATCGGACTGACTTTCATGCCTGCGTTCCTTCTTGGTGGATGGTCGGGATGGTGAAGTAAAACGTGCTGCCCTGTCCCGCCACAGAACTCACCCAAATCTTACCGCCGTGGTGGTGCACCACGCGGCGGCAAACGGCCAGGCCTATGCCTGTGCCTGCATACTCGTTTTGCCCGTGCAGGCGCTTGAAAACCTCAAAAATCCGCTCGTAGTGCTTTTCCTCGATGCCGATGCCGTTGTCCTCCACCGACACCACCCAGTCGCTGCCTTGCCTGAGCGCTGAGACCCGAATCACCGGCGAGCGGTTCTTGCAGTACTTCAGCGCGTTGCCGATGAGGTTGAGCAACAGCTGCACCAGCTGGGTGCGGGCACCGCGCACCGAGGGCAGGCTCGCCACCGTCACACGGGCGCCGGTCTCCGTGATCACGGCGTCCAGCAGGTGCGTCACTTCGGTGGCCACGTCGTTCAAGTCCACCACCGCGAACGGCGTCATGTCTGAATTGACGCGGGCATAGGCCAGCAGGTCGTCGGTGAGCTGCTCGAGCCGCCGGGTGGCGTCCCGCGTGCGGTTGATCAGGCTTTGCGCGCCTTCTTCAAAACTGGGGGCGTACTTGCGCTCCAGCAGCTGGATGAAGCCGCTGATCGAGCGCAGCGGGGTTTTCAGGTCGTGCGAGGCCACGTAAGCGAACTGCTGCAGGTCATGGTTGCTGCGTTTGAGCGCCTCCACATTGGCCAGCCGCGCCGTGATGTCCCGAATGATGAGCGTGTGCAGCGTGCCGCTGGGCTGCTCCACGTTCGAGTATGAAATCTCGACCGGAAACTCCAGCCCGCTGCGGCGCAGGCCGACGGCCTTGCCAAACG
This sequence comes from Polaromonas sp., assembly GCA_046154065.1. Taxonomy (GTDB): domain Bacteria; phylum Pseudomonadota; class Gammaproteobacteria; order Burkholderiales; family Burkholderiaceae_C; genus Polaromonas. The sequence goes on along the minus strand of JBJXEI010000191.1, from coordinate 1,818 downwards.
CCTCTCCAGTGGCGCGGTAGGTGCGGATGTACTCATGGTGGCGGTCATGAAAGCGCTCGGGGATGAAGGCGGTGACCGGCGCGCCCAGCGCGTCGGCCTCGTTGCACTCAAACATCACCGCCGCTGCGGTGTTGAAGATCAGCACGGTTTGCTGGTCGTCAAAAGTGATGATCGCGTCTTTGGCCGACGCCAGAATGCCGCGCATGCGGGTTTCGCTGTCACGCAGTGACGCCGACGTGCTGACAATCGTCAACGACGCCTTGGTGATCGCGTCGCCCACGTCGTTGGCCTCCCGAAAACTCAGCGGGGGCACCACGACCTCCTGGCCATTGCCCAGCGCCACGGCGGACGCGCGCAGCGTCTGGATGGTTCGGGCCACGCGCCCTCCCATCACCCAAGCCAGCACCAAACTGAGCAACACAATGCTGACCGTCACCCCCAGCACCCACCAGAAAGGCCGCCGCAGCTCGGCCTTCAGGCTGTCCAGCGGGATGCCCACGGCCACCGACCAGTCCGAAAACCTGGAGCGCGTGACCACCAGCAAGATGGGTTTGCCGTCCCGCGACACCCCTTCGGACACCGCTTCAGTGCGCAACTGCAGCAGCTTGGCCAGATCAGGCGTGACCGGCCGGCCCAGCAGCTGTTCAATGTCGCTGGAGCGCGCCACCAGGGCGCCGGAGCCATCGATAACCGACACGGTCCAGTCGGCAGGCAGCTTCTGATTGACCAAAATGGCCTGGATCTTGGACGGCAGCTTGACCCCTGCCAGCACGAACGGCGGACCCGCAGGCGCGGACCCGGCCGCCACCACGGTGGGCGGCATCATGGGCACCGTGACCATGGCCAGCGGCTTTTTCAGCGCCGGCCCCAGAAACAGGCTGGACACCGCCGTTTTGCCACTGGCCAGCACGTCATTGAGGGTTTTGACCAGCGCGTCATCGGGAATGCGCGGCAGCGGCTTGGACGGCGGCACCGCCGTGTTCATGAGTTGCTGGCCGGTGCTGTCGACCAGCACGATGCTTTCAGAAAAGCCGCGCCGCAGCACATCATGGGCCTGGCCGTAAAAAGCGGCGTAGTCCCGCGTCACCAGGGCCGGCGAGCTGGCCAGCGCCTGCAGCGCCACGTCGATGGTTCTGAACTCGTTGTCCACCACCTCCATCAGCACGCGGGCAGCGTTGGTGGACTTGACCACCAGGCGGGTGCGCTCGCTCTGGTAGTGGCTCACTGAAAACGCCACCGACATCAGCGTGACCGGCAACATGCAGGCAGCGACCAGCCAATTCAGGGTGGTGCGCAACGACCGGGTTCGGGCAAGTTTCAAAAGACAGGTACCAGCTGAGGTCACTGCGGCAGGTCAGGCCCCAGACAAAGCGGCCGAGCGTGAAGTCCACGATCATCACAATCGGTGGTTACGCCATCAACTCCCCCACCCAAGTGACAAAAATCACAAAAGTTACACCATATTCGATTTCATACGAAGACGGCATTTTTTGCAAGATTCAACCCCCGCTTAACCCTCAAATAGACACTTCTTCCATGGCTTCCGTGGTGTTCGTGGCGTGCTCGGCGATTTGTTTGGCGGCCAACGCCAGCGTGGCCAGCGGGTAGGTGCCGCTGATGACGCCGCGGTAAGCCACTTCGGCCCCCACCGCGCCCTGGCCCAGGCCCTCGGTGGCCGCGTCAATGCAGGCTTCCAGGCTGTTCAGGGCGTAGTCGGCAAACAGGTCTTCACCTTCGTAGGTGACGCGGTAGTCGAACAGGCCATCGCCTGACGAGTCGATGTTGAAACGAACGATCATGAAACTCCTTCTTTTCGAG
>JBJXEI010000190.1:0-2593 GCA_046154065.1 Polaromonas sp. | reverse complement strand
CACCAATTGCGCCGCTTTCCCTGGCGGGGAACCGCCCTCACGCTGCGTGACCGCTTCCGCGAAGACCGGCTGGGCCTGACCGCCAGCAGTTTGACCTTCACCACGTCGCTTGCGCTGGTGCCGTTTTTCACCGTGGCGCTGGCTGTTTTTACCGCCTTTCCGATGTTTGCGACGCTGCAAGGGGCTTTGCAGGGCTGGCTGGTGCGCAGCCTGATCCCGGACAACATCGCCCGACAGGTGCTGGGCTACCTGACCCAGTTCAGCAGCCAGGCCAACAAGCTGGGCGTGCTGGGCCTGGCGATTGTGCTGGTTACCGCGCTGGCGCTGATCCTGACGATTGACCGCACGCTCAACAACATCTGGCGGGTGAAAAAAGCCCGTTCCCTGACACAGCGCATCTTCATTTACTGGGCGGCCATCACGCTGGGGCCACTGCTGCTGGGCGCGAGTGTGGCGCTCACGTCATACGCGCTGACGGTGTCGCGTGGGTTGGTGGGGGTCATGCCGGGCAGCCTGAATTTGCTGATCGACACCGTGCAGTTTTTGCTGGTGGCCCTCGGCATGGCGTCGCTCTACCACTACGTGCCCAATACCTATGTGAAGTGGGGCCACGCGCTGGCGGGGGGCGTGTTTGTAGCGGCTGGCATTGCTGTGGCCAAAAAAGGGCTGGCGCTGTATTTGAACGCGGTGCCTACTTACTCGATGGTGTACGGCGCGTTTGCCACCTTGCCGATCTTGCTGGTGTGGATCTACCTGAGCTGGGTCATTGTGCTGCTGGGTGCGGTGATTGCCGCCTACATGCCCAGCTTGCTGGCCGGTGTGGCCCGGCGCAGCAACTCCAATGGCTGGCAGTTTCAGCTGGCCATTGAAGTGCTGCAGCAGCTGGCGCAGGCCAGCCAGGCCGCACACAAGGGCGTCAGCGCCAGCCAGCTGGTCGAACACCTGCGGGTGGACAACCTCCAGCTGGAGCCGGTGCTTGAAACGCTGGTGGCGCTGGACTGGGTGGGCAAGCTTGACGAAGCCGGCGCTGACGCCGAGGCCCGTTACGTCATGCTGGCCAGCCCGGCGGCGACCCCGCTGGAGCCGCTGGTGCAGGCGCTGCTGCTGGAGCAGGGGCCGTCCACGCAAAAGGTGTGGGACAAAGCCGGCCTGCCGCGCATTTTGCTGTCTGACGCGCTGTAGGCGCGGCGTGTGTTTTCTGTCTGCGTGGGCCTTCGTCAGACAGCACGCACAGCAGGCTGCGGCGTGTGCCCACAGCGGGCCAGCTGGTGGCGGATTAATCTACGGCCTTCAGGATTTGCGGGTGATTTTTCAGCCTGAAAAACACCGCTGGTCCAACTTGTCTGGAGTGCTTGCATGTTCAAAAAATTGATTGTTTTCGCCATCACGTCCGGCCTGGCTGCCAAGGTGTTCAAAGCCTACATGGCCAAAAAGTCAGTCCCCACCGCCAAGGCAGCGCCGATGCCGCGCACCACCGCACCCCGCTACCCCCGCCGCACCGACTGATCCGCGCGGCCAGGGCGCAATCGCTACGATAGGGGCTGTTCATTTGCAGCCGCCCATGTCTCTTCCAGCCGATCCCATCCCTGTCGTTGAACCCTTGACCCCCACCGAGCCGACCTGGGTCGTGTGCCTGTGCGCCGACTGGTGCGGCGTGTGCCGCGACTACCGCAGCGTGTTTGAGCAAGTCGCGGCGCAGCACCCGCAGCTGCGGTTTGCCTGGCTGGACGTGGAAGACCAGGCCAGCCTGGTGGGGGACCTGGACATCGAAACCTTTCCAACGCTGCTGGTCGCCAGCGTCCACGGTGCGCGCTTCATGGGCACGTTGACGCCGCACCTGCACACCCTGTCGCGATTGCTCGAAGCGCTGGGTGACTCGGCCGACGAACGCAAGGTGGTCAGCGCCCCGCTTGACATTGCTGCCTTGTTGCAAACGCTGCAGGCCGGCCCTGAGTTTTGGGTTGGAAACTAAGCTGCAGGGGCTGCTGCAGACCCTTCAGAAGGCAAAAACAAGCTGTTCAAGGCTAAAAAGTGCCACCGGCCTCCGGTTTGCTTGCCTGGTTTGCTATTGAATTAATAGCAATTTCGGCGTTTGTATGGCTCTGCCCGGGCTTCACGCCGTTAAAAAAGCGGCCAATCCCAACGCCACAGTGTCAGGTGCTTCGAGCATCAGCTGGTGGCCGGCCTTGACGGTCAGCACCCGACCGTCGGTGGCGGCGCTGATCAGGCTCTGGGCGGCTTTGGGCGGGGTCATCTGGTCGTCCTGCCCCAGCACAAACAGCACCGGGCAGCGCACCTGGGCCATGGCGCTCAAGCCCTGGGTGTAGCTGTCGCAGGCCTGAAAACCACGGTGAAACACGTTGACCGCCGGGTTGCTGGCCAGCACCCGCCGCATCAGCGCCCTGGCCGTGCCGTACAGCCAGGTACCTGGCCCCATGGCGGACGGCGGCGGGGCCAGCATCGAGTGGGAGAACTGGTTGACCAGGTCAATCGCCTTGAAGGGCTGGTGCAGCGACATGTCGAGCAGCGCGGGCGAAACCTTCATGGGGAAGGCGGTGCCGACCATCGCCAGGTGGCTGACGCGGCCCGGCTG
>JBJXEI010000189.1:0-6678 GCA_046154065.1 Polaromonas sp. | reverse complement strand
CTGGTGTTCACCAACACCCGCTCCCAGGCCGAGCTGTGGTTCAAGGCCGTGTTAGACGCGCGGCCCGACTGGGCCGGTGTGCTGGCACTGCACCACGGCTCGCTCGACCGGGGTGTGCGCGAATGGGTCGAAGGCGCGCTGAAAAGCGGCCAGCTCAAGGCCGCGATCTGTACGTCCAGCCTGGACCTGGGGGTGGACTTTTTGCCGGTCGAGCGGGTGCTGCAAATCGGCTCGACCAAAGGGGTGGCGCGGCTGCTGCAGCGCGCCGGGCGCTCCGGCCACGCGCCGGGCCGGCCGTCGCGCATCACGCTTGTGCCCACGCACAGCCTTGAACTGGTCGAAGCCGCCGCCGCCCGGGCCGCCGCCGAGGCCGGGCAGGTCGAAGCGCGCTTGACGCCCCACCAGCCGCTGGACGTGCTGGTGCAGCACCTGGTCACGGTGGCACTGGGCGGCGGGTTTGTGCCCGACGCGCTGTACGCCGAGGTGCGCCAGACCGCCGCCTTTGCCGACTTGTCGCAGGACGCCTGGCAGTGGTGCCTGGACTTTGTGCGGCAAGGCGGCCCCACGCTGGCGATTTACCCGGACTACCAGCGCGTGGTGCCGGACGAGGAAGGCATCTGGCGTGTGCCCGATGCGCGGCTGGCACGCCGCCACCGGCTCAACATCGGCACCATTTCCAGCGACGCCAGCATGGCGGTGCAGTTCTGGTCCGCCGGTGGGCAGGCGGGCGGCGCGCGGCTGGGGTCGATTGAAGAAAACTTCATCGCCCGCCTCAAACCCGGCGAGTGTTTTCAGTTTGCAGGCCGCGTGCTGGAGCTGGTGCGGGTCCATCAGATGACGGCCTTCGTGAAGCGCGCCACCCGCAAAACCGCTTCCGTGCCGCGCTGGAGCGGCGGTCGCATGCCGCTGTCCAACACGCTGGCCGACGCCATGGTGCAGCAGCTGGCCGCTGCCGCCCAGGGCCGGTTTGACAGCCCCGAAATGCAGGCCGCCCAGCCGCTGCTGGCGATTCAGCAGCGCTGGTCAGCCCTGCCAATGCCGCAAACCCTGGTGGCCGAGGTCCTGAAAAGCCGGGACGGCTGGCACCTGTTTGTGTACCCCTTTGCCGGGCGCAATGTGCACCTGGGCCTGGGCAACTTGCTGGCCTGGCGGGCCGCGCGTGAGCAGCCCACCACCTTCTCGATTGCCGTGAACGATTACGGGCTGGAGCTGCTCAGCGCCAGCGAAGTGGACTGGGCCACCCGCTTGCCCGCGCTGCTGGCCCCGGCCGCCTCACCCGATGCGCTGCTGGACGAGGTGCTGGCCAGCCTGAACGCCAGCGAGCTGGCGCGCCGCAAGTTCCGCGACATTGCGCGCGTGTCGGGCCTGATCTTCAACGGCACCCCGGACGAGCGCAAAAGCAGCCGCCAGCTGCAGGCCTCGTCCAGCCTGTTTTACAACGTGTTTCGCCAGTACGACCCGGCCAATGAACTGCTGCTGCAGGCTGACCGCGAACTGCTGCAAGACGAGCTGGAAATCGGCCGCCTGACGGCCAGCCTGGCGCGCATGGCCGGGCAGCAGCTGCTCATCCAAGCGCTGAGCCAGCCCACGCCGTTCAGTTTTCCGCTGATGGTCGAGCGCCTGCGCGAGCAGCTGTCCAACGAAACGCTGGCCGACCGCATTGCCCGCATGGTGGCGCAGCTGGAAACCACGGCTGGTAGCGACGGGGCCGCAGGCCAGCCGGACGACGTGTTGAAAATGCTGGCCTTCGGGCAAGACGTGCAGACCGGCAGCACCAAAGGCAAACCGCGCCGACCACGCAAACCGTCCCGGCCCTTGCCCCTGTTATGAACCCCATCGGCACGCCATTGCCCGTGAATGTCGCGGGAGAAACCCTCTGGCTGCTGCCCGAACGCGCGCTGTGGTGGCCCGCGCAGCGCGTGCTGTGGGTGGCCGATCTGCACCTGGGCAAAGCCGCCACCTACCGCGCGCTGGGCCAGCCCGTGCCCAGCGGCACCACCGGGGCCAACCTGCAGCGGCTCAGCCAGTTGATCGCCCACTACCAGCCCGCGCAGCTGGTGTTTCTCGGGGATTTTCTGCACGCCGCGCAGGCCCGCACGCCCACGCTGCTGACCGCCTTGGCCGACTGGCGGGCGGCGCACCGTGACTTGGCCTGCACCCTGGTGCGCGGCAACCACGACAGCCGCGCCGGGGACCCGCCCGCCGAGCTGGGCATCACCGTGGTCGACGAGCCGCACGCCATGGGCCCGTTTGCCGCCTGCCACCACCCGCAGCAACAGCCGGGCCGCCTGGTGCTGGCCGGCCATGTCCACCCCGCGTTGACGCTGCAAGGGGCAGGGCGCGACCGCCTGCGTTTGCCGTGCTTTTGCCTGGAAGCCGCACAACTCGTGCTGCCCGCGTTCGGTGAATTCACCGGCGGCTGGACGGTCGCCCCCCAGCCTGGGCGGCAGCTGTTTGCCGTGGGCGGGCAGGCGGTGTGGCGCATCCCCGGGGGCTGATTTGGGGCTGACAGGCCTTTCAGAAGCATATTTCAGGCAGTTTTAAAGCGAAATGTGCCGATTGCCTAGATCTTCATTGCCTAGCCTGCTATGAATTAAATAGCGATGTGGCAGGTGTGGCGCATCCAGAAGCGCGTTGAGCCGGGGTTGGCGTTTGACAGGTGGCTCATAAAGCCCGAGAAAGTCCGAGTTCACGGCTTGGACTCAACTATTTCCATCGATCTTTTTGCCAGTACGACTCTGCGTCGCACAGCGAATACCAAATGCATGCGCAAGCATGGTTCTCCTGAAGTGCAGCCCGTCGGCCTAACTACCGAGCGGCACCGCTTTCAATATTTGCGGCTATGCCTGATAGAAACAGCGCCATCACCGAGGCCTACGCCACAGGCAGAGACAGCCAAAAGGAGATTGCTCAGGCCTTTAATCTTCACTACGCTACGGTTAGCCGAATCGTCAAGCCCAAAGTCCTGATACCTGCCCATGATTGAGCTTAAAACGATGATGAATGTTGCTTTGCAAGACCTGACCCCGTAGCGTTTGTGTGACCCCGTGGCGTTTGTGACCCCGTGGCGTTTGTAGGTTGGAATATTTCAGTAATTCGGCTGTAGTTGGTGTTGTCATGACTATTTCCCTTGAGTTGACTTTAAGATTTTTGCAACGAAGTTTCTTGTTTGGTGTATTTGTACAGTCTGTTGTCCGGGAAACCTGGGGCACGCGTTGTATCGTGCGATTAACCAAGGCGAGCGCCCACCAGCCTCACCCCCCTGTGCTGAATCGACCATGTATCCAATCCGCTCAGCAATCACTTCATTGGTTTGCAGGTCAACTACTTTTAGAGAGCTGCCTGCAATCCAGTATTCACGCTCTTCGCGAGTGGAAATATCGTCGTAGGTCACGCCGTAGCGCGGGGCGGGGCCGGTAGCGAGGGTTTTGTCGAGAACAAAGCGCTTGTAATCTTCGGAATAGTTTTTATTGGTCAGCCACGGTTGCTCTATGCGACCCGTATACCGATATCGTTGCCCGTCTTTAGGGTCTTTGGCTTCGACGTAGGTGTAGCCATTCACGACAATTCCCAGTGAACGAGTATCTGCTGAGGTTTGTCCTAGCAAGAAGTTTTGTATATATCCATCTCCACCAGTGTCATCGCCATAGGGGTCACTTAATTCAAACTGATTTGCAAAGTTAACCGTGGTTGGCCGTATCTTCATCAAATAAACCCCCTCTACACCCTCCACCGTCCTGTGAATCTTCTCCCCAGCAGTCTTGCATCGCTCCTGCCACATCGCCATCGCTTTGGCCTGCCGTTCGCTGGGCTGCGCCGCACGGGGGCCGCTGGTGCATGCGCCCAGCAGCAGTGCCAGGCTTACCACTACGGCGAAGGCCTGGATTCGTTGGGGTGGCGGCTTCATTACGCAGCACTCCGCGCAGCGAACGCCATCGTTTTGCACACCCTGTTTTTGGGGTCAAATCGACGTCTTGCCTTTGAATTACATGCGCAAGCAGCTATTGATTCAGTAGTAAATGCTTGGGCAACGATAAAACTGCCTGCATAACCAGCTACCAACACACTACCCCGGTACAGCGGCTGGTCTTCAATGAACACGCGCACGTCGGTGCCGATGTGCCACTGGGAGTTGGACACCGCCGACGGGCTGGTGTCACCCACCACGTCAAACTGGCTGCTGACCCGGTTGGCGGGGTCGACGTACTCCTTGTCGCCAATCATCTGCCTAGTTCCGTTCAGGAGGCTGGCGGCATTGGTGGAGGGCTTCAGGGTCAGCACCGCCATTTGGTAGTCCAGGCTTTCCTGCCCAATGCTGCTGTCATTGACGCGCGTCACCGGAGTACCTTGGCTGTTGGTGATGCCGTCAAGGCGGCTGACTTCCGCACGAATGGTGTCGATGCGGCCAATGGCATTGAGCACCATCTTGGCCTCTAGGTCGGGACTCAAGCCGCTGTCCGTGAAGGAGAAGGCTTGGCCGTCCGAGTTGGCTGACAGCACGGTGAAGCGGTCAATCAGGGTTTTAAGGCTGGTGGTGCGCTCTATGCCGCCGATGCCAGCGCCATTGAAGGTGAAGGTGTCTTTGGCTGCGGCATACATGGTGTTAAAGGCCGTGGCCAGGTGCCCGCCCAGGCTGTAGCCGGTGACGGCAAAGCTCTGGCCTGCGCCCAGCTGCCCGCTTGGCTTTGTCAGCTCCTGGTACCAGGCCTGCATGTCGCGGATCTGGCCCCAGGCAAACCCGGTCTCCTTGATCTCCATCGAGTTGGTCGCCTGGTTGTCGCGGGCTGAGTCGTCGATGAATTCTGTGGAGCGAAAGCTCATGACGAGTTCGTCGGTATCTTTGCTCTTAAACAAAGTGCCGCTGAAGCCTGTTGAGGTGTTGGCGCACTGGTCTACAACTATCCAATGTTTGGCGAATTCTTTCGCTTGGGGTTCGGTGAATTTGCTGGAGTGGTCGTTGCCCCGGACAAGGGCTTCTCTTAGTTTTTTACCAGAATAAAACTCTTCATTTTTTAAAAAGCCTCTGCTGCCATTTGCAGGTCGGCATATTTCAATAGTTCGGCTGTAGTTGGTGTTGTCATGATTATTTCCCTCGAGCGGGTTTTAGGACTTTTTCAACAAATTTTTCTGTCTGCGCAATTTGAGCTGTTGATCCATGTCTATCTACAAATTTAGGACAGGCTTGATTGGCAGCAAGTAACCAAGGAGATCGCCCTCCGACAACACTGCCCTGCGCCCAATCCACCATGTAGCCAACGCGTTCGGCAATGACTTCGTTGGTTTGCAGGTCCATCACCTTGAGCGCGCTGCCCGCGATCCAGTATTCGCGCTCTTCGCGGGTGGAGATGTCGTCATAGGTCACGCCATAACGCGGAGCGGGGCCAGTAGCTGGTTTTTTGTCGAGGACAAAACGCTTGTAATCTTCGGAATAGTTTTTATTGGTCAGCCACGGTTGCTCCATGCGGCCTGTATACCGATACCGCTGCCCGTCCTTGGGGTCTTGGGCTTCGACGTAGAGATAAGCCAATCGTGGAGGAGTGTTTTCATTTGAATTCTTCGGTAATGTGTAAAAACCGCGCAAAAAACTTTCTATATATCCATCGCCATGAATATCACTGCCATACGGATCGTCCAATTTGAACTGGTCTCCGTAGTTAACGGCGTCTGGTCTCAGCTTCATTAGATAAATCCCCTCCACGCCCTCCACCGTCCTGTAAATCTTCTCGCCCGCCGTCTTGCACCGCTCCTGCCACATCGCCATCGCTTTGACCTGCCGTTCGCTGGGCTGGGCCGCACGGGGGCCGCTGGTGCAGGCACCCAGCAGCAGAGCCAGGCTTAGCACTACGGCGAAGGCCTGGATTCGTTGGGGTGGCAGCTTCATTGGCAACCCAGGGGCAGGTCTTGCATTCATACATTTCCATCTTTATGTCGTTAGCAGCACGAATCACCGTTGCTGAGTAAATATCAGAAGCCGGCGCAATCAGCTTTGTAACGCAGTGCAGCCCGCCGCAGAATTGGACTTGCAGGGCTTTCCAGCTGGCGATATGAGTGAGTCGTTGTTGGGCTGAAAGACCTGACGCCCGCGTGCTAGTTAAGCATCAAACCAGCTACAGCCCTTGTGAATCATGCATGAGCCGCTATGAATTAAATAGCACTATTGCAGGTGCGGCGCATCCGGCAGCTCGTTGCTGCGCGGCGCGCCGGGGTGGGCGGCCATGCCGAAGTGCTGCGCCAGCAGGGCAGACGTTTCTTCCAGCGCCTGGGTCAGCCCGTTTTCCACCTGCTGGGTGGCCAGGGCTTTGGACAGGCGGCTGACCACGGCTTGCCACTGGTCCGGGCTGACGCGCTGGGCCAGCGCTCGGTCGGCGACGATTTCAATGGCGTGTTCGGCCAGCAGCAGGTAGATCAGCACGCCGTTGTTGTGTTCGGTGTCCCACACGCGCAGCTTGCTGAACATCATCAGCGCGCGCTGGCGGACCACGGCGGCCAGTGGCGTGCTGCGGTTCAGCCGCCACATGTAGCTGGCGGGCAGCGCTGCCTCGACGCAGATGCGGATTTGCCCGGTGTGGCGGGACTCGCTGGCGGCGACGCGGGCCTTCAGACGCTGTGCCATGTCGGGCGGCACGTGGCGGTGGGTGTCGCCGTCGTCCCACCAGGCGTGGCGGATCAGGGTTTTGA
>JBJXEI010000188.1:0-5430 GCA_046154065.1 Polaromonas sp. | reverse complement strand
GGCGGGTCGGTGACTCGGTGGCCCGCGTGCGGGAGCTGGAGAACATCCGCAGCTTTTTGACGGGCAATGCGCTGACGGTGGTGCTGGACGTGTTTTTCTCCGTGCTGTTCATTGCGGTGATGTTTTTCTACAGCGTCCCTCTCACGCTGATCGTGCTGGTCAGCCTGCCGCTGTACTTTGGGCTGAGCCTGGCGGTGGTGCCGCTGCTGCGCCAGCGGCTGGACGTGAAGTTTGCACGCGGCGCAGAAAACCAGGCCATGCTGGTGGAAACCGTCACCGGCATCCAGACCGTCAAAGCCACCGCGTTGGAGCCCGCCATGAGCCGCCGCTGGGACACCCAGCTGGCCAGCTACGTCTCAGCCAGCTTCAAGACACAAAACCTGGCCACTGTGGCCAACGAAGGCATCAACCTGATTGGCAAGCTGGTGAACGCCGCCACGCTGTGGTACGGCGCGCATTTGGTGATGAGCAACCAGCTCACCGTGGGCCAGTTTGTGGCCTTCAACATGTTTGCCCAGCGCGTGGCCCAGCCCATCATGCGCATGGCCCAGCTGTGGACGGACTTTCAGCAAACCGGGATTTCAGTGGCCCGGCTCGGTGACATCCTCAACACCCGCACCGAAGTGGCCCCCGCCAGTGCCGCGCAGCTGCCGCCGGTCAAAGGCCGCATCACGCTGGACGGCGTGAGCTTTCGCTACCGGCCTGAGGCCGCCCCGGTGCTGCACAGCGTCAGCCTGGACATCCGGGCGGGCGAGGTCATCGGCATTGTGGGCCGCTCAGGCTCCGGCAAAAGCACGTTGACCAAGCTGGTGCAGCGCCTGTACACGCCCGAGGCGGGCCGCCTGCTGGTCGACGGCATCGACATCAGTCTGATTGATGCGGCCCAGCTGCGCCGCCAGGTGGGTGTGGTGCTTGCCAAGAAAACCTGCTGTTCAACCGCAGCGTGCGCGAAAACATCGCCATCACCGACCCCGCCGCCCCGATTGAAGCCGTGGTGCGCGTGGCCCAGCTGGCTGGTGCGCATGACTTCATCAGCGAACTGCCCGAGGGTTACGACACCGTGGTGGGTGAGCAGGGCAGCAACCTCAGTGGCGGGCAGCGCCAGCGCGTGGCCATTGCACGCGCCTTGTTCACCAACCCGCGCATTTTGATTTTTGACGAAGCCACCAGCGCGCTGGACTATGAAAGCGAAGCCATCATCACGCAGAACATGGCCGCCATTTGCCAGGGCAGGACCGTGCTCATCATTGCCCACCGCTTGAGCGCCGTGCGCCGTGCGCACCGCATCGTCGTGATGGACAAGGGCCGCATTGTGGAAGTGGGGCCGCACGACGCGCTGGTGGGCAAGCCGCAGGGCTTGTATGCCCGGCTGTGGCGCATGCAGGACGGTGGGCAGGTTGAGCAGACTGATCTGGAAGTGTCCGCATGAAAAACAACGACAACAACACACCGCGCCACCCGGTCCTTGACCTGCTGGCCAAGTACCGCGCCATCTTCCAAGCCGCCTGGTCAGCCAGAGGCGAGCTGGCTGGCCCCCAGCGCCTGGCCGATGAAGCCGCCTTCCTGCCCGCCGCGCTCAGTCTGCAAAGCACGCCCGTTCACCCCGCACCGCGCCGTCTGGCCTGGGTGCTGATGGCGCTGTTTGTGCTGGCCCTGCTCTGGGCCTGCCTGGGCCAGATCGACATCGTGGCCGTGGCCTCTGGCCGCGTGGTGGTCAGTGAACGCACCAAAGTCATTCAGCCACTGGAGCGCAGTGTGGTGCAGCGCATTTTGGTCAAAGACGGCGACCGGGTGACAGCGGGCCAGAGTCTTGTCGAGCTGGACGCCATTGCCGCCAACGCCGACAAAGCCAGCGTGCAAGAACAGCTGCGGGTCGCCACCATCGACACCCTGCGCGCCCGGCAAGTGCAAGCCATGCTATTGAATTCGAAGCAGGGTAGGCAAGCAACACCAAGGCTGGCGAGTGATTTGACCGACCCCGGCCTGAAAATCCAGGGTCAGATTGATCTTCAGGTCCATCAACAGGTGCAAACCGAGTGGTCCGACATTTCAGCCCGGCTGGCCAAGCTCAATGCCGAATCAGCCCGCCGCCAAGCTGAAATTGCCACCGCCCAAGCCGTGGTCAGCAAACTTGAGGCCACGGTGCCCATGGCCCAGTCCCGTGAGGTGGACTTCAAACGGCTGGTGGACCAGGGCTACATGTCCAGCCACGCCACGCAAGACAAAACCCGTGAGCGTGTCGAGTTGGAGCGCGACCTGACCACCCAGCGCGCCCGCCTGCTGGAAGCCCAGGCCGCCTTGAGCGAAAGCGCCAACAACAAAAGCGCCTACCTGGCCGAGCTGATGCACAGCCTGAATGACCGCGAAACCCAAGCCGACCTCAAACGCAGCCAAGCCATTCAAGAGCTGGCCAAAGCCACCCAACGCGAAAAGCTCACCACCCTGACGGCCCCGGTCGATGGTGTGGTGCAACAACTCGCCATCTTCACCGCCGGCGGCGTGGTCACTGAAGCACAAGCGCTGATGGTCATCGTGCCCGAAGCAGCGCAAGTCACCGCCGAAGTCACACTGGACAACAAAGACATCGGCTTCGTCAACGCCGGCCAGGCCGTGACCATCAAGTTAGAGACCTTCCCCTACACCCGCTACGGCACGCTACCCGCCGTGGTCACCCGCGTCACTTCAGACGCAGTGAACGATGAAAAGCGAGGAGCCATCTTCCCAGCCACCCTCGCCCTGGGTAAAACTAATATCAACATCGACGGCAAAGTTATCAAACTCAGTCCGGGGATGAATGTGACAGCGGAGATTAAAACCGGGCAGCGGCGAGTGATTGAGTATTTGCTGAGCCCGATTCAGAAGGCGGGTGGGGAAAGTTTGAGGGAGCGGTGATGGCGACCGAACAAGCAGTGGTGAATGTTGCGCAATCCACTACGGGTATGAAAATCGTGCCTAGTTTGTCTGAATCAGATTTACGCCGATGGGTAGACGCAATTACCAGCCAACCAACAATGCCATCAGAGTTTTTGCCATGGGTTGAAACAAAGCTTCGCGACTTCTTCCCCTACAGCTGTTTATTCATGGCGCACGGTGAATTGGTGGCAGGACAGATAAAAACCACTCACTGGCTCGCCAGCGGGCATGAGCCGCAATACTTGCAACAGCTCGCCACAACGTTTGAATTAAAACATCGTGGATCCTTACAGTGGTGGTTTGAGAATCGCCGCCCGTTCACGATCGACCCTGCAGCACCGCCCGCATTTGCCAGTCAGCTGGAAGTCGAAGAAATTAAAATTTTTAACCTACGTAACGTCGCAGCGCATGGCGTGCTCAATAGCCGGTCTAACGCTGGGACATATTTCAGTTTTACGGGTGTCTCTTCACCCTTATCGAATTGGCATATTGAAGCGCTTAGATTGTTAGCTCCTGTGCTCAATGATTTGTACCTAACCCATATTGCAGCCCAAACGCCACCCTCCCAAGCGCCCTTGACTCAATTAACAGTCCGACAGAAAGACATTGTGCGGCGTGTCGCTCTGGCGGAAGACACCAAATCCATCGCCCGCGAACTTGGTATTGCCGAAAAAACTGTGCGAAACCAACTCACAGAGGTCTACGCTCAACTGGGCATCGCCACACGCACCCAACTTTTGGCTCTTTTGCGTTGAAGCGGGACATTTGTCCTATTTACACCAGGTCATCCAGCATTTAATATTTAACAAATAAGTTTATACATATTTTAATTATGATGAGTTTTAAATTTCAGTTAAAAAATTAAGGAATAAAATTTATGAAAGAATATTTTTATAAAAAATTAAATAGATTTGCGATATTGGGTATATTTATTGAGAAAGTATTGATGTATTTGGTATTGGTGTTTTTTGGATTAACTGCTTGCTCTGATGTTACAAAGCTACCAAGGCCCCCATTATCGTTCCCGTTTAATGCTCAAAATCCTGGATTTAAGATTGAAGCGGATTTTCGAGTAATCGAATTTGATGTTTATAGTTTGGAGCTACTTTTTGCCTTCAATGAAAATGACCCTCGTGATCGTGATCGCGTCAAAAAGTTGGCAGGTGATCCTGCGCAAGACAAGAGTGGCAAGCTAATTCAGCCTGGCGTACCTGTTTCTGTGCGCATTTACGTCAAAGCTCTAAATCCTTCAACGCTTGAAAAAGAGTTCGAAAATTTATTTCATGAGCAAAAAGTAACTGGGTTTGGCGATGCATATTATGCGAGAGAAATCACTACGTTGCGGCTTAGGCCTGGCACTTATAGTTTGGTAGTTGAGAATCTTCACGGGGTACCTGATTTGCAGGGTACGCCCGTGACCTTGCGCATAGATTCAAGACCCAAAACCAACCCCATTAAAGATTAATAGATAAACTTAAGGAGTAGTTATGCCGACACTTACATTACATATGGCACCGATTGGAACCCCTCTTGATGGCGGGGGGTCATCCTCCGTTGGGCATATGTGGTATACGATTGACAACGGAAGCGGCGCACCGCCGCTGAGCTATGGTTTTGCGCCGACCAAATCGGGTGATCCTTTTGGACCGGGTCGAACTTATACCAACGATAGTTCTCATTATCTAAACACTAATTCAAATAACCCAATAGAAACTCGTACGGTGGAAATATCGCAAAGTGAATTCAATAATCTGAATAATTTTGGTCAGAATCCAGGCTCTTATGGATTTAGTACTTTCTACAATGGATTGGCAAATAGTTGCGTGGATTTTGCGTGGAAGGCGATGCAAGTTGCCGGGCTTAATAAAGGGCAAATCGAAGGGGCAATACTTCCACAATGGAACAAAAAAGCTGTTGAATATACGTGGAAAGAACTTCAACGGACGAAGTTGCCGGAATGGAGCGCAGATATAAATGTTGATTCGACAGGGCGTGTCACTGTAAATCCGATATGCCAACCAGGCCAATATAGGTTTATTGACGACAAGTCAAACACCAACTTCACCGCCGCCCGCAACTGGACAGCCCCCCGAGACCCTCTAATCCTGGACTTGGACGGCGACGGCATAGAAGCCATAGGCATCAACCCAGTCACCCCCATCCTCTTCGACATGGACGGCGATGGCGTTAAAACCGCCACGGGCTGGATCAAGGCCGACGACGGCATCGTCGTGCTGGACCGCAATGGTAATGGGCTGATTGACTCGGGCCGTGAGCTCTTTGGTGACAGCACCGTGCTGACCCGTGGCCCACGTGCCGGGCAAACCGCTGCCAACGGGTATGAAGCCCTTGCCGACCTGGACATCAATGGCGACGGTGCGATTAACAGTGCGGATGCAGCCTATGCCGACCTGCGCGTTTGGCAAGACGCGAACCAGGACGGCATCAGCCAAGCCAATGAATTGCGCACCTTGAGCGATGCAGGCATTGCCAGCATGAATGTGGCGGGGCAGGTCA
>JBJXEI010000187.1:0-10572 GCA_046154065.1 Polaromonas sp. | reverse complement strand
GACATCCCGATTCACCCGCAAGGCACGTCCACCACCGTGCTGCCGCCGGGCCACGGTTTTGGCCTGGGCTTTGCCGTGCGCACGGCCACCGGGCTGGCGTCGGTGCCAGGCTCCAAAGGCTTGTACTACTGGGGCGGCATTGCGGGCACTACCTTTTTTGTGGACCCGGCGCAGGACCTGTTTGCCGTGATGATGATCCAGGCACCGCGCCAGCGCGACTACTACCGGCCGCTGTTTCGCAGCCTGGTGTATGCGGCTCTGGTGGATTGACCAGGGCCAGGTTTCATGGCGGCCCGGTCAGGCCATCGCCAAGCATCACACCGCAGGTAGGACGAGCGCCCGTCGTGCGGCGGCGCGTCAACGCGGCCTGCACGCGTGGCGTTTGGAAGCTTGATTCGAACCATTTTGGAGACCACACGATGAAAAACACCACGATGAAAAGCTGCCTGGCAGCCGGCCTGCTGGCGCTGGCAGCCTGGCCTGCGGCGGCCCAGGTCACCACCACCATTCAGGGGCAACTGGCCCCTGGCGTTTATGGCCGGGTGGACATTGGCAATGCGCCCCCGCCGCCTGTGATTTACGCCCAACCCGTCATCATTCAGCGCGGCCCGGCCTATGTGCAGCAGCCGCCGCTGTACCTGCGGGTGCCCCCCGGCCATGAGAAAAAGTGGAGCAAACATTGCAGCAAGTACAACGCCTGCGGCCAGCCGGTGTACTTTGTACGTGACGGCGGCGGTTCCGGTTACCGCGGTGGCAACGATGACCACGGCGGCAATGACAAACACAAGTACAAGGAAAAAGATAAAGACAAACACCACGGCAAAGGCCGTGGCAAGGGCGATCACGACGATTGATGCCCCTGCGGCTCATGATTGCCAACCAGCCAGTGCCTGCCACTGGCTTTTTTTATGATTAATATGGACGTTGTTGGTGATAAAAAAGCACACGGCTTTTGCATCGCCTGACCCTTCCCGCAGCCCTCTGCTGCCCCCACCCCCGACCCACAGGACCCCCATGAAAGCCATCTGGAACGGCGCAGTGATTGCGCAGAGCGACGACACCGTGGTGCTCGAAGGCAACCACTACTTCCCGGCCGACTCGCTCAACCGCGACTACGTGACCTTCAGCAACCACCACACCATGTGCGCCTGGAAGGGCCAGGCCAGCTATTACTCGCTGCTGGTCAACGGCGAGATGAACACCGACGCCGCCTGGTATTACCCCGAGCCGAAACAAGCCGCTGAAGAAATCACCGGACGCGTGGCGTTCTGGAAGGGCGTGAAGATCGAGGCCTGAGCGCCTGAAAGTCATTGACGGGCCCCGCAGCCTGTCGGGCTGTTGTCTGATACCCCGCACGTGCCATTGCGCCTACAAACAAGGCTTGCTCGGACTTCGCGAAGGATCAGCGTCATGTTTTCTCACATTCTGGTGCCTGTGGACGGCTCTGCCGCCTCTGACCGTGCTGTAGCCACAGCAGCCGCCACGGCCAAAGCCTTCGGTGCCCACGTGTCAGTGGTCTGCGTGGTGGACCCCTACCCCTTCAGCGGCGTGGGTGCCGACATGGCGTTTGCCCAGGACGACTACCTCAACGCCGCCACCGCCGAGGCGCGGCAGGCCGTCAACCAGGCGCGCCAGCACTGCGAAGCCGCTGGCGTGGCAGTGACTACTGCCGTCGTTGAAGGGCAGTCGGTCTACGCCGCCATCCTTGAAGCGGCCGAAGCTGCAGGCCCGGCGGGGGCTAACCTCATCGTGATGGGGTCCCACGGCCGCAAAGGCCTTGAAAAACTCATTCTGGGCAGCGTGACGGCCCAGGTGCTGTCCCAAAGCCATGTGCCCGTGATGGTGGTGCGTGCCTGACTCTTTTTGTCCCCCAACCTTGAAGGAATTTCTGATGGAATTGTTGAATCACGACCTGGCCCACGAGTTTCCAGAACACCTTGAAAAAATGCGTGAACTGAAAATGTCAGACGCGCACTTTGCCAAGCTGTTCAGCGAGTACGACGAGGACAACCACGCGATTGCCAAGTACGAACTGGGTGGCGCGGTCATCACCGATGAAGCGCTGGAAATGCTGAAAAAGAAGCGCTTGAAAACCAAGGACGAGATCTACCACATGCTGCAGGTCTGAGCACGCGGGGTCGGTTGGCGATTTTCACACGGCTGAAACAAAGTCTCGTTAGGCTTATTGGATGAAAATTTTGCCTTTGGAGAAGACCTTGACCTCAAGCGACGAAGAACTGATGCGGCGCATTCGCCATGACCTGATCGACAGCTACGACGAAGAGCTGGAGATGGAACTGGAAGACCGCACGATCGAAGAGCTGACGGGCGACGGCAAACCCAGCCGCAGCGAACAGGACAAGGAAGACCGCCGCCAGTATTTCCGCGAGCTGTTTCGCCTGCAGGGTGAGCTGGTCAAGCTGCAGGACTGGGTGGTGGCCACGGGCCACAAGGTGGTTATTTTGTTTGAAGGCCGTGACGCCGCTGGCAAGGGCGGCGTCATCAAGCGCATCACCCAGCGGCTGAACCCGCGGGTGTGCCGTGTGGCGGCGCTGCCCGCACCGAACGACCGTGAACGCACGCAGTGGTACTTTCAGCGCTACGTGTCCCACCTGCCCGCCGCCGGTGAGATGGTGCTGTTTGACCGCAGCTGGTACAACCGCGCCGGCGTGGAGCGGGTCATGGGGTTTTGTACTGACGAGCAGTACGAAGAGTTTTTCCGCACCGTGCCCGAGTTTGAAAAAATGCTGGTGTCCAGCGGTATTCAGCTCATCAAGTACTGGTTTTCCATCTCGGACGAAGAGCAGCACTCGCGCTTTCTGGGCCGCATCCATGACCCGCTCAAGCAGTGGAAGTTAAGTCCCATGGACCTGGAGTCCCGCCGCCGCTGGGAGGAGTACACCAAGGCCAAGGAAGTCATGCTGGAGCGCACCCACATTGCCGAAGCGCCGTGGTGGGTGGTGCAGGCCGACGACAAAAAGAAGGCCCGCCTGAACTGCATCCACCATCTGCTGGGGCAAATGCCCTACGGTGAAACCGAGCACCCACCCATCGTGCTGCCCGAGCGTGTGCGCCACGACGACTATGTGCGCAGCCCCGTGGCCCCGGACATCGTGGTGCCCGAGATCTATTGACCGGTCCCGACGTCTTTTAATCGCCTCGTCAAAACGGCGGCTCGCTTGAAAAAGCCAGCCGCTTTTTGGTGGCCGGGTGGTCAAACGCCAGCGCCTGGGCGTGCAGCAGCAAGCGCCCGGCTTTGGCCTGCACGGCCTCGGATGCGTACAACGCGTCGCCCAGAATCGGGTGGCCCATGGCCTGCATGTGCACCCGCAGCTGGTGCGAGCGCCCTGTGACCGGGGCCAACGCCACGCGGGTGGTGCCTGCCCGCGCATCCACTGCCATCACCTGCCAGCGGGTCTGGCTGGGTTTGCCCAACGCGGCGTCAATGATGCGCAGCGGGCGCCGGGGCCAGTCCACGGCAATCGGCAGGTCAATCAGCTGCCAGGTGCCTGTTGATTCCAGCAGACAGCCGTCGACCACGGCCACGTACTGCTTGTCCACGGTGCGCGCTTCAAACTGGGCCCCCAGCAGGCGCTGCATGGCCGGGCTGCGTGCCATCAGCAGCAGGCCCGACGTGGCCATGTCCAGGCGGTGAACGATCAATGCATCCGGGAAGTGGTGCTGGGCGCGGCGGCTCAGGCAGTCTTGTTTGTCCTCACCCCGGCCGGGGACAGACAGCAAACCGGGCGGTTTGTTCAGGACGAGCAGGTGCTCGTCCTGGTAGACAAGCTCAATCGGTGCCAGAGGGGGCCTGGCCGGCAGTTGCCTTGGGCGGCGGGAAGTTGTGGACGGGTGTGCTGCGGCGGATCTCACGCAGCATGAACAGGTACAGGCTCTCGACCTTGTCACGCGCCCACGGCGTTTTGCGCAAAAACTTCAGGCTGGACGCCACGCTGGGCTCGCTGGTGAAGCAGCGGATGTTGATCTGCTGCCCCAGTGATTCCCAGCCGTAGTGCTCGCTCAGCGCGGTGACGATGGTCTCCAGCTTCACGCCGTGCAGCGGGTTGCCCGGCTGGCCGGTGGCCGCTGGCTGCACGGGGTGGGATGGGCTGGAGTCTGCGGTCATGTGCCGGTCACTTGTTTTTCAGTTTGCCACGCAGGGGCACGGTGGTGACGATGGTGGGACGCACCGCGTCAGGTGACACAGTTTTCGGGGGCGAGGTGTCCTTCTTGGGCTTTTTGACCATCTTGCCGCTGTTTTGTTGACCTTTTGCCATGGTGTTCTCCAGTAGTTGACGAGTAGTTTGCAGTGGTTGAAATTATCAATGCAACTTGATGCGCGGCCGGTGCGCCCGGTCAATCATTTCTGACAGCGTGATCAGCGCCGTTTTCTTCACCCCACCCAGCGCCAGCTGGTGCTGTTTGTGCAGCGCCCAATACATGAAGCTGGCCAGCATGCCTTCGATGAAAAAGCTGCCCTGGCTCAGGCTGCCCATCAGGCTGCCGACCGAGGTGTATTGGGCCAGCGACACCAGCGAGCCCTGGTCCTTGTAGACGTAGCCCGACACGGTTTTGCCAGCGATCAGCTGGGGCAGGGCCTTGGTCAGGTACATGGCCTGCTGGTAGGCGGCCTGCGCGCGCGGGGGCACCCAGGTGCCGCCGGGTTGCGGGCAGGCTGCGCAGTCGCCAAAGGCGTAAATGCTGGGGTCCAGCGTGGTTTGCAGGTTGCCGTTGACCATCAGCTGGTTCAGGCGGTTGACTTCCAGCGTGCCGCCATCGGTACCTTCGGCACTTTCGATGGTCGTGCCCAGCGTTTTCAAAAAGTCCGGCGCTTTCACGCCCGCCGCCCATACCGTCAGCGCCGATGAAATCACCTTGCCGCTGGCCATCTTCAGACCGTCGGCGGTGACTTCCACCACCTTTTCATTGGTGTGCACTTCGATGGCGAGCTTGCGCAGCTCCCGCTCGGCGGCCAGGCCCAGGCGCTCGGGCAACTGGGCCAGCAGGCGCGGCCCGGCTTCAACCAGCACGATCTGCAGGTCTTTTTCGGGGTTGATGTGGTCAAAGCCGTAGTTGCCCAGCACCCGCGCGGCGGCGTGCAGCTCGGCCGACAGCTCCACGCCCGTGGCCCCGCCGCCGACGATGGCCACCGTCAGCCGGCCGCTGCCCGGCGCGCGGGGCACCGACTGGGCCCGGATGCAGGCGTTGATGAGCTGGTCGTTGAAGTGTTTGGCGGCCTCGGGGGTGTCGAGCTTGATGGTGTGCTGCGCCGCACCCAGCGTGCCGAAGTCGTTGGTCTGGCTGCCCACGGCAATCACCAGCGTGTCGTAGGCCAGCGTTTGCGCGGGTGTGATTTCACGGCCCGCTGCGTCGTGGCTGGCGGCCAGCTGCACGGTTTTGGCGCTGCGGTCTACGCCCGTCAGGCGCCCCAGGCGGAACTTGAAGTGGTTCCAGCGCGCTTGCGCCAGGTACTCGATCTCTTCGGCGTGGGTGTCAAAGCTGCCAGCGGCCAGCTGGTGCAGCAGCGGCTTCCAGACGTGGGTGCGGGCACCGTCCACCAGGGTGATCTCAGCCTGGGCTTTTTTGCCCAGCTTGTTGCCCAGCTGCGTGGCCAGCGACAAACCGCCCGCGCCCCCGCCAACGATGACGATGCGGTGCGGGCCCGGTGCGGGGGTGGGTAGCGTGGACGTGTTGGACGTGTTGTTGTGTGTCATGGTCTTGGTGTTCCCTCTGGCCGCATGGTAGCGGCCTGCAGGGGTGATCCAGAGCCCTGGGGGTGGGTTTTTACTTATTTTTTGACCAAATGCACCACCGGCCTACGGTTTGATTGCCTGGTCTGCTATCAAAATAGAAGTAAATTGACGCTGGCCCGGCGGCGTATGGTGCGGGCGGGTAAGCTCATCGCACTGACTCGCCACCTACCCAACCAACGATGACCTTGCCGACCCCCACGCTCCCGACCCCCACCACCTTCACCGACCTGACCCGCCAATCCGCCTTCATGCGCATGTGGGGCGCGCGCCTGTTTGGCACCACGGGCAACCAGATGCTGATGGTGGCCGTGGGCTGGCAGATGTACGCGCTGACTGGCAGCGCCTGGGACCTGGGGCTGGTCGGTCTGTACCAGTTTGTGCCCGCGCTGCTGCTGACGCTGGTGGCTGGGCATGTGGCGGACCGGGTGCACCGGGGGCGCATTGTGGCGGCCTGCATGGTGGCGCAGGCGGCGGTGGCCGGGGTGCTGATGGCGGCCACGCTGGGCTGGAGCCCCGGCGGGGTGGCCGCCAGCTGGGCCTCCCGCGAGCTGCTGCTGGGGGTGTCTGTGCTGCTGGGCGTGGCCCGGGCCTTTCAGATGCCCGCCATGCAGGCGCTGACACCCACGCTGGTGCCACCCACCATGCTGCCGCGCGCCATGGCCTTCAGCTCGGCCGGCATGCAGGCCGCCGTGATTGGCGGGCCCGCGCTGGGCGGGGTGATTTTTGTCTTCGGCGCCGGGGCGGTGTACGGCGTGTGCACCGGGCTGTTTGCCGTGGGCTGTGTGCTGATGGCGCAGGTGCGTTATGACCATGCCCCGCCGCCGCGTGAGCCCGTCACGGTGCGCACCCTGCTGGCTGGGGCCGAGTTTGTCTGGCAGCGCAAGGCCCTGCTGGGGGCCGTGTCGCTGGACCTGTTTGCCGTGCTGCTGGGCGGGGCCACCGCGCTGCTGCCCATGTTTGCCAAGGACATCCTGCACGTTGGCCCCTGGGGCCTGGGCCTGTTGCGTGCGGCCCCGGCGGCCGGGGCGCTGCTCACGTCCGCCGTGCTGACCCGCTGGCCGCTGGAGCGGCGCGTGGGCCGCACCATGCTGGTGGCGGTGGCCGTGTACGGCGTGTGCATGGTGGTGTTTGGGGCGTCCACCAGTTTTGGGCTGTCACTCGTGGTGCTTGCCGTGTCCGGCGGGGCCGACATGGTCAGTGTGGTGGTGCGGCAAACGCTGGTGCAGATCGAAACCCCCAACGAGATGCGCGGCCGCGTTAGCGCGATCAACTCGGTGTTCATTGGTGCGTCCAACCAGCTGGGCGAGTTTGAGTCCGGCGCCACCGCCGCGCTGATGGGGCCGGTCGGCTCCGTGGTGGCGGGGGGCGTGGGCACGCTGCTGGTGGCCGGGCTGTGGTTTAAATGGTTCCCTTCCCTGGCGCATCGGGACCGGATGACTGAGCCAGTGCCCGAGGTTACGAGCCCGCCCCGTTCTTCGCCCTGATCCGGTTGACTTCCAGCGGCGACACCACCGCGCCCTGGTTGCCCCAGGCGCTGCGGATGTGGCTGAGGACTGAAGCCACGTCGTTGTCGTCCATCAGCAGCACAAACGGCGGCATGCCAAACGGGCGCGGGTTGCCCGACGTGGCGGGTGCGTAGCCGCCGTTCAACACGGTTTGCACCAGGTTGGCGGTGTGCGGCATCGTCACCGCGCGGTTGCCGGCCAGGGCAGGGTAAGCGGCGGTGCCGGCCAGCAGCCCGGCCGAGTCACCCAGCTTTTGCCCCTGACCATTGGCCCCGTGGCACTGGGCGCAGTGCTGTTCGTACAGCTTGGCCCCGCGCTCGGCCACGGCCGCAGGCGGCGGCTGAAACGTGACGGCCGGGCGGGCCGCAGCGGGTGGCAGCGCCTTCAGGTACACGGCCATCGCGTTCAGGTCGGGGTCACTCAAATGCTGCAGGCCGCCTTGCACCACCTCGGCCATCGGCCCGGCCACGGACGCCTGCGGCGACACACCTGTTTTGAGCAGCTGCACCACGTCTGCCTGCGGCCAGCTGGCCACACCCGCTTCATGCGGGGACAGAAGCGACGGCGCCACCCAGTTCTGCACCGGAATCAGCCCACCGGCCAGGTTGAGGGCCTTGTCTTCACCACCCAGCGCGTCACGCGGGGTGTGGCAGGCGCTGCAATGGCCCACGCCGTTGACCAGGTAGGCCCCGCGCTGCCATTCGGCGCGGGTGGCCGCGTTGAGCTTGGCCGGGGCTGGCTCGGCCGCCGCATTGCCCGGGGTGAAGTACAGCGCCCGCCACACCGCCAGTGAGGCCTGCAGGTTGTACGGAAACCGCAGGCCCGTGGGCGGTGTGGTCTGGGCCACGGCCGGCAGGCTTTGCAGGAAGGCAAACATCGCGTCCGAGTCTTCGCGCGTGACCAGCGTGTAGTTGGTGTACGGGAACACCGGGTTGAGAAGGTGCCCGTCTTTGGAGCGCCCGTTGTGCAGCGCCCGGTAGAAGTGCGCCGCGCTCCAGCTGCCCAGGCCGGTGGCGGCGTCGGGCGTCAGGTTGGACGTGTAGACCGCGCCAAACGGCGTGTCGATGGCACGGCCCCCGGCATAGGGCTGGCCGCCGCGTGCGGTGTGGCAGGTCATGCAGTTGCCCGCCCGCGCCAGGTAGGCCCCGCGTTCGACCATGGTGGGCGTGCTGACCAGCGCTGTGGCCGGGCTAGAGCCATTGCCTACATCGACCTCATCCCGCACATTGAGTGCCCACACCAGGGCTGCTGCGCCCAGGCCCAGCATGCCGATGGCCGTTGTGATTTTGAACAGCGTTTTCATGGCCGGGCCTTTGCCGTTGCAGCGGCCGTGCCGCATGCCACCACCTGGCCGCCAGCGGGCAATGACGGGCGTTGCGGCACCGCGTGGGCGTCGACCGGCACGGCCTGCGCCGCCAGCCAGCTGCTGACGGCAAAAATGTCCTCGTCACTGAGCTTGGCCACCACCGCCTTCATGCAGTCGGGCGCATGGGCGCGCCGCTGGCCTGCCTTCCACGCGCCCAGCTGCGCGTTGACGTAGTCACGCGGCAAGCCCAGCAGCCCCGGCGTGCCCGGCAGCACCCCCGTCATCGCCTGGCCATGGCACTGCACGCAGGCCGGCACCTGCCGCGCCGCGTCACCCTGCATCACCAGCTGGCGCCCTTTGGCCAGCACCCCGGCGGGGGCGGTGGCCGCCTGCGGCGCAGGGTAGGGCGCTTCAATCTGAGAAAAGTACTGTGCCATCTCCAGCAGGTACGCGTCCGTCAACGGGTCCACCAGCTGCGTCATCAGCCCGTAGTGCCGCCGCCCCTCCTTGAAGTTCAGCAGCTGGTTGTACAGATATCCCGCCGGTTTGCCCGCCAGCCGCGGGTAGTACCCATCCGCCGCCGCCCGCCCCTGGTTGCCATGGCACGCGGTGCAGGCCTGCGTGCGCTGGGCCATGGTGTCTTCAAACGGGGCGGCGTGGCCCAGCGCGCTGGCACACGCCAAGCCCACGGCAGCCAGCCAGCGAAGGCAAAAATGGGAGGAGAGGGTCATGGGGGATGTTTTTGGAGGGCAGCACACCAAAGTGGTGCGAATCAGCGGAAGGCTGAATTTTGCGCCCGTACGCGGCGGGCTGCTTCAGCGCTGAATAGTTGCTATTAATTCAGGAGCTGGCCCCGCAATGGTTGATTAGGCTGCGGGGTGATTTGATGCCTGAAATCGCGTGTTTTCAGGCTTTTGGCGGGTTTTGGGGTTGCTGGGGACTTCAAGTGGGTCAAAAGTTAAGCTGGATGTTAAGTTTTGAGGGTGCAGCCCCGACGGGCTAGCCTCAAGGCTTGTGCAGAGCCTGCAGCATGGCTGGGCGCAAGATCGCATTGATGCGCGTCTGGTAGCCCTTGCCTTCCCCCTTTAGCCACAGCAACACGTCAGAGTCCACACGCACCGTGGTGGCCTGTTTGGTCGGTTTGTAGAAAGGGTTGCGCGTCGCGCTCTTCCAGAACGTATCGCCCAGCGGTGGAATATCGCTGTAGTCGATTTCACTGTCATCGCGACTGGCCAGCAGACTGAGCTTGGCCCGCTGCGCGTCGGTCAGTGGTGGCAGGTTTTGAAGATCGATTTCTTTTTTAAGCATCCTGGTTTTCATAACGTTTTTTTTTCCTTGCGGTCGGCAGCTCTTTGAAGTTCACCCGCTTTCGCGGACGTAAATCAACTTCCAGTTTGGCGCGCAAGACTCACCCCGGACTTTTCAGACGCCAGGCTTTCGCTGCGAATAAGTGGCTGTGTATTGTTTTGCCAACTGTTCTGCTGCGGCGAATTGATCGGCGGGCAATCGCTCCAGCAACTTCCCTAAAGACTGGGCGGCGTCTTGAGAGATCTGTGCTTCAGCTTCTTTGTCATCAGGATGTGCTTGGCTGGCGCTGACGATGGCGCAGCGGTACCAAGCGTACGCTTCGGTGTTGCTCTGCTGCACCCCGTTGCCAGTCTCGTAGGCATAGCCAAGGTGCCACTGGGCTTCCGAGTGTCCTGCCGTTGCAGCTCGCTTCCAGAGCGCGACGGCTCGAGTCGAATCTGGAGTGCCACCCAGGCCGAAATAGAGCAGGTAGCCAAGGTTATTCAGCGCTGAGGTGTCGCCTGCTTCAATTGCTTTTGACCATTGCTCCCGAGCAACGACATAGTTTTTGGCCTGATAGGCATTGACGCCCAAGTTGTAGGCACTTTGCGTTGGCTGTGTCGCGCAGCCCAGCAGTGTGAAGGCGGCGACAAGGGTGAAGATACGAGCGTGCATGTGTTGGTATGGCCTGATGTGGTGAGTAAGGTGAAACCGACGGCAA
>JBJXEI010000186.1:0-2521 GCA_046154065.1 Polaromonas sp. | reverse complement strand
AGACGCCGCACGCCGTCAGCCGCTGCTCCAGTGCGGGCGTCCATTCCGTCAACCCCAACCCCAGGCATTTCAGCCGTGCTTCCAGGCTGACCCAGGCCTGTGCGAAGGCGGCAGGGCGGTGGGTGGGTGGGGTGTGCTGCAGCGCCTTCTCGGTCAACGGGCCGAGGTAGTCGTGCGCGACCTGCGCCCAGCCGGGCAGGCCTTGCGTTGGGTTTTCCATCACATCCACGCCAACTGGCCCGTGCGTGCAGATCGCCGCGACGCTCAGGCCGGGCATGTGGCTGATGGCGATGTGCAGCTTTGCACCGGGGGCCCGCACCTGCACCGGCTGGCCGGGGCTGGACAGCAGGGTGATGGACGTCAGGGGCTGGCCGAGCAGTGCGGCCACGGTGTTTTGCAGGGCGTGGCGGATGGCGCGCCTTGCCTCGGGGCGGCTGGCGGTCAGTGGGGTGGGCACGCTGATGATGGCCAGGCCAGTGTGGCCGCGCAGGTCGGCCAGGGCCTGTGGCAGGCCCTGGGGCCAGGCATGGACCACCTGCGGCGCTTGCATCTCAGGCCCGTTCCGGCGCCGCCGGGCAGCCTTTCCAGCTGGTCGCGGCGGGAATGAACTCGCCTTTCATCACCAGCGTCAGCGCGCCGAGCTGGGCGTTGTCGGCCACCACGGCGCTGTACAGCACGGCGCTGCGGGGGCCCATGGTCACGCGCTGGCCGATGCGCACGTGGTCGATCTTCATCACGCGGTCTTCAAACAGGTGGGTTTGCGGGCAGGCCAGGGCGTTCAGCTCGCTGTAGTCGCCAATGTGGACGCAGTCAAACTCGGTGATGTCGGTGGTGTCCAGGTACACGCCTTTGCCGATGCGGCTGCCGAGCAGATTCAGCGCCACGGGCAGCAGCGGGGTGCCGCGCAGGTAGCGCAGGAAGTTGGGCACGGCAATGCCTTCGTACAGGTTGGTCACGCCTTCGGACAGCCACACAAACCGCGTCCACATCGGCACGCTGCGCTGTTTGTAGCGGCCCATGAAGGCCCATTTGATGGCAGCCACAAACACATAGGTGCCCAGGCCGTACAGCAGCCCGGCAGCTGTCAGGTACCAGGTCACCGCGCCCCATTGGCCGTCACCAGCCAGCGGCATCACGTTGAGCACCACGGTGTAGCCGACCGAGATCACGATGGCGTGCGGCGCCACGATGCGAAACGCCTCGATCAGTCCGCGCGCCAGGCGGCGAAACAGCGATGGCCGGTAGGTCAGGTGCTCGGGGAAGCCGCTGGTTTCTTCGCGGGCGGGCAGGTGGATGGGGGGGGAGCCGAGCCAGGTGTCGCCGTCCTTCATCTGGCCGTTGGCGGGGGCGCTGGAATGCACGCCGATCAGCACGTTTTCGGGCAGGGTGGTGCCGTCGGGGATGTAGGAGCCGTTGCCGACAAAACTGCGGCGTGAGATCACGGTGGGCTTCATCGACATCCAGCCGCCGTCAATGCTTTCGTCGCCCAGCATCACCGCGTCGGCGATGAAGGTCTCATCGCCCAGCGTCAGCATGTCGGGCACCAGGCCCAAGGCCGATGAGATCTCCGCGTCGCGGCCGACCTTGGCCCCGAGCATCCGGTACCAAATGGGTGCGTACACCGTGGCGTACACGCCGTGCAGCACCGCCAGGCTGGACTCCTGGATCTGGCTGACCAGCCACTTGGCGCAGTACAAATTGCTGTGCACCGGCCAGCGGCCCGGTTTCAGGCGCGGCAGCACCAGCCAGCGGATGCCGGCCGACAGCAGGGCGGTGCACACAATCAGCACGGCGGTGGCGGGGAAGGCCAGCACGAAGTATTTGACCAGCTGAAACGGCACAAAACTGGAGGCCAGTTGCGGGAACTTCTCCGTGTCGTCAAACCAGTCCATCAGCAAAAAGCTGGGGAACACGGGCATGAAAAACAGGCTGGTGATCAGCAGGGCGCCGACCACAAAGTAAACCCCTTCGACGACCGAGCGCCGGCCTGTGACGGCCGGCCGCGGCGGGCGGGCGGTGGTGTCAAACGCGCCCACGTCCTGTGCGGGGGAGCCGCGCCAGACGCGGCCAGCGGGCAGGGCTTGCCCGTCACTCAGGGCGGACTGGCCTTCAAGGTGGCCGAAGGTGCCGATGTGCGTGTTGCCCTCCAGCACGGCGTAGGAGCCAATGCCTGCTTCGCGCGCCAGGGTGATGCGGCCCAGCAGCAGCTCGCCATGGACCACGCGGGCGTTTTCCAGGTTCACGGCGTTGCCGATGCTCACGCCGTCTTCGATCACCAGCAGGTCTGGTGCGCGCAGCGTGATGGAGCCGATCGCCACGTCACGCCCGACCTTGGCGCCCAGTGCGCGCAGCCACCAGCTGTACATCGACGAGCCGCTGAGCAGGTACACCGGTGCGGCCTCGATCAGCCGGTCGGCCAGCCACCAGCGGAAGTACATCACGCCCCACAGCGGGTAGCGCCCGGCCCGGACGCGGCCAATCACCAGCCACTTGCCCGCAATGGCGGCGGCAAACGCCAGCA
>JBJXEI010000185.1:0-29524 GCA_046154065.1 Polaromonas sp. | reverse complement strand
CAGGCGCAGAGCGCACAACCAGCTATCAAAAAATAAGCGCCTGCTGCGCTTCCCGAAGTCCATGCTGACGGCAATCCCGGCTAGCGACATGCGAATCACCGCGCGCGCCCAGCGCGTCGAGCCGTTTTACGTGATGGAAGTAGCCAAGGCCGCCAGCGCCCTGGCCGCGCAGGTGGCGCACAGCGACCGTCCGATGATTTTTTTGAATAGCGGCGAGCCCGATTTCACCGCCCCGCCGCTGGTGCAACTAGCGGCTGCCAAAGCCGTGCACGATGGCACCACCCAATACACCCCGGCCACCGGCCTGAGCCCGCTACGCGAGCGCATCAGCGCCTGGTACGCCAGCCGCTTTGGCGTGGCGGTACCGGCCAGCCGCATTGTGGTCACGGCCGGTGCCTCTGCCGCCTTGCACCTGGCCTGCCTGGCCTTGATCGAAGCGGGCGACGAGGTGCTGATGCCCGACCCCAGCTACCCCTGCAACCGCCACTTTGTCAGCGCCGCCGACGGCAACGCCGTGCTGGTGCCCACCACGGCTGAAGAGCGGTTTCAGCTCACCCGTGCCAAGGTCGAAGCCGCCTGGACCGCACGGACACGCGGGGTGCTGCTGGCGTCCCCGTCCAACCCCACTGGCACGTCGATTGCGCCAGAAGAATTGCAGCGCATCCATGAATTTGTCCACGCGCAAGGCGGCGTGACGCTGATTGACGAGATCTACCTCGGCCTGAGCTACGAAGAACACTTTGGCCACAGTGCCCTGAGCATGCCGGGGGAGATGGGCCAAAGCGTCATCAGCATCAACTCCTTCAGCAAATACTTCAACATGACCGGCTGGCGGCTGGGCTGGCTGGTGGTGCCCGAGGCGCTGGCCCCGGTGATTGAGCGCATGGCGCAAAACCTGTTCATTTGCGCCAGCACGATTGCCCAGCACGCCGCACTGGCCTGCTTTGAGCCCGACAGCCTGGCCGAGTACGAACGCCGCCGCGCCGAGTTCAAGGCACGCCGCGACTACTTCATCCCCGAGCTGAACCGTCTGGGCCTGACGGTCCCCGTGATGCCCGACGGCGCGTTTTACGCCTACGCCGAGTGCACGCAGTTGGCCAAACGCTGGGGCCTGCAGCCGGGCCAACCCGACGGCACCGGCGGCAGCTGGGACTTTGCCTTCGAGCTGATGCGGCGCGCCCACATCGCCGTGGCACCCGGCCGTGACTTTGGCCAGGCTGCGCCTGAGCGTTTCGTGCGGTTTTCCACCGCCAGCTCCATGGCGCATCTGCAAGAAGCCATTGCCCGGCTGGAGCGCCTGCTTGCCTGAACAAACTGCCACATTTGTTTTTCCTGTGCGCGTGTACTGGGAAGACACCGACGCGGGCGGCATTGTTTTTTACGCCAATTACCTGAAGTTTTTTGAACGTGCGCGCACCGAATGGCTCAGAAGTTTGGGCATTGAGCAGCACAGCCTGAAAGAAGCGTCGGGCGGCATGTTTGTGGTGGCTGACACCACGGTGCGTTACCGCCGCCCTGCCCGGCTGGACGACCAGTTGCTGGTCACCGCCCGCTTAAGCGAGCCGGGCCGCGCGTCGATGACTATTTTTCAACAAGCTTTTTTGAAGCCCGATGTGAAGGCCGACGCTATTTCGCTATCAAATCAAGAGCGCTCCCGGCAATCAAAACCGTGGCAACAGCCCGATACGAGCACTTTACTTTGTGAAGGTAGCATTCGCATAGGCTGGGTCAACGCCCAAACCCTGCAACCGGGCCGCATTCCCGCCCACGTGCTGCAAGCCCTGAGCGGCCAGCCTTGAAACCCACTACTTTTTCAACAGAATCTTCAAGATGAACCAAGACCTTTCGATCGTCAGCCTGATTCTTCACGCCAGCTGGGTGGTGCAAGCCGTGGTGGCCTTGCTGCTGGGTGTGTCGGTGGCCAGCTGGGCCGCCATTTTCAGGAAAGTCGTGGCGCTGAAAAAAGTCGCGGCGCTCAATGACGAGTTCGACAA
This sequence comes from Polaromonas sp., assembly GCA_046154065.1. GTDB lineage: Bacteria > Pseudomonadota > Gammaproteobacteria > Burkholderiales > Burkholderiaceae_C > Polaromonas. Next base: position 27,530 of record JBJXEI010000185.1, on the reverse strand, counting down.
GGAGTTCTGGTCCGGCACCAGCTTGAACGATTTGTTCTCCGGCGCGGCGCAAAACGCCAAACATTCCGGCCCGATGGAGCGCATTTTTGCCAGCGGCATGCGCGAGTACCAAAAGCTGCGCGAGCGCCGCATCACGGACGCCGGCACCCTGCTCGACGGCGCCCGCCGCGCCATGCGCGCCAGCTACCAGCGTGAGGTGGACGCGATCGAGTCCAACCTGTCCTTCCTGGCCACGGTGGGCTCTGTGTCGCCTTACGTCGGCCTGTTTGGCACCGTTTGGGGCATCATGCACGCCTTCACCGGGCTGGCTGCGTTGGAGCAGGTCACGCTGGCCACCGTGGCCCCTGGCATTGCCGAAGCACTGGTCGCCACCGCCATCGGCCTGTTCGCAGCGATCCCCGCAGTGGTTGCGTACAACCGTTTTTCACACGACATTGACCGGGTGGCCAACCGGCTGGAGACCTTCATTGAAGAGTTCTCCAACATCCTGCAGCGCAACCTGGGCGCGCAATCGCCGTCAGGTCATTGAAGGACGCACCGGATGCCAGCCATGAATTCCAGGGGCCGAGGCCGCCGCAACATCAGTGAAATCAACATGGTGCCCTTCATCGACGTGATGCTGGTGCTGCTGATTATTTTCATGGTGACCGCGCCACTGATCACGCCCAGCATGATTGCGCTGCCCAAGGTCGGCCGCGCACCCGCCCAGCCGCAAAACCCGGTACAGATCCTGATCGGCAAGGACGAAGCGGTGCAGCTCAAACTCAAAACCACCACCCAGCCCACCACAGTGGCCAATGTGGCCGCTGACGTGGTGCGCCTGGACCCGAACGTCAAACAGGGCCAGAGTGGTGCCACGCCCACGCCCGTCGTCATCAGCGCTGACAAGTCCATCAGGTACGAAACCGTCGTCGAGGTGATGGACAACCTGCAAAAAGCCGGTGTGGTGCGTGTGGGCCTGTCTGTGCAAACGGGCAAATAAGCCTGCGCTCCCGCCCATGAACAGCGCCCTTCCCCAGCCCCCCACCATTCGGCCGTCGCATGACCGGCCCCAGTTCAGCCCACCGGCTGCCACACGGTCCTGGCGTTCGATGGGCCTGGCGTTGCTGGTGCATGGCCTGCTGGTGGTGGCGCTGACCTGGGGCGTGAGCTGGAAAACCAGCGACGAAGCCGCGTCTTTCAGCGCCGAGCTGTGGACCGGCCAGACCGCAGCCACCCCCACACCGCCCACCCCACCGGCGCCTGAAACCCCAGCCCCGCCGCCCGAGCCGGTGCGGGCACCGCCACCGCCTGAACCCACACGCGCCGAGGCGCCTCCGCCCGACGTGGACATCGCGCTGCAAGAAGAGAAAAAACGCGCCCAGTTGCGCAAACAGCAGCAGCAAGCCCAGGCAGAGCGGGACGCGCGCGCCGAAGAAGCGGCCGAAAAAGCCGCCGAACGCAAGCAAGCCAAACTCAAGGACGACCAGGCCCGGCTGAAAAAAGAACAAGCCGCTGAACTGGCGGCCGACAAGGCCGAGGCCGCGCAGCTCAAAGCCCAGCAACAGGCCCAGGCGGCCAAACAAGACAAGCAAAAACAGGCTGCCCAGGCTGCACAAGCCGCACAGGCGGCCAAGGCCCAGCGAGAAGCCAACCTGGCCCGGCTCAACGCCCAGTTGGGCGCGGCCGGGGCCACCGGTGCATCGGGTGGTGGCTCGGGCAAAGGCACGGCCGCTCAGGGCGGCGGAGCTTCGCCTGGATACGAGGGCATCATCCAAGCAGCCATCAAACCCAATGTGGTGTTCAACGACGATGTATCAGGCAATCCGTTGGCAGAAGTGGAAGTGCGCGTCACGCTGGACGGAACGATCATCAGCACACGGCTTGCTAAACCGAGCGGTAATGCCGCTTGGAATGAGGCAGCTCTAAGAGCTGTCGAGCGCACTCGAAAAATTCCCAAAGACATCGACGGACGTTTGCCTGATACGGTCTTTCTTATCAAACTTCGTCCAAAGCAGTAGATCGGTCTAGATTGGTATGCTATTTATTGCGTAGCAGACCAAGCAATGAAAACGAGGGCTAGAGGCTGAATCGGCTTGAAAACTGATTTTTTGACCTGTGGACAGCCTCTGAGCAGCCTGCCAGCAGCCCGCCAGCACCCCATCACTCGTACACGATGCTCGCCAGCCCCTGGTCGGCCTGCGCCATCCAGCTCGCCAGCGCCGCGTCGGTCGGGTAGAAGCGGGCGGCGTCTCCCAGCTGCAGCTCGGCCGATGCACCGTGGCGCCGCAGGCTCAGCCGCACTGGCAGGCCGCGCATCAGTGCATCCGCGTCGGTGGACTCCAGGCGCGGCGGGAAGTCTTTGGTCAGCCGATGCAGGTCCGGCGCGGTGCCATTGACCGCCACACGCAGATACTTGCCAAACTTGCAGCGCGCCGCTTCCAGTCCCCACACCTGCTGCACCTTGAAGCGGCGGCCAAAGCGCTCGTTGCCGGGCTGCAGTGTGCCCTGCACGATGACCAGCTCGTCGTCTTTGAGCAAGTTGCGGTGGGTGTTGAAGGTGGCTTCGTCCACCGATGCTTCCAGCGTGTCGGTTTTGTCGTCCAGCTTGAACAGCACCAGCTTGCCGCGGTTGCCGTTGATGACGCGCAGGTCGGTGACGATGGCGGCCAGCACCAGCGTGTCGCGGGCGTCAATCAGGTCTTCGAGCTTGAGTTTGGCAAAACGCCGGACCTCGGTTTCGACCTCGTCAAACAGGTGGCCGGACAAATAGAAACCAATGGCGGTTTTTTCATGCACCAGCCGCTCTTTCACGCCCCAGGGCGTCGCGTTGACCAGTTCGGGCTCCTGGTCGCTGGCCCCGTAGCCGTCGCTGTCCTCCCCGCCCATGTCGAACAGTCCGCCCTGGTTGGCGTTGGCCTCGGTCGCGGCTGAAAATTCAAACGCCCGGTCGACGGAGGCCAGCAGCGCGGCGCGGTTGAGCTGCAGGTTGTCAAACGCGCCCCCTTTGATGAGCGCCTCGACCGTGCGTTTGTTGAGTTTGCTGCGGTCCACGCGCACGGCAAAGTCAAACAGGGACTTGAATGGGCCGCCGGACTCGCGCGCCGCCACGATCGCTGCAATCGCCTGCTGGCCGGTGCCTTTGATGGCCCCCAGGCCGTAACGCACACTTTTGTTGCCGGTCGGCTCGAAGCGGTAGGCCCCGCGGTTCACGTCGGGTGACTCAAAGCTGATGCCGAACTTGCCGCTGGCGTCGCCGTGCAGGATGCGCAGCTTGTCGGTGTCGTCCATCTCCACCGTCATGTTGGCGGCGTAAAACTCGGCCGGGTAATGCACCTTGACCCAGGCGGTGTGGTAGGCCAGCAGCGCGTAAGCGGCCGAGTGCGACTTGTTGAAGCCGTAGCCCGCAAATTTTTCCATCAGGTCAAAAACCTCGTCGGCTTTTTCTTCCGACAGGCCATTGACCCCCGCGCCTTTCCTGAAGATCTCGCGGTGCGCCGCCATCTCCTTTTCGTCTTTTTTACCCATGGCGCGGCGCAGCATGTCCGCGCCGCCCAGCGAGTAGCCGCCCAGGATCTGCGCGGTTTGCATCACCTGCTCCTGGTAGACCATGATGCCGTAGGTCTCCTCCAGCATCGGCTTGACGCGCGGGTCCGGGTAGTCGGGCACTTCCTTGCCCTGCTTGCGGGCGATGTACGACGGGATCAGGTCCATCGGGCCGGGCCGGTACAGCGCGTTCATCGCGATCAGGTCTTCCAGCCGGTTCGGTTTGGCGTCCTTGAGCATGCGCTGCATGCCCACACTTTCAAACTGGAACACGGCTTCTGTCTCGCCCCGGGCAAACAGCGCGTAGGTGGCCCGGTCGTCCAGCGGCAGGTTCTCGAACTTGAAGTCCTTTTGCGCCGGATGCCGCGCGACGATGAAGTCCTTCGCGATCTCCAGAATCGTCAGCGTGGCCAGGCCCAAAAAGTCGAACTTGACCAGGCCAATCGCCTCCACGTCGTTCTTGTCGTACTGGCTCACGGCCGAGCCGCCGCCCGGCTGCGCATACAGCGGGCAAAAGTCCGTCAGCTTGCCGGGCGCAATCAACACCCCCCCGGCGTGCATGCCGACGTTGCGGGTCAGGCCTTCGAGCTTGCGGGCGAGTTCGAGCAGCGTGTGCACGTCTTCCTCGTTGCGCTCCCGCTCGGCCAGAATCGGCTCGGCCTCCAGCGCGTAGACCAGCTTGTCGCCCTTTTTGCGCTCGGCCGGCAGCAGCTGCAGCGTCACGGCCTGGCCGGGTTTGTTCGGGATCAGCTTGGAAATGCCGTCGCAAAACCCGTAGGGAAAGTCCAGCACACGGCCCACGTCCCGGATGGCGGCGCGGGCGGCCAGCGTCCCGAAGGTCACGATCTGGCTGACCGCCTCATGGCCGTACTTGTCCTTGACGTAGTCGATCACGCGGTCGCGGTTTTGCTGGCAAAAGTCAATGTCGAAGTCGGGCATGGACACTCGCTCCGGGTTCAAAAACCGCTCGAACAGCAGGTTGTACTGCAGCGGGTCCAGGTCGGTGATCTTCAGTGAATACGCCACCAGCGAGCCGGCCCCCGACCCCCGGCCCGGCCCGACCGGGCAGCCGTTGTTTTTGGCCCAGTTGATGAAGTCCCCCACGATCAGAAAGTAACCGGGGAAACCCATCTTCAGGATGGTGTTGATCTCGAACTCCAGCCGGGTGACGTACTCGGGGCGTTTGGCGTCACGCACTGCCGGGTTGGGGTAGAGGTGCGCCAGGCGCTCTTCCAGACCCTCGAACGAGGCGTGGCGAAAGTAGTCGTCGGGTGTCATGCGCACGCCGTTCACTTCCGGCGTGGGGTACTCGGGCAGCATGGGTTTGCCCAGCTCCAGCTTCAGGTTACAGCGTTTGGCGATTTCCCCGGCATTGGCCAGGGCCACCGGCAGGTCGGCAAACAGCGCGGCCATCTCGGCGTTGGACTTGAAGTACTGCTGGCGCGTGAACTTGCGCACACGCCGCGCGTTGCCCAGGATTTCACCTTCGGAAATGCACACCCGCGCCTCATGCGCCTCGTAGTCGTCATAGGCCAAAAACTGCACCGGGTGGGTGGCCACCACGGGCAGCTTGAGGTGGGCCGCAAGCTGCACCGCCGCCATCACATGGCGCTCGTCGTCAGCCCGCTCGGCGCGTTGCAGCTCTAGGTAGAAGCGGTGCGGGAACAGGCTGGCAAAGTGCAGCGCGCTGTGCGTGGCCCGGGTCGTGTCGCCCTGCAGCAGCGCCTGGCCCACCGCCCCGCCCTGCGCGCCTGACAGGGCAATCAGCCCTTCGCCCAGCTCCTGCAGCCACACCAGCTTGATGACGGCCTGGTTTTGAATTGCGTTTTTGGTCCAGGCGCGGGTCAGCAGCTCGGACAAATTCAGGTAGCCCCGGTGGTTCTGCACCAGCAGCAGCAGGCGGGCGGGCGGTGCGCTGGCGTCCTTGCCTGGCACCTCCACCCACACGTCCGCACCAATCAGCGGTTTGACGCCCTTGCCGCGGCATTCCTTGTAAAACTTGACCGTGCCAAACAGGTTGCACAAGTCGGTGATCGCCAGGGCCGGCTGCTGGTCGCTGGCGGCGGTTTTGACGATTTCGTCGATGCGGTTGGTACCGTCAACCACTGAAAACTCAGTGTGGATTCTTAAGTGGACAAACATGCGGGCCATTTTAGGACGGGGTGGCCAAAGCGGCCGGTCGGCTTTTCAAGCCCTGCTTTGTCAGATTTACGACACAAATTCCACAGATAATGCCGAATGTCAAGCATCTTTACCGACTTAGGTCTGTAGGAAAAAACCGCCACAAGGCGTCAGACAAATGGAAAAACAGGGTGCTTCGGCGCTTTGAACCTTGTGCTTGTCAGACCCGACTCTCTCCAAAAATAACAACTTTGCCTCAAAAAAGAACGCTCAGCCATGCCATCGACAGTTCACCCGCAGACCCCAGCCCTCCTCAAAAAACTGCCCCGCCGACAAGTGATTCAGCGCGGTGCGGCCCTGTTGGGCGCCATCAGTGCGCCTTGGGGCCTGACGTCAGCCAACACCTCGGAGTACGTGGTCGGACAAGTTTTGCCACTGTCTGGCGTGCTCAGGCAAACGGGCGAAGACCTGGTCGCCGGTGTTGCTCTGGCGTTTGACGCGGTCAATGCGCAGGGCGGTGTCAATGGCAGAAAAATTCGGCACGTGGTGGTCGATGATGGTTATGACATTGAAAAAACCGTTCAACGCACCTCAGAGCTGATTCAAAAAGAAAATCCCATTGCGTTGGTCGGCATGGTCGGCACCGGCAATATCGCTGCCCTGCTCAGCCGAGACGTCCTCGCCAAAGCCGACATCGCGCTGGTCGGGCCCTACACCGGTGGCGTGTCCCTGCGGCAACCGTACAGCCCCCATATTTTTCACATTCGCGCCAGCTACGTGGACGAGGGGCGCGCCATGGTCAAGAGTTTTCTGGCGCTGGGTTTCAAAAGAATTGCCGTTTTCTACCAAGATGACGCCTTTGGCCAGTCGGGCCGCCAAGGCGTTGAGGAAGCGCTGAAAGCAGAGGGGCTCCAGGTCGCTGCAGCGGCGGCCTATCCCAAAAACACAGACCAGGTCACAAACGCCGTGCAGGCGATCCTCGCCTCCAACGCACAAGCCGTGTGCATGTTCTCGGTGTCGCGTTCATCAGCCGAGTTCATCAAACAGTACCGCGCCGCCCACGGTCAAGCACAGTTGTTCAACATCTCGGTGATCAACGTGGCGCAAGTCGTGGATTTGGCTGGTGCGGACACCGTGCGCGGGTTGGGCGTGACGCAGGTCATGCCTTACCCCCATCAGCCCAGAATCCCCCTGGTGGCAGCCTACCAGGCACAAATCAAAGCCAGCAAACAAGCTGACCGCAAACCTGACTACACCAGCTTTGAAGGGTATGTCGCTGCGCGCGTGGTGATTGAGGGACTCAAACGCCTGGGTAAAAACACCAGCAGAAAAGACATGCTGGCAGCGTTGGAGAACTGCGGCCGCCTGGACCTTGGCGGCTTTGTGCTGACCTTTGGCCCCAACCAGAGAGAAGGCTCCCATTTCGTCGAAACCACCGCGCTTGACGCTTACGGACGTCTGGTCAAGTAGCGCCAGGCCAGAGGCCGCCACCTAAAATCTGCGGCCATGAACACCCTCAACATCGCCGCTTACCAATTCACAGCACTGGGCGACCTGCCCGCCCTGCAAGCCGCCGTGTTGCAGCAGGCACAAGCGGCTGCGCTGAAGGGCACGGTGCTGCTGGCCGAAGAAGGCATCAATTTGTTTCTGGCCGGCGGTATGGAAGAAATCAGCGGTTTTTTGGCCTGGCTGCGTGCCGATGTGCGGTTTGCCGACCTGGAAGTCAAACAAAGCTGGTCCAGCACCCAGCCTTTCAACAAGCTGCTGGTCAAGATCAAGCCCGAGATCATCCGCATGAACCACCCGGCGGTTCGCCCGTCGGCAGGCCGTGCGCCTTCGGTGGATGCGCCCACCCTGAAACGCTGGCTGGACCAGGGCCATGACGACACCGGCCGACCGGTTGTCACGCTGGACACGCGCAACGCGTTTGAAGTTGATGTGGGCACCTTTGCCCATGCCATCGACTGGCGCATCGGCAAATTCACCGATTTCCCCCAGGCCCTGCTGGATCACCGGGACGAGCTGGCGGGCAAAACCGTGGTGAGTTTTTGCACCGGCGGCATTCGCTGCGAAAAAGCCGCGATTTACATGCAGGAGGCCGGTGTGGAGCAGGTGTATCAGCTCGACGGTGGCATCCTGAAGTACTTTGAAACCGTGGGCCGCACCCACTTTGAAGGCGAGTGTTTTGTGTTCGACGCGCGGCGCGCGGTCAACGACCAGCTGGCGCCGCAGGTGGACAGCCCCCCTGCGCCATCGGTGTTGACTGACAGCCGGGCACGCCGCACGGTGTGACACTGCACCATCCTTCTCAGCGCTGAAAAACCATCCCGTTTCACCAGTGCGCCGTCTGGAGCCCCCATGCACGCTCAACCCGCCCCACACGCTCCTGCAGCCCCCGACGACCTGGCCCAGCGCTTCACCCAGGTACGCGGGCAGACCGAACATCTGGCCGCCCCGCTCAGTGCGGAGGACTGCCAGCTTCAGTCCATGCCGGACGCCAGCCCCACCAAGTGGCACCTGGCGCACCTGACCTGGTTTTTTGAAACCTTTGTGCTGGAGCAGTACGAGGCGGACTTCAAACCCTTTGACGCGAGTTTTCGCGTCCTCTACAACAGCTATTACCACGGCATCGGGGCCAAGTACCCACGGGCCCAACGCGGGCTGGTCAGCCGTCCGTCATTGACGCAGGTGCTTGATTACCGCGCCGCCGTGGATGACAGGGTGCAGGCAGTGCTGGCCAGGCGTGGTGATGACCCGGCGCTGGCCAGCCTCATCACCCTGGGCCTGCACCATGAGCAGCAGCACCAGGAGCTGCTGCTGACCGACATCAAACACGCGCTGTCGTTCAACGCGCCGCAAGGCGCTTACGCCCAGCGCTGGCCGCTGGCGCGCACTGCGCCGGAGCCCGTGCGCTGGCACGCGTATGACGGCGGGCTGGTGGACCACGGTTTTGACGCCGCGCAAGACGGCGGCTTTGCCTTTGACAACGAGACCCCGCGCCACCGCAGCTACCTGCAGCCCTTCGAGCTGGCCAGCCGCCTGGTCACCAACGGCGAGTTCATGGCCTTCGTGGCCGACGGCGGCTACCAGCGGCCCGAGTGGTGGCTGGCCATGGGCTGGGACTGGGTGCAGTCCGGCCCGGACGGGCCGCGTAGCATGCCGCTGTATTGGGACCGCACCCCTGAGGGTTTTGAGAACTTCACGCTGCAGGGCACCGTCAGCGTCGACCCCAACACGCCGGTGTGCCATCTCAGCTACTTTGAAGCGGATGCGTTGGCCCGATGGTCAGGCGCACGACTGCCGACCGAGGTGGAGTGGGAGCATGCGGCGCGCCGCGTGGCAACCACCACCGGCAATTTTGTCGAAAGCAATGCCTTTCACCCACTGCCGCTGCAGGCCACCCCGGCGGGCGGCCCCGCGCAGCTGTTCGGCGACGTGTGGGAATGGACCAGTTCCAACTACAACCCCTACCCCGGCTACCAGCCCTGGGCTGGGCTGGTGGGCGAGTACAACGGCAAGTTCATGTGCAACCAGTTCGTGCTCAAGGGCGGGTCCTGCGCCACGCCGCACCCCCACATCCGCGCCAGCTACCGCAACTTTTTCCCGCCAGACGCGCAGTGGCAGTTCAGCGGGCTGCGACTGGCGCGGGATGTGACGGCGGGCCGCTCAATCCGGCGCTAAATTTTCCTTTCAGGCAGCGGAATCAGCTCCACCTCGCCCGGCACCTGCCCCATCGTTTGGGCGGCCCAGTCGTCAGCGGCCTGCTTGATGCGCTCTTTGCGGCTGGACACAAAATTCCACCAGATCCAGCGGTGCCCGTCCAACGGGTCGCCGCCGACCAGCATCAGGCGTGCGCCCTGCGGGGCGGTGATGCGGGCCGCGCCCGTCAGCAGCACCAGCGTGTGCGCGGCCACCGGTTCGCCGTTCAGCAGCCAGCCGTGGTCAATTGCGTACACCCCCACTTCAGCGGCCAGCACCGGCAGGTCCAGCGCGCCGCCGGGCGACACGCGGATGTCCAGGTACACCGTGGGCGCGTAGGTTTTGACGGGGGACGTGTGGCCCCAGGCGCTGCCGATCAGCACGCGCACGTCGGCGTCGCCCACCGTGAGCTCGGGAATGTCAGCGGCGGGGGTGTGCTCGAACTCAGGCGCCGCTTCTTCGAACGCCGCGGGCAGCGCGGCCCACAGCTGAATGCCGTGGTTGATGTAGGCGGTGCTTTTCAGGTCGGCCGGGCCGCGCTCGGAGTGCACGATGCCGCGCCCGGCCGTCATCCAGTTGATGGCGCCGGGGGCGATCAGCTGATCGGACCCCAGGCTGTCGCGGTGCTGGATGGCCCCGTCGAACAAATAAGTGACGGTGGCCAGGCCGATGTGGGGGTGCGGCCGCACGTCGTGGTTGGCGCCAGGCTCGACCGTGAACGGGCCGAAATGGTCAAAAAACACAAACGGGCCGATGGCCTGGCGCTGGGCGTGGGGCAGCAGGCGGCGCACGATGAAGCCGCCACCCAGGTCCTTGTTCTGGCCAGTCAGCTGCAGGGAAAGTGGCATGGGTGACTCCTTGAAGGGTGAACTTTTGAAACGGGTGAACTTTGGAAACGAGTGCCAGGCCACTGGCAAGCTGCCGTTTACTATCAAATACATAGCAGAACAGGCAATGAAAGCATAGGCAGCTGGCCGATTTCATCAAAAAAAGCCCGCTGAGCGGGCTTTGGTCGGTCATGGCGGGCTCAACAGGGCCTATTTGGCAATGCGGGCAGCAAAGGCCGCCACCCGTTGGCCAAACACCTTGGCGCTGTCCAGGTCGCCCTGGGGCATTTCATTGGCACCCGCGTCCGCCGGCGACTGCGCCATGGCGCCGGAAAACGATCCCAGGAAGTTCGGGTCGTTTCGCTGGGCGGCCTTGGTGTTGCTGGGCATCACGTCGTTGCCGACCCACACGCCGCCGTGCTGCATGGCCAGAGTGAACAGGTAGTGCAACGTGGAAAGTTTGTCGCCGTTCAAGCTGGCGCTGTTGGTGAAACCGGCAAACACCTTGTTGGCCCAGGCGCGGCTGTACCAGGGCTTGCTGGACGCGTCGGCAAATTTTTTGAACTGCCAGCTCACCGAGCCCATGTAGGTGGGCGAGCCCATGATGATGGCGTCGGCTGCGGCCAGGGTGTCCCAGCCGCCTTCGGGCAGGTTGCCGTCTGCGTCAATGGCCAGCAGCTCGGCGCCCGCGCCATCGGCCACGGCCTGGGCCATGCGCTGGGTGTGGCCGTAGCCGGAATGGAAAACAACAACGGTTTTGGTCATGACATAACTCCTGTGAGTGGGTTGGGAAATTCAGTGCAATCAGCTGCGGCGGGCACCATCGACGCTCCATGCGCCAGCGCCCCAGGCAGCTACGGTCAGCAAGCCGCCGACGATAGCCATATTTTTGAAGAACTGCTGTGACTGGGCCATGACTTGCTCAGCGGGCACGCCCCAGAAGTTGTGAAAGATGCAGCTGATGACCAGCGTGAACAGCGCAATACCGAGCGCAGCCCAGCGGGTCTGAAAGCCCACCAGCAGCAGCAGCCCCAGGCCCAGCTCCACACCCACTCCGGCGGCGGCAGCCAGCTCGGGCATGGGCACGCCCTTGGACGCGATGTAGCCCACGGTACCGGCAAAACCGGTGAGCTTGGAAAAACCTGCGGGGATAAACAGCAGGGCCAGCAGGGCGCGGCCGATCAGGGCCAGTGGGTTTTGCAGTGCGTTGAAATTGAACATGGGGAAATCCTCCTAGGGTGGTTGAAAAAAGAAACGAAACGTCGAGAAAATCAGAAAAATCAGCGGGCTAGGTCAAACACCAGCACTTCAGCGTCTTGCCCGCCAGACAGCTGCAAGGTACCTTCGGCCTCGATGGCGGCGCCGTCACCAGCCTGCAGCGTGTGGCCGTTCACGTCGAGCTGGCCGCGCACCATCTGCACCCAGGTTTTGCGCTGGGGGCTCAGGGCCAATTTAGCGGCCTCCTCGCCGTTGAACAAGCCAGCGTACAGCCGTGCGTCGGCGTGCAGCGTGACCGAGTCCAGCGCACCGTCGGGCGAAGCCACCAGGCGCAGCGCGCCGCGTTTGTCCACGTCCGGAATGGTCTTTTGCTCGTAGCTCGGCGGGATGCCCGTCACGTTGGGCTGGATCCAGATCTGCAGGAAGTGGGTGGTCTGGCCTTCGGCGTGGTTGAACTCGCTGTGCTGCACACCAGTGCCAGCGCTCATGCGCTGCACATCGCCGGGCGGGATGCCTTTCACGTTGCCCATGCTGTCTTTGTGAGCCAGCTCGCCACTCATCACGTAACTGATGATTTCCATGTCGCGGTGGCCGTGGGTGCCAAAACCCCGGCCAGCGGCCACGCGGTCTTCATTGATGACGCGCAGGTTGCCGAAACCCATGTGGGCGGCGTCGTGATAGCCGGCAAAGGAAAAGGTGTGAAACGATTTGAGCCAGCCGTGGTCGGCGTAACCGCGTTCGCTGGATTTGCGCAGAGTGATCATGGGGAGCCTTTCTTTGGGTGAGGCACCAAACTTGGTGCGATGGGGTAACTTTAGGCCTGCAGGGGGTGTTTCCGGTTGCGTCACTTTGATGGCATCATTCAAAATAATTCAACGATCAAGCCTCTAACAATGAATAACCGCATTCGCGACGCACTCACCCCGGAGGCGATTGACCTGATCGGCGCCATTGACCGCACGGGCAGCATGGCGGCCGCCGCCCGGGAACTGGGCCTGGTGCCCAGCGCACTGACCTACCGCATCCGCCAAGTGGAAGACGCGCTGGACGTGCTGTTGTTTGACCGCTCCTCCCGCCAGGCGAAGCTGACCGAGGCCGGGGCCGAGCTGCTGCGCGAGGGCAACCGCTTGCTGGGCGAGCTGGACGCGCTGGCCAACCGCGTCAAACGCGTGGCCACGGGGTGGGAGCCGGTGCTGACGCTGGCCATCGACGGGGTCATTCAGCGCCACACGGTGATGGAGCTGTGCGAGGCATTTTTTGCCCTGAACCCGCCCACCCGGCTGCGGCTGCGGGAAGAAACCCTGTCGGGCACGCTGGAGGCGCTGACGTCCGGCCAGGCCGACCTGGCGCTGGGCGTGGCCATTGACCTGGCCGCGCAGGCCACACCCGGCCAGCGCCTGCAAAGCCAGAGCCTGGGCGCGCTGCGTTTTGTCTACGCCGTGGCCCCACACCACCCGCTAGCCGCTGCGCCCAACCCCTTGACGGCTGAGCAGCTGATGCCGCACCGCGTGGTGGCGGTGGCGGACTCCGTGCAGCGCGGGCGCGGCATCACGGTGGGCCTGATGGGCGGGCAGGACATCTTCACCGTGCCCAACATGACGGCCAAGCTGGAGGCCCAGCTGCGCGGGCTGGGCGGTGGTTTTCTGCCTGACTACCTGGCCCGGCCCCACATTGACGCGGGCCGCTTGGTGGAAAAAGCCGTGGTCAACAGCATCACCGACACCACAGACCGGGCTGTGCCCCTGAGCTACGCCTGGATGGGCGCGCCGCAGCCCGGCGCCACCGGCCACGGCCGGGCGTTGCAGTGGTGGCTGACGCAACTGGGCACCGCCACCACACGGCGCGCCCTGCTGCAGGGTTTGTGAGAGGGCTTTCACACCGAAAGCCCACGGGATTGGCGTTAAGCTGCAACCATCATCTTCAACACAGCAAAGCACAAGAACATGACCAAAAAGACAAAAAAAGCACCGGCCGTTCCAGCCGCCCCCTCCACGCCTGCGGCCACATCCGCAGCGATTGCCAAACCAAGGCACATCGCCGTGGTGGGCGCGGGCATTGCGGGCATCACCTGCGCCCGCACGCTGGTGCAGGCCGGGCACAGCGTCACGGTGTTTGAAAAAAGCCGGGGCGCAGGCGGGCGCATGTCTTGCCGCAACACCGAGTTTGGCGGCTTTGACCATGGCGCGCAGTACTTCACCGTGCGCGACGCCCGCTTTGCGCTGGCGCTGTCCACCTCCCCCAGCGTGGTGCGCCCCTGGAGCGCCAACGCCGTGCGGATCCTAGACGAAGCCGGCCGGGTGGTGGCTGCTGCCAAACCCGCGCTGGAGGCGCATTACGTCGCCGCGCCGGGCATGAGCGCGCTGGTCAAACACTGGTCGCAACCCCTCATTGACGCGGGCCAGCTGCTGTTTGAAACCCAGGTCAGCCGCATCGAGCCCGACAAGCTCTACCCGCACAAATGGCAGCTGCAAACCGAAGGCGCAGGCGGCACCAGCCACGTGTACTCGGGGTTTGACGACGTCGTGCTGGCCGTGCCCTCGGTGCAGGCCCAGGCGCTGCTGCTGAGCTCGCAGCAGGCCAAACCCCTGATCTCTGCCCTGGCCAAGGTCACCGTGGCCCCCTGCTGGACATTGATGCTCGCCTTCCCGCAGGCCCAGCAGCCCAACGTCCTCGGCCCCCAGTGGAACGCCGCCCGCAGCACCCACCACCGCATTGCCTGGCTGGCGCGTGAGTCGTCCAAACCCAAACGCAGCCCGATCGAGCGCTGGACCGTCAACGCCAGCCCCGAGTGGTCGGCCAAACACCTCGAAGACAGCGCCGAGCGCGTCACCGCCAAACTGCTGCGCGCCTTCACCGAAATCACCGGCATCCGCGCCACACCACCCCACGCCACCGTGCACCTCTGGCGCTACGCCCAAACCGTGGACCCGCTCGGCCAGCCCTACGCCTGGGACCCGAAAGCCCGCGTGGGCGTGTGCGGCGACTGGTGCATCGGCCACCGCGTGGAAGACGGTTTTTTGTCGGGGCTGGAGATGGCTCTAGCGCTGGCGTGACTGGAACCCAACTGCCGTGGCACGCTGGCAGCCACGTCGAGAGGCGCGCTTCCCCTTCAAGTGGGGGCTGCGGAACCGGCTCTGCCGGGCCGCAGGCGCAGCGGCCCCCGCGGGGGGCAGGGAGTTACACGAAGTGAACGACCGTGGGGGCTATATAGGCCGCTTCGCCCCCTCCCCCACCGGCCCACTGCACGCAGGCTCACTGGTCGCCGCGCTGGCCAGTTGGCTGGACGCACGCGCCCACGGCGGGCAGTGGCTGGTTCGCATCGAGGACGTGGACACACCGCGCTGCCTGCCGGGTGCGGACCAGACCATCTTGCAGCAGCTTGCTGCCTGCGGTTTAATGCCTGATGGCGCGCCGATCTACCAGTCAGCACGCGGTGCGCACTACCAGGCGGCGCTGGACCAGCTCATCACCGCCGGGGCCGCGTTTGCCTGCGCCTGCACCCGCCAGGACATTGCCCGCGCGCTGGCCGCCAGGGGGCAAACCCATCAACGCCATGGTGAGCTGGTCTACCCAAGTACCTGCCGCCAGGGCCTGCAGGGGCGCCCGGCACGGGCGTGGCGGTTCCACACGGGGGTTTTCATACCCAACAAGCCTCCGGCCAAGGCTTTCATTGCCGGTTCAGCTATTGATTCAATAGCAAATCACACCCTGCACTGGACGGACCGGCAGGCGGGCCCGCAGGCCCAGGACGTGGCCCGCCAGGTGGGCGACTTTGTGCTGCGCCGTGCGGATGGCCTGTGGGCCTACCAGCTGGCCGTGGTGGTGGACGACGCCGCGCAGGGCGTGACGCATGTGGTGCGCGGCCAGGACCTGGCAGACAACACGGCGCGGCAAATCCTGCTGCAGCGGGCACTGGGCTTGCCTACGCCGCAGTACCTGCACACCCCGCTGGTGTTGGCGGCGGACGGGCAAAAACTCTCGAAACAAAACGGCGCGCAGCCGCTGGACTTGACGGACCCCGTCGCCGCGCTGCAGCAAGCCGGCCAGGTGCTGGGCCTGACGGGCAACGCGGCCGCTGTCGATGCGCACACGTGGCTGCAGCAGGCCATGCCGCTGTGGGCTGAACGGGTCGGCGCGGCCCCGTAAAATCAGGCGGTGAACGACAACAACGCCCCCACCCCTTCAGACGCCGCCGCCGTCATCGACAGCACCCCGGCCAACGCCGCACCCGCCACCGTGCCGCACCCGCGCACCATCCGCAGTTTTGTGCGCCGCACCGGCCGCACCACCCTGGGCCAGGCCAAGGCCTTTGCCACGCAAGGGCCTCAGTTTCTGGTGAACTACAGCCCCGCATTGACCACGGTAGAAGCTCTTTTTGGCCGCAGTGCGCCCATGATTCTGGAGATCGGTTTTGGCATGGGCGAAGCCACCGCCCACATCGCCGCACTGATGCCGGAGAAAAACTTCCTGTGCTGTGAAGTCCACACGCCCGGCGTGGGCGCGCTGCTCAAACGCATCGAAGAGCAGCAGATCGGCAATATCCGCATCCTGCAACACGACGCGGTCGAGGTGATTGACCACATGCTACCCGCAGCCGAAGCAGCGCTGCTCGACGGCATCCACATTTTTTTCCCCGACCCCTGGCACAAGAAAAAACACAACAAACGCCGCCTGATCCAGGCCCCGCTGATCGCCAAGCTGGCGGCCCGCCTCAAGCCCGGCGGCTACTTGCACTGCGCGACTGACTGGCAGCCCTACGCGGAGCAGATCCTGGAAGTGCTGGCGGCTGAACCGCAACTGCGCAACACCGCCGATGCATCTGACGGCGCTAGCAACGGTTACGCCCAAAAACCCGCCTACCGGCCACTGACCAAGTTTGAAAACCGCGGCATCAAGCTCGGCCACGGCGTGTGGGACGTGGTGTTTGTGCGTGCCTGATGGGTGTGGAGGGGGCAGCGTCCACACGCAGTGGGAAAGCGTGGGGGCACGTCTATGACCAGGCCTGCCGCACCCGGCTTGCCCACCCGAGATGGCGTCGGCCCCAGCTGCGTCAGCCTGCCGTCTGACCCCACCCGGGCGTGGCCGACCATCACTGACTTCCTGGTCGAGCGCTTCCCCGCCATTGCCCGCCACGTGTGGCTGGCGCGCATGGACGCTGGCCTGGTGCTGGACGAGTTCAGCCAGCGTGTCACAGCTGAGCGCCCCTACCAGGGCCACATCCGCATTTATTACTACCGCGCCCTGACGGCCGAGCCGCGTGTTCCGTTTGAAGAGGCCGTGATTTTTCAGGACGCGCACCTGGTGGTGGCTGACAAACCACACTTTTTGCCCGTCACGCCTTCCGGCCATTACCTGCAGGAAACGCTGCTGGTGCGGCTCAAAAACCGCCTGAGCATCGACACGCTGGTGCCACTGCACCGCATTGACCGCGAAACCGCTGGGTTGGTGATGTTCTCGGTGCGGCCCGAGGACCGCAACGCCTACCAGGTGCTGTTCAGGCAACACACCATTGAAAAACACTACGAGGCCATCGCCCCGTGGCGCAGTGACCTGGCCTTTCCCATCACCCGCGAAAGCCGCATTGAAGAGGGCCAGCCGTTTTTTCGCCAACGGGAAGTGCCCGGCACGCCGAACAGCCACACCCACATTGACGTGCTGGAAGTCCACGGCGAACTGGCCCGGTACGCGCTGAGCCCGGTGACCGGCAAAAAACACCAGCTGCGGGTGCACATGAATGCGCTGGGCCTGCCCATCCTGAATGACCGCATGTACCCCCCCGTGGCCGACACACCAGACGACGACTTCGACCAGCCGCTGCAACTGCTGGCCAAATCCGTGGCGTTCACCGACCCGGTCACCGGCCAGGCACGGCAATTTCACAGCCAGCGGACACTGACATGGTCTTGCAGCCAAAATAGCGCCCACAAAGACATTCAACCCTGACCACCAAGCCAACCCCCAAGGACAACCTAGCCCATGACCCGCCTCACCCAACTTTCTCACACCCTGAAAACCCTGCTGGCGGCCACCGCCCTGACGGCGCTGGCCGCCACGGCACACGCCCAAGCCGTCTTCAAGATGACCGCCATTCCCGACGAAGCCCCGACCGAGCTGGCCCGCAAGGCCGCGCCCCTGGTCAAGTACCTGGAGCAGCAGTTGGGCATGAAGGTCGAGTTCACCCCCGTGTCCGACTACGCGGCGGCCGTCGAAGCACTGGTCAACAAACAGGTGGACATGGCCTGGTACGGCGGCTTCACCTTTGTGCAGGCCAACATCCGCTCGGGCGGCAAAGTCATCCCGCTGGTACAGCGTGAAGAAGACGAGAAATTCCGCTCGGTCTTCATCACCAGCGAGCCGGATATCAAAACCCTGGCCGACCTGAAGGGCAAAACAGTGAGCTTCGGTTCGCAGTCCAGCACGTCCGGCCACCTGATGCCCCGCAGCGTTTTGCTGCAGGCCAACATCGACCCCGACAAGGACTTCAAACGCGTGGCCTATTCCGGCGCGCATGACGCCACCATTGCCGCCGTGGCCGCCGGCAAAGTGGACGCTGGCGCGCTGAACATTTCGGTGTGGGACAAGTTTGTGGCGGAGAAAAAAGTCGACACCAGCAAAGTCAAGGTGATCTTCACCACGCCTGCTTACTTTGACTACAACTGGACGGTGCACGCCGACATGCCAGCGGCCCAGCGTGAAAAGCTGACCAAGGCCTTCCTGAGCCTGAGCGCGGCCACGCCTGAAGGCAAAGAGGTGCTGGACCTGCAGCGCGCCACCCGTTTTGTGCCCACCAAGGCTGAGAACTACAAAGGCATTGAAGCCGCTGGCCGCAATGCTGGTTTGTTGAAGTAAATACCCTCCAACCAACGTCAATCCACCCTTTGCCAGCGTCCGCATGAACATCACCCTGGACCACTGCAACGCCCGGCACCCGGCAGCCAACAACAGCGCACCTGACGCGCTGCAGGCGCTCAGCCTGCGTGTGGCCAGCGGCGAGCAGGTGGCCATCATTGGCCCGTCGGGCGCGGGCAAGACCACACTGCTGCACCTGCTGGCCTGCGCGCTGCGGCCGTCCACCGGGGTGCTGCAGCTGAACGGGCGCAACCCCTGGGCGCTGCCACGCGGTGAGCTTCAGCAACTGCGTGGCGAGCTGTTTCTGGCCCCGCAGGTGCCGCCGTTGCCGCCCCGGCAACGGGTGGTCACCGCTGTGCTGGCCGGTCGGCTGCCCCATGAAGGGCTGTGGGCCAGCGTGCGCAGCCTGTTCTTGCCCACCGACATCGCCCTGGCTGAGCGTGCGCTGGGGCAGTTTGATGTGAGTGACAAGCTGTTCGACCGGGTCGATCGCCTGTCTGGCGGGGAGCGCCAGCGGGTGGGTTTGGCCCGCGCACTGGCCTCGCAGGCCGGGTTGTTTCTGGTCGATGAACCCCTGTCTGCGCTGGACCCGACCCGGGCGCAGCAAGCCATTGAATCGTTGACGCAAGCGGCCAGACAGCGCGGGGCCACGCTGGTCACCACGCTGCACCATGTTGAGATGGCGCTGCACCACTTCCCCCGCATCATTGGCCTGCGCGGCGGCGCACTGGCGTTTGACCTGCCCGCCGCGCAGGTCACGCCCGAGCGCCTGCACCAGCTGTACGACCAGCACCTGGACGAGCTGACCGGCCCAGGCCCGGCGGTGACGTTTGACGCGCCGCTGGCGGCGCCCCCCGTGGCGATTCAATGCCGCTAGCGTCGCCAGGCATGCCGCGGCGTGACCCGGCCGCACGCCAGCGTGTGTTCTGGGTGCTGGCCATCTTGGCCGCACTGTGGCCGCTGCTGGTGCTGACCGAGTTCAAGCCCTGGCTGCTGTGGGAAGACGGCGCCTTGAAACCCGCGCTGCGTTTTGTCGCTGACTTTGTGCCGCCCAGAATGGACGTCGAATTTTTGACGCTGGTGGCGCGTGAAACCTGGCGCACCGTGGCCATCGCCACCGCCGGGCTCACGCTGGCACTGCTGCTGGCCATTCCGATGGCGCTGCTGTCGGTGCGGGTGCTGTCGATCTCCGCCCTCAGTGGGCGCATGGCCCCGCTGCCCGCCGTGGTGCGCCAAGTGGTGCGCTGGCTGATGATCGTGCTGCGCAGCGTGCCCGAGCTGATCTGGGCACTGGTGTTTGTGCGGGTGGTCGGCCTGGGGCCTACGGCGGGTGTGTTGGCCATTGCCCTGACGTTTGCCGGCATGCTGGGCAAGGTCTATGCAGAGATTCTGGAGAGCGGCGACGCCCACCCGGCTGCCAGCCTGCTGCGCAACGGCTCGGGCCGGCTGCAAACCTTTTTGTACGCGCTGCTGCCGCAAAGCGCGGCCGAGCTGACCAGCTACACGCTGTACCGCTGGGAATGCGCGATCCGCTCGTCAGCCGTGCTGGGCTTTGTGGGCGCAGGCGGGCTGGGCCAGATGATGGACGCGTCCATGAAGATGTTCAACGGCTCCGAAGTGGCCACCATGCTGGGGGTGTTCATGGCCTTGGTCTGGTTGGCAGACCGCTTCAGCGCCGGGCTGCGAAAGTGGCTGGCATGACAGCGGGTGCCAACCACGCCCCTGACGAGCCCGGCAAACCGCCGCAGCACCGCTTGCCCCCGCCCCTTTTCAGCGCGCGCTGCAAAGCCTGCTGGTTTGTGCTGGGCATGGTGCTACTGATTGCTCTGAGCTTTGCGTCACTGGACCTGCAATGGGCGAAGTTTTTGTCGGCAGGCGCATTCAGCAAAATGGCCCGCTTTCTGGCCGAGCTGACGCAGCTCGAAGGCAGCCCGGCCTTCATCCGCAAACTGCTGATGGCGTCGCTGGAAACGCTGGCCATGTCGGCCGTGGGCACGCTGCTGGCGGTGGTGCTGGGCCTGGCTTTGGCGCTGCCCGCCAGCAAAACCTTTGACGGTGACCCGGCCCGTTGGCGCGGCCTGGCCCGGCTGGTGCTGAACGCGCTGCGCAGCATTCCCGAGCTGGTCTGGGCCACGCTGCTGCTGATTGCTGCGGGCCTGGGGCCTTTTGCCGGCACGCTGGCCCTGGGCCTGCACACGGCAGGCGTGCTGGGCCGCCTGTTTGCCGAAGCCATTGAAAACGCCCCGCCCGGCCCGAGTGACGCGCTGCGCGTGCGCGGCGTGCCCGAGGGCCGCGTGTTCCTCTACGCCACCTTGCCGCAGGTGCTGCCGCAGCTGATCAGCTACACCCTGTACCGCTGGGAAAACAACATCCGCGCGGCCGCCGTGCTGGGCGTGGTGGGCGCGGGCGGCCTGGGGCAAATGCTGGCTTTTCACATGGGCCTGTTCCAGATGGGCGAGACCGGCAGTATTTTGCTGGCCATGCTGACGCTGGTGGCGCTGGTCGATGCACTCAGCAATGCCTGCCGTCGCTGGCTGTCGGTTTAGGCCGACACGGTTGGCGGCCGGTTTATCAGACGATCAGGTCCACCTTTTCCACATGGAACCCCACACTGTGAACGCACCCACCCCCCTGACCGCCCTGACGCCACGCTTCATCAACCTGGCCAACGCCAGCGGGCAAACCCACGTGGCCGACGAGCTGACCGCAGGCCTGCTGGCCCCTGAAGCAAGCATTTCACCGAAGTTTTTCTACAACGCGCTGGGCTCCAAGCTGTTCGAGGCCATCACCGCGCTGAGTGAGTACTACCCCACCCGCACCGAAGGCCGGATTTTTGAAGCCATTGCCCAGCCACTGGCCGCTGCGCTTCACAGCGCGGGCCTGCACGCCCCCTGCCTGATTGACCTGGGCGCGGGCAACTGCGCCAAAGCAGCAGCATTGATCCCGCACCTGCACCCGACCCAGTACGTGCCGGTGGATATTTCAGCCGACTTCCTGCAGGACGCGGCCCAGCAGATCCAGGGCAGCTTCCCGGCTCTCAGCATCCTCGGCGTGGGCATGGACTTTTCAAACAGCCTGCAGCTGCCCGACGCGGTGCAGCCGCAGGAGCGCGTGTTTTTCTACCCCGGCTCCAGCCTGGGCAACTTTGCGCCCGCCGAGGCGCTGCAGTTTTTGCAGCGCATCACCGACCCCCACCAAGGGCAGGCCAGAGCCCTGCTGATCGGCATCGACCTGATCAAGGACACCGCCACGCTGGAAGCCGCCTACGACGACGCGCTGGGCGTGACCGCTGCCTTCAACAAAAACATGCTGCGCCACGTCAATGGCCTGCTGGGCACTGACTTTGACGTGCGGCAGTGGCGGCACGTGGCGCTGTTCAACACCGCCGAGTCACGCATTGAAATGCACCTGCAAGCCAGCAGCGACTTGGTTGTGCAATGGGCGGGCAACACACGCCGGTTTGCAGCCGGCGAGCGCATCCACACCGAAAGCTCGTACAAATACACCGTGCCGTCCATGACCGCCCTGCTGCGGCAGGCGGGGTTTTCAAACGTGCAGCACTGGACCGATGCGCAGGGCTGGTTTGGCGTGTTCTGGGCGGTGGTGTAACCCACGCACCGTGTTTAAACTCGGGCCTCCCACTTCAAGGACGCCCACATGTTGCACTCAATTGTTCGCTGTCTGGTTCTGAGTTTGGCCACTGGCTTGGCCGCTGCGCCTGCGCTGGCGCAGGACCTGGAGGGTGCCAAAGACTACCCGGCCATCAAGCGTTTTGCGGGCTCGACCATCGTGGCGTATGACGCCAAGCACTTTGACTCGGTCGAGTTTCCGACCTCGACGTTCACCGGGTTCAACCTGAAGTCGCGCAAGCGGGAGTTTTTCAGCGCACCGATCAAGGCCGAAGGTGAGCGGACGCGGATTTGGTACGAAGCCCCGGGCGAGACCACCAGCACCGCGCTGTTTCGCAACTACGCCGCCGAGCTGACGGCGCAGGGCTTTACCGTGCTGTATGACACCACGCGGGACGCCAAAGCCACCAAGTTCAATGGTTACTTATTGCCCTTTGGGCCTGGCGACGGGGTGCTGAAAACCTCGCGCAGCCAGTTTGTGTTCACGGCGGCCAACGCCAACCAGGTGCGCAGCTTGTCGGCCCAGCGCGTCAAAGACGGGCAAACGCTGCTGGTGCACGTGGTGACAATTCAATGGGACAAAGACGCGGGCACCTTCAAGGCCAAGCGCGGGGCCTATGCGGCGCTGGACATCGTGCAGGTCGGCGTGATGCAGCAGGCGATGGTGACGGTCAGCGCCTCCGACATGTCCAAATCCATGGCCAGCACCGGGCGCGTTGCGCTCTACGGCATGTTGTTTGACACCGGCAAGTCAGACTTGAAGCCAGAGTCAAAGGTGGCGGTGGAGGAAATTGCCAAGTTACTCAAATCCGAGCCCAACCTCAAGCTGCGGGTGGTGGGCCACACCGACAACCAAGGCAGTCTGGACAGCAATATCGCGCTGTCCAAACGCCGGGCTGAGGCCGTCAACACCGCCCTGAGTGCCCAGCACGGTATTGCGGCGGCGCGCTTGGCGGCCTTTGGTGTGGCCGACTTGGCACCCGTGGCCAGCAACGCGGACGAAGCCGGTCGCGCCAAGAACCGCAGAACCGAGCTGGTGCCGCAGTAACTCAGACGCCCGGGCGCTTAAACGCGTGCTCAGCGTGTCATGGTGGCCGCGCCGGGGCTTGCCATCTTCTTGGGTGGTTTCTCGGGTTTGGGCTTGTCGCCGCCGTCACTTTTTCCCATGTTGGCCGCTGTGCCGCTCATGGCAGCCTTGCTGGCCACGGCCACTTTTTTCGGTGGTTTTTCAGGTTTGGGTTTATCACCGCCGTCGCTCTTGCCCGCCATGGCAGATGGGCTGGTCATCTGAGCGCTTTTCGCAGGCGCTTTCATGGTTGTCGGCTTCACCGGCGGTTTTGAACCCGCGGGCTTGTCGTCAGCTGAAAGCGCCACCAGGGGCAAGGCCAGAAGGGCTACCGAAGTCATTGGAATAAGCCATTTGCGCATCGTCTTCACCTTTAAAGTTAGTCTTGCAGATAACCATTTCAGCTACAAGGACTCGAGTGTGTCACCGCATGGCAACCCTGAACCAAGGGAAAACCCTAGAACTACAAAACGATCCACAGCGCTCCAAGGGAGAAACATGGCCGCTGTGACTGTGCGTGCCAAACTCCTTACTTTGCTATTAATTCAGGAGCACGACCTGCAATGAATGCCTAGGCCAGTGGGTAGTTTGACCTGAAACAGGCATTCAAAGCACCCACATTGACCGTGAAGACCGCTGGCAGCGGCGCTGCGCCGGGCTGGCCCAGCGGATGGGCAATTCACCGATTGTTGGTCGGCACGACAGCGGCTGCGGCAGCGGCGGGAGGGGTGGTGAAAGCCTTGCGCAGCACTTGGCGCAAGTAGGCGTAAGACTGCTCGCGGGCGGCCGGGTCACGGCCTGCATGGACGCCCTGCCCTCCCTGCGCCTCATTGGGAACATCCTTGCGCAGCAGCACACCGCCGGTCGGGTTGTCAAAGTCATGGTGGGCACCGGGGTAGACCTTCACGTCGGCACCGACCGACTTGCCCAACACTTTGCAGGCCTCAGGCGGCGTCCAGTCGTCTTTTTCACCCAGCAGCATGACCAGCGGCGCGTTGGGCTGGTAGCGTGACTTCATGGCCACCCCGCAACCAGGGTAGAAAGCAATGGCCACCGCAGGGGTCACCGCATGGCGGGCGACGTCTTTATGCTTGGCATCGGTGGCGGCCAGCACGGCACTGCCACCAAACGACCAGCCCAGCAGCGCAATGCGGTCCACCTCGGCCCACGGCTGGGTGGCCACCCAGCCCATGGTGGCCAGCGCGTCAGCGCGTCGATGGTTCAGGTTGATTTTTCGGTCCGCGATTCTTTCAGTGCAAACCTCGGTCTCACCACGCGGGCCCATGCTGTCGGGGTAGATCACGGTGTAGCCCTGCTCCACCAGCATTTCAGCCATGGCCTGGCTGCGCGCATTGATCAGCCCTTTGCGCGAGCCCATCCGCGCATACAGGCCACCGCAGCCGTGCAGTGCCACCACACTGCCCTTGGAGACCGGGCTGTCCGAGCGATAGACCCACGCTGTCAATGGCGTGCCATCCGCGCTGTTGAACTTGGCCAGGTCGGGCGTGAGGGGCTCAGCCCTGGCGGGCGCCGCCACAAAAGCCAGAACACAGAAGAAGGCAATCACTGCAGCGGCGATGGCCAAGGCACTTTTTTCGGTGGACGTCACCGACGACGGACTTGGCGCGTTTTTCATGGACACAGCTCCTGGGGGATCTGACAGGCAAAATAGCGAAAAACGATACAGAAGTAAAAATTAGAATAATTGATAAATTTAACTCTACTTCATTTTTCGCAAATTCACACTGGATTTAACACCCAGCCGTGCACTAAATCACAAGCCCTCACCCCGTGTTCAGAGGGTGCAAGGGCGGACCCTGCTCACAGCTTGCCTGTGACCCAACCCAGCACCGACGCCAGCGCAGCGGACAACTGGGACGCGTCCGTGCCCCCAGCCATGGCCATGTCGGCCTTGCCGCCGCCCTTGCCGCCAACTTGGCTGGCCACAAAGTTGACCAGCTCACCGGCCTTGACCTTGCCCGTGGTGTCCGCCGTCACGCCTGCGGCGATCTGCACCTTGTCGCCGTCCACGGCGGCCAGCACGACCACGGCGGTTTTCAGCTTGTCCTTGAGTTTGTCCAGCGTGTCGCGCAGGGTTTTGGCGTCCGCCCCTTCGAGCCTGGCGGCCAGCACTTTGACGCCGTTGACGACGATGGCCTGTGTCATCAGCTCGTCGCCCTGTGAGGACGCCAGCTTACCCTTGAGCGCGGCCACTTCTTTTTCCAGCGCTTTGACATGCTCCAGCGTCTGGTCAATGCGGTGCTGCAGTTCGGCTGGCGGGGCCTTGAAGGTGCTGGCTGCGGACTCAACCGTGCTTTCAAGCGACTGCACATAGGCCAGCGCGTTGCTGCCAGTGATGGCTTCCACACGGCGCACGCCCGCAGCCACACCGCTTTCCGCCACGATTTTGAACAGGCCAATGTCGCCCGTGCGGCCCACGTGGGTGCCGCCGCAGAGCTCCTTGCTGGAGCCAATCGTCAGCACCCGCACCGAGTCGCCGTACTTTTCACCGAACAGCATCACCGCGCCGGTTTTCTGCGCGTCTTCCATCGCCATTTCACTGGCGTCGGTGGCCGCGTTGGCCAGCACTTCGGCGTTCACCAGCGCTTCAATCTGGCGGATCTGCGCGTCCGTCACCGGGGCGTTGTGGGTGAAGTCAAAGCGCGTGCGGTCGGCGTTAACCAGGCTGCCCTTTTGCTGCACGTGGCCGCCCAGCACTTCGCGCAGCGCCTTGTGCATCAGGTGCGTGGCGCTGTGGTTGCGCACGGTCTGAAGCCGCACGTCGGTGTTGACCTGGGCAATCACGGCGTCGCCCACGTTCAAGGTGCCGTAGCTCACGTGGCCGTGGTGACCAAATACATCGGCCTTGATTTTTTGCGTGTCCAGCACTTCAAACTGACCGTCTTTGGTCGTGTCACCCACCATCAAGCGGCCCTGGTCACCGACCTGGCCACCGCTTTCGGCGTAAAACGGGGTGGTGTTCAACACCACAATGCCGTTTTGCCGAGCGTTCAGCGACTGAACCGCCACGCCGTCGGCATACAGCGCCACGACTTTGGCGGGCTCTTCCAGCAGCGTGTAGCCGGTGAAAGCATGGCCTTCGCCGGAATAGTCCAGCGCCTTGTCCATCTTGAACTTGCCAGCCGCACGGGCCTGGGCTTTTTGTTTGTCCATGGCGGCGTGAAAACCCGCCTCGTCCACGCTCAGGCCGCGCTCTCGGCACACGGCGGCCGACAAATCCAGCGGGAAGCCGTAGGTGTCGTGCAGTTTGAAGGCCACGTCACCCGGCAGCACCTGTTGGCCTTCGAGCGCGGTGTCCAGAATCGTCATGCCGATTTCCAGCGTCTCAAAGAACCGCTCTTCCTCCACCCGCAGCACGTCCATCACACGCGCGCCATCGGCCTTCAGGCGCGGGTAGGCGTCGCCCATCATCGTCACCAGGTCGGGCACCAGCTTGTGGAAAAACGGTGTCTTTTTGCCCAGCTTGTAGCCGTGGCGAATGGCGCGGCGAATGATGCGCCGCTGCACGTAGCCGCGGCCTTCGTTCGACGGGTTCACGCCGTCGCTGACTAAAAACGCGGTGGCGCGGATGTGGTCGGCAATCACGCGCAGGCTTTTGTGGTTCAGGTCCGGCTCGCCGGTTTCGCGGGCAGCGGCTTTGATCAGCGCGTCAAAAATGTCAATTTCATAGTTGCTGTGCACGTGCTGCAAGATGGCGGCCAAGCGCTCCAGGCCCATGCCGGTGTCCACACACGGTGCGGGCAGTTTGTTCAAAGAACCGTCTGGCTGCATGTCGAACTGCATAAACACGTGGTTCCAGATCTCAATGAAGCGGTCACCATCTTCACCGGGGCTGCCCGGGGGCCCGCCAGGAATGTGGTCGCCGTGGTCGTAAAAAATCTCTGAGCACGGGCCGCACGGGCCCGTGTCGGCCATCATCCAGAAGTTGTCGGACGCGTACTTTTTGCCCTTGTTGTCGCCAATGCGGATCACACGCTCGGGCGGCAGGCCGATCTCGTTGACCCAGATGTCGTAGGCCTCCTGGTCGTCGATGTAGACCGTGGCGGTCAGTTTGTCGGCGGGCAGCTTGTAGACCTCGGTCAGCAGCTCCCAGCCCCACTTCAGGCTGTCGCGCTTGAAGTAGTCGCCAAAACTCCAGTTGCCCAGCATCTCAAAAAACGTGTGGTGGCGGGCGGTGTAGCCGACGTTTTCCAAATCGTTGTGCTTGCCGCCCGCGCGCAGGCAGGCTTGCACGCTGGTAGCGCGCACATAGCTGCGTTTGTCGCTGCCCAAGAACACGTCTTTGAACTGCACCATGCCGGAGTTGGTGAACATCAGCGTTGGGTC
Organism: Polaromonas sp.; assembly: GCA_046154065.1. Taxonomy (GTDB): domain Bacteria; phylum Pseudomonadota; class Gammaproteobacteria; order Burkholderiales; family Burkholderiaceae_C; genus Polaromonas. The sequence continues at coordinate 249 of JBJXEI010000185.1, read as the reverse complement.
ATTGCCGGGCACCAGCGGGCTGCTGGGCACCACGGTGTGGCCCTTGCTGGCAAAAAAATCTAAGAAGGTTTGCCGAATGTCGGCGACGGAGAAATTGGGTTGGGTCATGGCAAGCAAGGTCTAGCTGTGAGAGTTTTTAGGGTAAGGCAAAGGGATATGGGGCGGCTCAAGGCGGCGGGGTTAACAGGTCAAACTTGACATTGGGAAAGCGTTTGAAGTCTTTGTCGAAAGTACCCAGCGTGGCGTTGT
>JBJXEI010000184.1:0-38076 GCA_046154065.1 Polaromonas sp. | reverse complement strand
TTCTTGCGTGACCATGAAGCCGAAGTCAACCACCTGGTGTACGAATCCGTGGCGCGTTTTGGCGGCTCGATTTCCGCCGAGCACGGCGTGGGCAGCCTGAAGGTGGCCGAGCTGGAGCACCACAAATCCCCGGTGGCCCTGGGCATGATGCGCGCCGTCAAGCAGGCGCTGGATCCGCACAACGTGATGAACCCGGGGCGGGTGCTGCGGGCGTAGAAGTCACGCGCCCGGCTGCTCGTCACCCTTGCACCGGACACACGACAATCAGTGACCATCGGTTTAAATTTTTCTGCCTCATGAACCAGCCCGTACACCCCACCCGCTCCCAATACGAAGACTTCATGCGCCATGTCGACACCCACGGGGTCTTCAAGGCGGATCGCACGGGCACCGGCACCAAAAGCGTGTTTGGCTACCAGATGCGTTTTGATTTGAACGAAGGCTTTCCACTCGTCACCACCAAAAAGGTGCACCTCAAGTCCATCGTGCAGGAACTGCTTTGGTTCTTGAAAGGCTCCAGCGACAACAACTGGCTGCTGGAGCGCGGCGTGACCATCTGGAACGAATGGGCGCGGGAAGACGGTGACCTGGGACCCGTCTATGGCGTTCAGTGGCGCAGCTGGCCCACGCCTGACGGCGGTCACATCGACCAGATCAGCGAGGTCATCACGACGCTGAAAACCAACCCGGACTCGCGCCGCATCATCGTCAGCGCCTGGAACGTGGCCGACCTGAGCAAAATGGCGTTGATGCCCTGCCACGCCTTCTTCCAGTTTTATGTGGCACCTAGCACCGAGCCGGGTGGCAAGGGCAAGTTGAGCTGCCAGCTCTACCAGCGCAGTGCTGATATTTTTCTGGGCGTTCCCTTCAACATCGCCAGCTACGCGCTGCTGACCCACATGGTGGCGCAGCAGTGTGACCTGGATGTGGGTGACTTCATCTGGACCGGCGGCGACTGCCACATCTACAGCAACCACAGCGAACAGGTCGCCCTGCAACTGAGCCGCGCACCGCTGCCGTACCCGACGCTGCAGATCCAGCGCAGACCAGACTCAATTTTTGACTACGAATTCGAGGACTTCGTGTTTGCGGGTTATGAACACCACCCGGCTATCAAGGCCCCGGTGGCGGTGTAGGTCCACGATGCAGATCCATCTGATTTACGCCCGCGCCGCCAATGGCGTGATTGGCAAAAACAACACGATGCCCTGGCATCTGCCGGAAGACCTGGCGCACTTCAAACAGCTGACCCACGGCTGGCCGGTCATCATGGGGCGCAAGACCTGGGATTCTCTGCCGCCGAAGTTCCGGCCCTTGCCCAGCCGGCTCAACCTCGTCATCACCCGGCAAACCGACTGGGCCGCCGAGGGCGCCACCGTCATGCCCAGCCTGGCGCACGCGCTGGCTCATTGCCACGCTTACATTGAGGTTTGGGTCATCGGCGGCGCGCAAATTTATGCGCTGGCCGAGCCACTGGCGCACCGGGCAGAAGTGACCGAAATCCAGCAGGACTTTGAGGGCGATGCTTTCGCCCCCACGCTGGGCCCCGCGTGGAGGGAAGTAGAGCGTGAAGAGCAGGTGTCCGCCAAGGGCTTGGCCTTCAGTTTTGTGACCTACCACCAACACCCAAAACAAACGAATAACAACACAAGGAGCTGATATGTCAGGAGCAGGATTTCACGTCCACGGACCGCACGACCACGAGCTGGAGCACGCCGCACAAGGCGGCCACGGTGGTCACGACGCCCACGGCGGCATGATCGCGCAGATCGCCGTCATCACCGCCATCATTGCCACGGTGGGGGCGCTGTTTGCCTACCAGGGCGGGGCCACACAGGCCAATGCGGGCCTGTACAAAAACAACGCGGCCATCAAGAAAACCGAAGCGTCCAACCAGTGGAATTTCTTCCAGGCCAAAAGCACCAAACAGTCATTGGCCGAGCTGGCACGTGACCTGGCGCCCGACGACAAGAAAGCCGGCTACCAAACCAAGATCGAGCGTTACGAGAAGGAAAAAAACGAGATCAAGCTGGGCGCTGAAAAGCTGGAGCTGGAGTCCGCAAACTGGGACAAATCGTCGGATGAACAAATGCACCAACACCACCGCTGGGCGCAGGCCACCACCGTGCTGCAGGTGTCGATTGCGCTGGCCGCCATCGCGCTGCTGACGAAAAAACGCTGGCTCGAGTACGGCATGTTCGCCCTGGCCGCCGTGGGCCTGCTGACGGGCGCACTGGCAGCGCTACACATTTAATAGCACTCCAGGCAATCAACGCCTTGGCCGGTGCCGGTTTTAGTTAAAAAACGTCTTTTTACCGATCCAAATTCATGAAAATTGCCACCTGGAACGTCAATTCACTGGCCGTGCGGCTGCCGCAGGTCATCGACTGGCTGGCCGCCAATCCGGTGGACGCGCTGTGCCTGCAGGAACTCAAACTCAGCGATGAGAAGTTTCCCGTGAAAGAGCTGGAGGCGGTGGGCTACCACAGCGCTTTTTTTGGCCAGAAAACCTACAACGGCGTGGCGGTGCTCAGCCGCTCGCCCGCGCGGGACGTGGTCAAAAACATCACCGGCTTTGCGGACGAGCAGTCACGGGTGATTGCCGTGACGCTGGACTCCCCGCTGGGGGACGTGCGCATTGTCAATGGCTACTTCGTCAATGGCCAGGCCCCTGGCACCGACAAGTTTGCCTACAAAATGAAATGGCTGGACGGCCTGCGGCTGGCCCTGGCCGATGAAATGAAAACCCACCCACGCTTAGTGCTGCTGGGGGACTTCAACATCACGGTGGACGACCGCGACACCTATGACGCCCAAGGCCTGCGCGAGACCATTCACCACACCACGGAGGAACGCCAGCACTTTCAGGCCCTGATCGACAGCGGGCTGACGGACGCCTTCCGAATGTTTGAACAGCCCGAGAAAAGCTATTCGTGGTGGGACTACCGCGAGTTTGCGTTTCGCCGCAACCGGGGCCTGCGCATTGACCACATTCTGGTCAGCGAGGCTCTGAAGCCCTGCGTCAGCAGCTGCGTGATCGACAGGCTGCCGCGCAAGAACGAGCGCCCCAGTGACCACACGCCCGTGGTGCTAACACTGGGCTGAAGCTTGCAGATTCTCAGCAGGGCGTCGTTTTGCAAATGAGAATCATTATCGACTAGAATGGCAACCGACGTGCACGTCCCTTGTTGCATGCCGATCCAACCTCGGGAGCCTCATGACCTTGCCTACTCCACACCCTGTCCCGTGCGGCGGCGATACTGCCTTGATCCCGGCGCTGCTGGACAGGGAATACAGCGCCCTGCTGGTCCAGTATGGTCGGGTTCAACAGCGCTGCACCGAGGCACTGGCCGCACAGGCTGGCCGCATTGCCACGCTGGAGGCAGAGCTGGTGCGCTTGCGCGCCACCCGCATCATTCAGGACACAGCGCTGGCGCAGCAGCGTGAAGCGCACGAGGCGCTGATTCAGGCCGCCCCTGGCTTGCCACGCCGCGTGGCCCTGGCCCGCCATGTCGATGCGTTGCTGGAACGGGTGAGGGATCTGCTGGCAGAGCGGCAGGGCAGGCAGCTGCGGCAAAAATCCACACCGCCCGAGGCCTCGCAGAACACGCAGACCACACGAGAAAACACCGCGCCCATCTTCTGGTCCCAGCCATCCCACCACACCGCCTTGAAGCCAGCCGGGGCGCAGCACATCCTGCATCTGGACGGCAGCGGATCGGACAATGACACCGCGCTGGAGTCCAGCCTGGCAGCGGCCGACCTGGTGATTTGCCAGGTGGCCTGCATCAGCCACAACGCTTACTGGCGGGTACAAGACCACTGCAAGCGGACCGGTAAAACCTGTGTGCTGGTTCACCCACCAGGGGTGAAGGCGGCTGCAGGTCACACCGCCGAAGTGGCCTGAGCGAGCCGTCCGGCCTGCTTACTCCAGGTTCAGTTCCTGGATCTTGCGGGTGATGGTGTTGCGGCCAATGCCCAGCTTGTGCGCCGCTTCAATGCGCCGCCCGCGGGTGTTGACCAGTGCGGTTTGAATCAGCTTGGACTCAAAACGGCGGCTGAGCACGTCCCACACGTCAATGCGCCCCGCTGCCAGCAGCGCCAGCGCCTCTACTTCGAGTCCGCCCTCCCAACCCGACGATGCAGAGGTTGTCAACGGCACTCCGGTGGACTCCACCGCGCCGTGGGTCGCAGCCGCCACCGCTGGCGCTGCACCTGATGTATCGAGTGACGAGCCGACAACGAAGGACGTGGTGTGCGCCGTCTCGTCAGCAAGAAGTACCGGTGGCAAGGCACTGTGGGCTGTGTCTACCGCATGCACCGTGCCATAGCCCGTGCTGTAGCCAGACACCACCGCGCGGGCGCTGGGCTCCACAGGCTCAGTGGTTGCGGCAGGTGCGGACAGGCCCGCGTAACCAGCGCTGGACGGCAACGGCACGGCACTGCGTGCGGCGGCCAAGCGCAGTGATTCGGGCACGCTCTCCAGCACTTCCGGCGGCAGGTCTTTGGGCTCAACCACCTGCGCGGGTGCCATCACTGACAGCCAGTGGCAAATGTTCTCGAGCTGCCGCACATTGCCGGGGAACCCAAAGTTGCTCAGCTGCTGCAGGGCGGCGTCGGAAATGCGTTTGGGCTCAACGCCCAGTTGCTTGGCGCTTTGCTGCAAGAAATGACGTGTCAGCATGAACACGTCTTCGCGGCGCTCACGCAGTGCGGGCAATCGCAGGCGGATCACATTGAGGCGGTGAAACAGGTCTTCGCGGAAGCTGCCGGTCTTGACCCGCTCCTCCAGGTTTTGATGGGTCGCGGCGATCACGCGCACATTGGTTTTGACGGCCGTGTGGCCACCCACACGGTAAAAGCTGCCGTCGCTGAGCACGCGCAGCAGCCGCGTCTGCAGGTCAAAGGGCATGTCACCAATCTCGTCGAGAAACAAGGTGCCGCCTTCGGCCTGCTCGAAGCGGCCTCGCCGCATGGTTTGCGCGCCTGTGAAGGCACCGCGCTCATGGCCAAACAGCTCGCTTTCCAGCAAGTCCTTGGGGATCGCAGCCGTGTTGATCGCCACAAACGGACCATTGGTGCGCGGAGAGTGCTTGTGCAGCGCCCGTGCCACCAGTTCTTTGCCCGAGCCCGACTCGCCGGTGATCATGACGGTCACCATGCTCTGGCTCAAGCGGCCGATCGCGCGAAACACGTCCTGCATGGCGGGGGCCTGGCCCAGCATTTCAGGGGCGGCAGCCATGCGCTCTTCGGCCACTTCCTCACGCTGGCTTTCTTCAACAGCGCGGCGAATCAGCTCGACGGCCTTGGTCAGGTCAAAGGGCTTGGGCAGGTAGTCAAACGCGCCCACCTGGAACGCTGACACGGCACTGTCCAGATCGGAAAATGCCGTCATGATGATGACGGGCAGGCCCGGCAGCTTTTGTTTGACCTTCTCCAGCAGTTCCAGGCCAGAGCCGCCCGGCATGCGGATGTCGCTGACCAAAATCTGGGGGCCGTCTTCTTCGGTGGCCACGTCGAGCGCGGCGAGCACTTCACGGGGGTTGGTGAAGCTGCGGGTGGGCAGGTCCTCGCGCAGCAGTGCTTTTTCCAGAACAAACCGGATGGACTGGTCGTCGTCCACTAGCCAAATCGGTTTCATCTGCTCTTGTCCTTTTGCGTGGCGTCAGCCTGGCGGTATTTGTTGTGATGGTCGGGCCAAGCACACTGATGGCGCCACACTGACTCAAGCGAATCAGGGCAGCGGTATCAGCAACTTGAAATCAGTGCGTCCCGGACTGCTCTCGCACTCGATCAAGCCGTGGTGCTGCTGAACAAAGGTTTGCGCCAATGTCAGCCCCAACCCCGATCCACCTTCCCTGCCCGACACCAGCGGGTAGAAAATCCGGTCCTTGATGGAGTCCGGAACACCCGGCCCATTGTCAATGACATGCAATTCCAGTGCCAGCCGATAGCGCTGCTTACCGAATGTCACTTGCCGGGCAATCCGCGTCTTGAAGATGATCTGCGCGTCGCCAGCGGCAATTCGATCACCCAGCGCCTGGGCGGCGTTGTGGGCCACGTTCAGCACGGCCTGAATCAGCTGCTCGCGGTCACCCCGGAAGTCGGGAATGGAGGTGTCGTAGTCCCGCACAAAATCCAGCCGTTTGGGAAACTCCGCCAGGATGAGTGAACGGACCCGTTCACACACCTCGTGAATGTTCACGTCCCCCACCAGATGGGGCCGCCGGTGCGGTGCCAACAGCCGGTCCACCAGCGTTTGCAAGCGGTCTGCCTCGTGGATGATGACCTGGGTGTACTCGGTCAGCTCCTTGCCGATTTCCATCTGCAGCAGCTGCGCAGCCCCCCGAATACCACCCAGCGGGTTCTTGATTTCGTGCGCCAGGTTGCGGATCAACTCCTTGTTGGCCTGGGCCTGGTCCATCAGGCGCTCTTCGCGGTCCTGTTTGGCCTGCTGCTCCTGCGGCAGCATTTCCACAATCGCCTCACCGGGCGTGTCGGTCTGGGCCACCACCACGTGCACCGGCTGGGGCTCGTGGTTCAGGCGGCGCAGCCACGCGTCGTACCGCAAGGCGGCAAATTCATTGCTGCCAGCGCCCTCCAGGGCATTGCGCAAAATAGATGGTTCAGTGAAACAGTCAGGGAGCTGCGAGCCTTCGATCGTGCGCCGCGACGTGCCCAGCGCATCTTCCAGCGCGGCATTGGCAAACACGACAGAGCCGTTGGTTCGGACCACGGCAATCAGGGTGGCCAGCAAATCAAACGCTTGAAAACGGGGATTCCCGGAGGGCGGGTTCACCGCAGATCGCGTCTTTTTAGGCTCCGCCAATGCGGACGGATGCAGGGGTATGGATGATTTTTTCAAGCCTGTGATTTTCACCGAGAAGCCGAGCGAATGGGTTAAAAGGTTACTCAGCAGGCACCAGTTAGCTCAACGTCATCAGTCTGATCAATTCGAGCTGGGCAGGCGGGAAATTTCCCGCTTGATGCCAGCAATGTCACTCTGCAGGCGGGACAAGCCGTCTCTCATCTCGGCCACACGGTCAAGGTAGCGCTGGTAGTTGCGGGACTCGATGCCCTGTTTTTCAGGCTCGCCGTTGTTGTATTCCTTTTGCAATTCGGCCAGCCTGGTTTCCGCCTTTTTCAGCTCGGCCTCCAGAATGACGCGGGAATCACTGTCCCTGGCGCGCTGGTCGCTGCCCCCTTCAAACCGGGACTGCCCCGAGGACGCCCCGGAGGCATTGCGAGCAGGCGTTCTGGGCAATGGCGGCGGCGAGCCTGAAACAGCGGTGCCCTGCACCACCGTGACATTTCCGCCCGTCATGGGTTTGCAGCCTCTTGCCTGCGCATCCTTGGCGTTGTTGATGTATTCAGAAACCCCGCCATTGGAGATGCAGCGGTAGATTTGCTGGGCGTGGGCCGATGACCCCGCCAACATCAGAAAAACCGGAACACTCAGCAACAGGGAATTTTTCATGAAAGCCTCCGGGCACTTGCAGCCCACAATTCAAATGCCAAAGAAGTCCTCACACTAACTTACTTTAGCAAGGGTTGGGTTTGACGACCTGGAGCACCCATCAGTTCGCGTCCTTGCCAAACACGTGGATCAACCAGTCAACGCGTGAGTATGCGGCAAAGCGCCATCGCCATAGCGCACATCAACTTACAGCCAGCGCACACGGGCATAAAAAAAGGACAGCCGAGGCTGTCCTTTTGGAGCTGAGAAGCTTTTCAGCTTACAGCGAGTAGTACATGTCGAATTCAATCGGGTGCGTTGCCTGACGCAGACGCGTGACTTCACCCATTTTCAGCTCGATGTAGGCGTCCAGCATGCTGTCGGTGAACACGCCACCTTTGGTCAGGAAGCTGCGGCCCACGTCGAGGGCTTCGAGTGCCTGGTCCAGGCTGTGGCACACGGTTGGCACCAGCTTGTCTTCTTCTGGCGGCAGATGGTACAAATCCTTCGTCGCGGCTTCGCCCGGATGGATCTTGTTTTCCACGCCATCCAGACCCGCCATCATCAAGGCAGAAAAGCCGAGGTAAGGGTTCATCAGTGGATCGGGGAAACGCGCTTCAATGCGGCGACCTTTGGGATTGGCCACGTGAGGGATGCGGATCGAGGCAGAACGGTTTTTAGCCGAGTAAGCCAGCTTGACCGGTGCCTCATAACCAGGAACCAGACGCTTGTAGCTGTTGGTGCCAGGGTTGGTGATGGCATTCAGTGCGCGGGCGTGTTTGATGATGCCGCCGATGTAGTACAGGGCAAAATCTGACAGGCCAGCGTAGCCGTCGCCAGCGAACAGGTTCTTGCCGTCTTTCCAGATGGACTGGTGAACGTGCATGCCGGAGCCGTTGTCGCCCACGATGGGCTTGGGCATGAAGGTGGCTGTTTTGCCGTAAGCGTTGGCCACGTTCTGCACCACGTACTTGAGGACCTGGGTCCAGTCAGCGCGCTGAACCAGCGTGCTGAACCGGGTGCCCAACTCGTTCTGGCCTGGGCCAGCGACTTCGTGGTGGAACACTTCAACAGGAATGCCCAACGACTCCAGGATCAGCGACATCTCTGCGCGCATGTCCTGCGTGCTGTCCACTGGCGGCACTGGAAAGTAGCCACCTTTGACCGTAGGACGGTGACCGCGGTTGCCGCCTTCGAGCTTGGCACCTGAATTCCAGGGTGCTTCGTATTCTTCGATCTTGAAGAACGTACCCGACATGTCGGTGTTCCAGCGCACGTCATCAAAGATGAAGAATTCTGGCTCTGGACCGAAGAAGGCGGTGTCGCCCAGGCCGGAGGCCTTGAGGTAGGCTTCTGCGCGCTTGGCGATCGAGCGTGGGTCACGGTCGTAGGCCTTGCCATCGGCAGGCTCGACCACGTCGCAGCTCATGAAAATGGTGGTCTCTTCAAAGAACGGGTCGATGTTGGCCGTGTTCGGGTCAGGCATCAATTGCATGTCCGACGCTTCAATGCCTTTCCATCCCGCGATGGACGAGCCGTCAAACGCGTGGCCCGACACAAACTTGTCTTCGTCAAAATGGGACACAGGCACGGTCACGTGCTGCTCTTTACCGCGGGTGTCGGTAAAACGGAAGTCAACAAACTTGACTTCGTTTTCCTTGACCATTGTCATGACGTCTGCGACGGTCTTTGCCATCAAAATCTCCTGTTGCTCGAAGCGTGGTTAAAAAATCTTGTCGTGAGACTGGATGCACTTTTTGTGCCAAAGCAGACGCTCATCCAGAGCCTGCAGCCTGTCAGGGCCGCCGCTGATTGTGCCGTTAATTTGGCAGGCTGAAGCCCATACGCGCCGCTTTGGGCGAAGAAGAACGACGAATGGCTTTGCGCTCAACGTCTTCGCCTCTTTATGGTGCAAACCAACATGCACTACTTTAAGGCAAATCCATCAACGCACCAACTCGGGGCCGAGTTCGAGCTGAAATGGTTTCAAGCCTGAGAGCAGTGCGGCAAAAGCCGCGTCCACAGCCTCTGGAGCGCCTTTGACGCCCAACTCGATGTGGCGGCCGTAGGTGGGATGGTCCACACTGGGCAGGCTGAACACCTTGACAGCCGCATGTGTGGTTTCAATTTCGATCATCAACGGCGTGAGGGTGGCCTCCATGGAACCCATCACGATGACGGATCTTTCGGCGTAGGCCGCACTTTGGTGCAAGTGGGGGTAGTGGGTGTCAAGCACCCACGCCATCATGGGCCAGGCCATCACCGGAAAACCTGGCAAAAAATGCACCGCACCGGCGCCTGCTGCGCAACTGAACCCAGGAATTTTGTTGTAGGGGTTGGGCACAATCCCCGCGCCCACAGGGAACATCCCCATGTTCAGGCGGTGGATGTTGTCGTACCGGTCCGCGTCAAATGGTATGCCCTGCTCTTTGGCGGTGTCTTGCATGCGCTCGGTGATCAACGCTTTGGCCTGCGGGTGCAGCACCAGGTCTACCCCCAATGCGTGGGCCGCGCACTGCCGGGTGTGGTCGTCGGGCGTAGCACCGATGCCGCCACATGAAAACACCACATCCCCTGACGCACGGGCAGCCGCAAACGCACTGGCCAGCGTGGCCGTGATGCGCGCCGGATCATCGCCGACGTAATCGGCATAGCTGAGCGACAAACCGCGTGCGGTCAGCAATTCAATGGCTTTGGGGAGGTGTTTATCGGCGCGTTTGCCGGACAGGATTTCATCGCCAATGATGATGAGGCCGAAATGAGTAGTCATGGTGAAGTGGGCGGGTGAACCACCGTTGACGAAGGACCAGCCAGAGCTGGAATGGGCTCAAACTCCAGGGTGTCAGCCTCTTTTGGCGTCGCAAGGTCTTGAGCCAAGGCGTTGTTTTTCTTGCGAAGCTGCTCGAGTGCCGCCAGGCTGTAATGCGCAAACCAGAGTGACGAAAACGCAAACACCAGGGTGTACACCCAGATAGCGACAGGCACCAACACGGGCGCCATGGCCACAAACATGGCGCCAGAGGCCCAGATCAGGCTTGGGGCAGCGCCGAGGTAACCACTGAGCACCCCAATGCCCAACAGGGAAGCGCGATTTTCCTTCAGGATTTGCAGGCGTTCCTGGCGACTGGCGTGATCGGCCAGCGCGTCGTACGACATCACGCGGTACGTCAACCAACCCCAGATCAAGGGCGGCAAAATCAGGATCAATGGTGGAATCAGCCACAGCGGTATGGACACCACCAGCGCAAGACTCGCCAGCAACGTGGAGCCCAATGACCAGAGCAGGCTGGCCACCATCGAGCCTCCTTTTTTACGCTCCAGCTGGGGAAACCGGCGCTCGGCCACCAGCGCCACCATGGCGGGTGTCATGAACATCGCCACGAACAGCAGCGAGATGATGACGATCACAGGAATGGCCAGAAACAACAGCAACGCAGGGGCGAGGACCAGGCGCAAGCTGCTCAGGCCCAGCCCTTCCAGCCAGCGCACCGAGGTGTTGACCATCTCGTAGCTGTCCAGGCTGTCGCGCACCGCGACCAGCGCGTTGTCCCAGAAAAAGTAACCCAGCCCCAGTGACAGCACCGTCATGATGACCAGCGGCAGGATCGACAGCGCGATCACGCGCGGGTGCAGGCAGTACGCGACAGCGCGCCAAAAAGAGTTGAGGAGTTGACTCATGGCGCCAAGCATACCGCCGCGCGCGGTACAGGCGCGGGCATCAGGCGCGGCCCACCAGCCGCTTCAGCCCCAACCACTGCTGGGACCAGAAGCCCTGGCCGTAGCAACGGTTTTTCTCGACCTGGTCCCGGATGCCGGTCGGGTCATAACGGTCCTCAAAGTTGGCAGTGCCAAACAGCACGTCCCAGACCGGCATCAGCACCCCGAAGTTGTGTCCTCCCAGGGTCTGGCGCCCCGCAGACTCGTGGCCCAGGCCGATGCTGTGGTGCAGGCGGTGAAAACGTGGACTCACCCAGAGGCGCTCACCGAGACGACCGAAGGACACCCGCAGATTGGCGTGCTGAAAGCTCTCGCTGAGCTGGGTCAGCGCCACGATGGCGATGAACTGCCCGGGGGCCACCCCGATCAGCTGTGCCACCAGCACCACGATGCAGTCCACCAGTACGTCGTCAAGCAGGTGGTTTCGGTTGTCGCTCCACATGGTCATTTGCCGCTGGGCATGGTGCAGCGAATGCAAGCGCCACCACCATTCCAGCTGGTGCTGACCCCGGTGGGTCCAGTAGCCCAACAGGTCAAACACCACCAGGTAGATCAGCAGGCTGACCACCGCGTGGTCGGTCACACCGGGCCAGAGCTGGTCCAGGTGCCAGGTGCCAAAACCGGCAGTGCGCAGCGCCCCGAACAACTCGTCAAACCAGGGGTCCACCGTCAAAAACAGCACCACCCTGAACAGGCCCAGGCGGTGAATGCCGGTGTAGAGCATGTCAGTGCGGATGGTGGCACGGTCGGTCACTGGCTCAGCCGGGCGCCAGCGCTGCATCGGGCCGATCACCGCCAGCAATACGCCCATCTGCAGCAACCCCACCAGCAACCGGGCCGTGGCGTCAAAGGCGTCCTCCAGCAGGTTGCCCATGCCCAGCGCGAACAGGACCGGCTGCACCACCGCCTCGAACAACCACTGCTGTGCGCTGGAAAAGACAGCGCTGAACCATTCCACCATGGCCTATTTCCCCGTGACAGCACCAGCAGCGCGCTGCGCAATCCAGCCCGAATACTGCGGGTGCTCACGCAGGGTTTTGAAGCAAAACCCCTTGGCCTGCAGGCCGGTGATCAAAGGCTCAAGAACGGCAGGAGCCCACGGGTCCTGGCGCGACCAGATGCCCAGGTGCGCCAGCAAAATATCGCCGGGCTGAATGTTTTTCAGTGCTTTTTGAAGCAGCGCTGCATTGGGGTAGCTGCTGGAAGGCAGTTCGTCGCCCAAAAACCCGGCAGGTGACCAGCCCACATGCGCGTAGCCACAGGCCTTGGCGGCCGCCAGCAAAGCCGGCGATGTCTTGCCGCCCGGCGCACGGAACAGCGGCAAGGTCGGCTTGCCAGTGAGGTCCTGCAGACGGGTGCTGGCACGGCCCACCTCCTCACAGTACTGGCGGGCGGACCAGGTGAAGCCCTGGCCTTCCGACGGGCCCGCTGACGGCCGCACACGAAACTGCACCGGCTCGCCCGCGCGGCCCGGCACGTCGGCGCGCCAATAGGTGTGGTCAAAGGTGTGGGAGGCGAACTCGTGCCCCTCGGCCGCCCTGGCCTTCCACCACGGGGCCCAGTCCGGGCCCAGGCTTCCCTTGAGGTCGCCCCCCGCGTGGGTGCGTTCATTGGCGCCGAAAAATGTGACCTTGACCTGGTGGCGGTTGAGTACCTTGGCCATCAGAGGCGCGACCCCCATGTGGCCGGTGTCCAGCGTCAAATAAACGGGTTTGCAGCCTGCTGAAGTGCCTGCAGGCACCTGTTTGAGGTCATTCAGGCCGATGGCCCAGGTGTTAACTGCCATCATTGCTACCAAAAGTGTAGCAAACCGGCTTGCCACCCTGTCAGCGCGGCGCATGGTCCAGCGTCCAGACCCCGTGAGGGCTTTTACCGACGTTGACTTGCTGCACCACCTTGCGGCTGGCCACGTCGATCACCGTGAGTTTCTTGGCCCAGCGCGAGGTCACCAGAATCTGCTGCCCGTCACGGCTGACGTCCATGCAGTCAGGCCCGCCGGGCACTGCAAAGCTGTTCACCACGGCCAGCGACTGCAGATCGATCTGGCTGATGCTGTTGGCCACGCGGTTGCTGACCAGCACGTGTTTGCCGTCCCCCATCGACCGGAAGGCGTGAGCACCCGCCGCTGTTTTGATCACCTTGACGCGCGACGGCTGCTTGCCGCTCACATCAAAGACCTCCACAGAGTCACCACCAGTCAGCGCCACCATCACCAGTTTGTCGCCCGTCAGCCCGAAAACGTCGGCGGGGACCGGGCCGGTCTTGACCCGCCACTTGATGGCCTGCTGGCCCAGGTCCAGTGCCACCAGCTCGTCGCTGTCCTGCATGGTGGCGTACACGGTGGTGCTTTGGCTGTCGATCCACAGGTGGCTGGGCGTTTTGCCAGTGGGCACCCGCTTGGCCAATGTCAGGTTGCTGCCGTCCCAGCGGTAGATGTCGATGTGGTTGAGCCGGTTGGCAGCGGTGACAAACCACTTCATGTCCGGTGAAAACCGCAGGTGATAAGGGTCCAGAACGCCGCGCACCGTGCGTTGCACCACGGCCGTCTTGGGGTCAATGAAGGTCAATGAATCGGACAGCGCATTCGCCACAATCACCGATTTTTCATCCGGTGTGAGGTACAAGTGATGCGGCTGTTTGCCGGTGGCGATGCGCTGCGTTTCCGACCAGGTGGTCGGGTTGATCACGCTGACACTGTCGTCCAGTGAATTGAGCACGAACACCGGCGATGACAAAGGCGCAGCCAGGGCAGCTGGAACGGCAAACACCACCATCAAGGCGGTTAAAAAGCGGGCAAAAACAGTCACAAGTCGGTCTTTCGGGGCAAGCCGCTTAGTGTAATGGGCCGCCGCAGCGCACCAGCTCTGCAAGGGCCGTGCAGGCGGGCTCCGTTCAAGGCAGGTCCTGGCTGCGCGTCCGAAGAAGATCGCTTGATTGCTATTATTTCAATAGCACTACAGGCAATATAAACCTTGGCATACGACGGATTTGGTCTAAAAACCCTGATTTTCAGAGCCTTCAAACCCACCGGAGGCCATCAAACTGGTTGATTGGCAATCGCCAGCAGGTCTGCCGCCGTGAGCCAGCGCCATTCACCCGCCTTCAAATCAGCAGGCAGCACCAACAGCCCGATGCGCGAGCGGTGCAAGCCGCCAACATCTTCAACGCGGTTACCGACCGCAGCCACCATGCGCTTGACCTGGTGGTACTTGCCCTCCGTCAGCGTCAGGCTGAATTGGCGTTCACCGGTCTGCACGCAGGCAGCAGCCTTCACGGGTCTGGGGTCGTCGTCCAGCACCACACCGCCGAGCAATTTCTGGATCTGTGCATCGTCCACCGCGTGCTTGGCCAGCACCTCGTAAACCTTGGGTACATGGTGCTTGGGCGAACTCATGCGGTGAATGAACTTGCCGTCATCCGACAGCAGCAGCAGCCCCGTCGTGTCCTGGTCAAGCCGACCCACAGCCTGCACACCCGCCGCAGCCCCCCCACCCCGCTGCCGAATGGGCGCAGGCAGCAAGGTGTAGATGCTCGGGTACATGCTTGGTTTTTGTGAGCACTCATACCCTGCGGGCTTGTGCAACATCAAATAGGCCTTCTCAAAATACTGCCATGGCGTGCCCTGCACCGTGAACTGCAAGCCGGTGGTCTCGAACACAGCGCCAGCCTCCGACACTTTGGACTGCTCCACAGAGACCAGCCCCTGCTGAATCAAACCGGCACACACACGCCGGGTTCCGAAGCCTTGGGAAAAAAGGATGTTTTGAAGTTCTTGAATAGCCATGGCCATATTGTCACGGATGCCATGAGCGCCCAAGCCACAGGCCAAAGTCACCAAAGCGTCGCTTTCCAGTCATTACAAATAATACTTATTTACTATTTTGAAAGCTGCATCTAGGTGAAATAGCAAGACCAGTGGTTAAATCGGGTGATTGGACATAAGGCAAGCAGGAATGAGCATTTTTACAGGGACCCAGAGCGCGATGCTGGGCGTGCTGGGGACGGCAATCGGTGCAGCCGCAGGCTTTCTGCTTCATGCCTGGTGGACGCGACGGGTGGCCCGGATGAAACGCCGCATTCCGAAGCGTTGGCCCCTGGTGGCACGCCCCGTGGTCAGCAGCCAAGAACGCTTGGCGTGGCTTTGGCTGACACGCACTTTTTTTGACCATTCGGTGATGATCAAAATGCCCGTGACGCGCTTCACGCTGCCACGCACGCCAGAGCAAGGCCAGCACTGGTACCAGCTGCTGTCCAACGCCTACTGCACCTTCACGGTGGTCGACGCGCTCGGGCGCGTGGTGGGCTGCGTGGATGTCGCCAGCCCCTTGCGCAACTTCAAACGAAGCCAGATCCTCAAGCAGTCCTTGCTGGACCAGTGCGGCATAGGCTATGTCGTCATCGATACCAGCCACCTTCCCGATGCGGCAGAAATCCGCACTGAATTTCTGGGCGAACGGGCGTCTCAGCAACGCGCCAACAACGCGAGAAACGCACGAGAAGTCAGTGATGCCAGCAAACAGCTCAGAGCATCATTGAAACGCCAAAGAAAGACCCGCAACAGCGATATGGCCCCCCTGTCCGAGCCCAACTCACGCCAAAGCGAGTTTTCATCAGACCTCCAAGGCAGCGACAGCCACATTCTTCACAGCTGGCAAGGCAATTCGTTCCTGTCCCCACTGGACAGCCGCAAAGCCGGACTGGACTGAACCAGCAAAAAAAAAGCCGCCTACTGAATTTCAGCAAGCGGCCTTGATCGATTGAATGGTGGAGCTGGGGGGATTTGAACCCCCGTCCGCAAGCCTTTTTCGAGCAGATCTACATGTTTAGCGGTCTGATTTAAGTCTCGCCACTTGGGTCGCGCAGTCGCACGCTACCCAAGACGCCAGCACCCTATTTTCTTGCTCCGGGTTAAGGTACCCAGCCCGAAGCCAGCCGATAAAATTATCTTTACAGCCTGGAATCGTCAGCTTGCGCTAACAACCCCTTGCCCAGCCCATCGGCCTGCTGTTGTAAAGCTCACTGGCAATTAAGCAGCGAGTGCGAAACGTTCGTCGTTTGCAGTTAGTTTGTTTTAGTCTGATTTACGAGCGCACTAAGCTCGACATGCACCACACCGCGTCCGAACCCACGTCGAAACCAATGCAGCCCCAAGCTTCGTAGTTTAAGCCATCTGGGGCAAATTCAAGAGCATGGCAAGCTCCAACGGTGAATGAATGGTGGCGTCCGCATCCCACGTACGGTAATCAACCCCCACACCCAGGTAACCATAGGCAGCCGCAACAGTGCGCATGCCTGCCGCTTTGCCAGCAACAATATCGCGTTCGTCGTCACCCACATAGAGGCATCTGTCGGGTGACCAACCCAGCTGACTTGCAGCTAGCAGGAGTGGCGCAGGATGAGGCTTGGCGTGTGGCGTCGTGTCACCGCTGACAATGCTGCCAGCGCTGGCAAACAAAGACATGGACCGCGTCAAGGGCTCCGTGAAACGCCTGGACTTGTTGGTCACCACACCCCACGGAAGAAGTGCCCGCTGCAGCCGATCTACAAGTTCGGCAACACCATCAAAAGCCTGCGATTGACTCGTCAACCGGCGTTCGTAGTTGAAAAAAAACTCTTCCTTGAGCGCATCAAAATCCGCACTGTCGGGCGTCAACCCAAAAGCAATGCCAATCATACCCCGGGCACCAGAACCCACCAAACACCGGTAGTCCGACAACGGCAGTGCCACCATGTTTCGATCTGTGCGCATCTGGTTCGCCGCACCACCCAAATCTGGCGCGCTGTCGATCAAGGTGCCATCCAAGTCGAACAGGACCGCCTCGATTCCAGCCAAAATTTCCAACACGGCCATCATCAGCTCTTTCGGGTGGCAAGCAT
Source organism: Polaromonas sp. (assembly GCA_046154065.1). Classification (GTDB taxonomy): domain Bacteria; phylum Pseudomonadota; class Gammaproteobacteria; order Burkholderiales; family Burkholderiaceae_C; genus Polaromonas. Next base: position 21,026 of record JBJXEI010000184.1, on the reverse strand, counting down.
GTAGTTGACGCTGGTATCGGCACTCAACCAATAATGCCGGGTCAAAGGGTTGTATTCAAGACCGCGCATTTGTTGGTGCGCCAAACCCGATCGCCGACAAAACCCAGCCAACTCGCTAGGTTTGAGGAACTTGGCATATTCGTGCGTACCCTTGGGCAGCATGTTCAAAACATATTCTGCCCCTACGATGGCAAAAACAAAAGCCTTTGCATTGCGGTGGATGGTGGAAAAAAACACGTGCCCACCAGGCTTGACCAGATCCGTGCAGGCCTGCACCACCGACGAAGGATCAGGTACGTGTTCCAACATCTCCATGCAAGTAACCACGTCAAACATCCCGGGTTGCTCAGCCGCAAGCCCTTCCGCGCTGATTTCGCGGTAAACCACACCTTCGGTCTGCGCCTCGAGCGCATGCAACTCGGCGACCTTGAGTGCCTTGGTCGCCAAATCAATACCTAGTACTTCAGCACCTTGGCGCGCCATTGCATCCGCGAGAATCCCACCACCACACCCGACATCCAGCACCTTTTTGCCACTCAGAGAAACAATTTGACTGATCCATTCCAAGCGCAGGGGGTTGATCTGGTGGAGAGGCCGAAACTCACTGTCTTTATCCCACCAGCGATGAGCCAGTTCAGAAAATTTTGAAAGCTCGTTCGGGTCGAAGTTTTCTTTGATGTTCATCTTCTGATTATCGTTGAGACATAAAAAAACCGCGCCAAGGCGCGGTTTTTAAATAAATCCGTGAGGATTACTTGTTGGCGCGGGTACCAACAACTTCGATTTCCACGCGGCGGTTCTTGGCACGGCCTTCGGCTGTCTTGTTATCAGCAACGGGCTGCTTCTCGCCTTTGCCTTCGGTGTAAACGCGGTTCTTTTCGATGCCCTTGGACACCAAATAGGCCTTGACGGCTTCAGAACGACGAACCGACAGCTTCTGGTTGTAAGCATCGCTGCCAACGGAGTCGGTGTGACCCACAGCAATAATGACTTCCAGATTGATGCCTTGGATCTTGCCGATCAAGTCGTCCAGCTTGGCCTTGCCTTCAGATTTGATCACTGACTTGTTGAAGTCAAAGAACGCATCAGCAGCGTAAGTCACCTTGGTTGCCGCGACCACAGGTGCCACCACTGCGGGACCAGCTGGCTTGGCAACAACGGCAGGAGGAGCCACCGGCGCTTGCGCTGGAGCAGCCATTGCAGGGGCGATAGCACCATCGCAACCAGGGGCAGCCGTCGCTGGAGTCCAGTTGGCATCGCGCCAGCACAACTCATTGGTTCCGTTTTTCCAGACCAACTCGTTGGTTCCGTTTTTCCAGTTGTCGATCGTTTGTGCACCAGCGGCGGTAACAAGCGCTGCGGAAGCAAACAACATTGCCACTTTGTTGAGTTTCTTCATGGTTCTCCTCTAGAGAAAAGCCGCAGACTCGCTGCGATTAGTAATTTACACGCCGTGAATGACCATCACCCAAAGCGTTACAACAATTGTGCCACAGCCACTGGGAGCAACAAGCGCAGCATCTGCTTCATCCGACATAGTTTGGAGATTCTGAAGCAATTGTTGCTGACCCACCACAATGAGGCAGCAGAGCTTCACCCCTTAAAATAGCGGGTTGACAGAAGAATTCCCCTACCCCAACCAGGCTCGACATGACCCAGTTTGCTAAAGAAACCTTGCCCATCAGTCTTGAAGAAGAAATGCGCAGGAGTTACCTGGATTATGCAATGAGCGTCATTGTGGGTCGGGCTCTGCCCGATGCACGCGACGGCCTCAAACCGGTGCATCGCCGCGTGCTGTTTGCGATGCATGAGCTCAACAATGACTGGAATCGCCCCTACAAAAAATCGGCCAGGATTGTCGGTGATGTCATTGGTAAATACCACCCTCACGGCGACCAGTCGGTGTATGACACCATCGTTCGCATGGCTCAGGACTTCTCGCTGCGGCACCTGTTGGTAGACGGTCAGGGGAACTTTGGATCAGTGGACGGTGACAACGCTGCGGCGATGCGTTACACGGAAATTCGGCTTTCCAAAATCGCCCACGAGCTACTGGCTGATCTGGACAAGGAAACGGTCGACTTCGGCCCAAACTACGACGGCAGCGAGCAAGAGCCGCTTGTCATGCCAACAAGACTGCCCAACCTGTTGGTCAACGGATCCGGTGGCATTGCTGTGGGCATGGCGACCAACATCCCGCCTCACAACCTCAACGAGGTGGTTGATGCCTGCCTGCATTTGCTCAAGCACAGCGACGCGACCATTGATGACCTGATGGAGATTGTCCCTGCACCGGATTTCCCAACAGGAGGAATCATCTACGGCATCAACGGTGTCAAGGACGGCTATCGGACGGGTCGCGGCAGGGTAGTAATGCGAGCCAAATGCCATTTTGAAGACATTGACAAGGGGCAGCGGCAATCGATCATCGTCGATGAGCTGCCTTACCAAGTCAACAAAAAGACCTTGCAAGAGCGCATGGCGGAACTGGTCCACGAGAAAAAAATCGAGGGCATCAGCCACATTCAGGACGAAAGCGACAAGTCAGGCATGCGGCTCGTGATTGAGCTCAAGCGCGGCGAGGTGCCTGAAGTAGTGCTGAATAATCTGTACAAGCAGACTCAGTTGCAGGACACATTCGGCGTGAACATGGTCGCGCTGGTCAACGGTCAGCCCAAGCTGTGCAACTTGAAAGACCTGATCCAGGTCTTCTTGTCACATCGACGCGAAGTAGTGACGCGACGCACAGTGTTCACACTGCGCAAGGCAAGGGAGCGCGGGCACGTTCTGGAAGGTTTGGCCGTTGCGCTGGCCAATATCGACGAGTTCATTGCCATCATCCGCAACGCGCCAACCCCCCCGGTGGCGAAGGCCGAATTGATGCTGCGTCCGTGGGACAGCAGCCTGGTGCGCGAAATGTTGACGCGAACCCGTGCTGACGGCGGCACCGTCAATGCAGACGACTACCGACCAGACGGACTCGAACGAGACTTTGGGATGGGTCAGGACGGCCTGTACCGCCTGTCAGAAACACAAGCGCAGGAAATCCTGCAAATGCGCCTGCAGCGCCTGACCGGCCTGGAGCAAGACAAGATCGTTGCCGAATACAAAGAAGTCATGTCGGAAATTGATGACCTTCTGGATATTTTGTCGAAGCCAGAGCGCGTGGGCGTGATCATCGGAGAAGAGCTTTCCGCCATCAAGCAGGAATTCGGCCAGACCAAGATCGGCGCACGTCGCAGCCACATTGAGCACAGCTCGTTTGATCTCAGCACAGAGGACCTGATCACTCCGACCGACATGGTCGTCACACTGTCACACACTGGCTACATCAAAAGTCAGCCTTTGTCAGAATACCGGTCTCAAAAACGTGGTGGCCGCGGAAAACAAGCCACCGCAACCAAAGAAGACGACTGGATTGACCAGCTGTTCATTGGAAACACGCACGACTACATCTTGTGCTTTTCAAACCGGGGACGCCTTTACTGGCTCAAGGTCTGGGAAGTACCGGCCGGTTCACGCGGCTCCAGGGGGCGACCGATCGTGAACATGTTTCCTTTGCAGGAAGGCGAGAAAATCACTGTTGTGCTACCCCTCACAGGTGAAAAACGCAGCTTCCCTTCAGATCAGTTTGTGTTCATGGCCACGTCAATGGGCACCGTCAAGAAGACCATGCTGAGCGAATTCAGCAACCCGCGCAAAGCCGGCATCATTGCCGTTGATCTGGATGAGGGGGACTACCTGATTGGTGCGTCGTTGACCGATGGCACGCACGACGTCATGTTGTTCAGTGATGGCGGCAAGGCCGTACGCTTCGATGAAAACGACGTTCGCCCCATGGGCCGCAACGCACGTGGTGTGCGCGGCATGATACTAGAAGAAGGCCAGGGCGTGATTGCCATGCTTGTGGCAGAAGACGAACAACAAAGCGTATTGACGGCCACACAAAACGGCTACGGCAAACGCACCCTGATCACAGAGTACACCCGCCATGGCCGCGGCACCAAAGGCATGATTGCCATCCAACAAAGTGAGCGCAACGGCAAGGTTGTCGCGGCAACACTGGTTCATGTGGATGACCAGATCATGCTGATCACCGACCGCGGCGTATTGGTGCGCACACGCGTTAGCGAAATTCGTGAAATGGGCCGTGCGACGCAAGGCGTAACCTTGATCGGTCTTGACGAGGGATCCCAGCTCAGTGGCGTTCAACGTATTGTTGAAAACGACGCGGCACTGGAAGAAAGTGAAACATCTGCCGCTCCGGAATCTGTTGGCCCTGCGGCCGCTGACACTGCGGCATCAACGCCAGATAGCGAAACCAACACGGGTAGCGATACCGACCCAGTTTGAGCATTTGAAACTCAAGCTTCACTCTAAATTCTCGAAAGAAACGACCTATGAAAAAACTGATGATTCATCTCCTGCTGGCCGGTACCGCTTTTGCGCCGTTGGCTCATGCACAAACCGCCGCCGACCCGAAAGTCGAATGGGCGTCCAAAGTAGTTGCCTTGCAACAGGGCCCAGAGCTCGAACGCCTGGTGGCGCAGCTGGCGGACTCAGCATCGCAAGAGCTGATCGCCAATTGGGGACCCAAGCTGGACTCCAACGTTCCGAAGGCCCGGTTGAAAAAAGCCACGGATGATCTGAACGCAGAGCTTGCCAAGTACGGGGACGACACCACCAAACTTATCAGCAAACAAGTCTCCCGTGTGAGTACCGATGTACTGGTTCCTGCTTACACCGAGCGTTTTTCATTGGACGAGCTGAAACAGCTGGCCGCATTTTTCGAATCCCCCGCCATCAAAAAATACCAATCGCTGGCTCCAGAATTGGGAAATGTGTTTGTTCAAAAATTGGTAGAAGCATCGCGCGCTGATGTTGCTGCGCGTGGCCGGCAATTCGACGATGTTGCAGTAAAAATTGTGGGGGCATCTCCCGCTGCGGCACCAGCGGATGCGGGCAAGGCACGCCCCAAGAAATGACGCGACCCTACAACTTTTCGGCGGGCCCGGCCGCCCTGCCGGAAGAGGTTCTACAAACCGCTTCAGCGGAAATGCTCGACTGGCACGGCAGCGGCATGAGTGTGATGGAAATGAGCCACAGGGGCAAAGAGTTCATCTCGATCTACGAGGATGCGCAGTCCACTTTTCGTGACCTGTTGGCCATTCCTGAACATTTCAAGATTCTGTTCATGCAAGGCGGTGGACTCGCTGAAAACGCCATTGTGCCGCTCAACCTGTCGCGCAGTACATCGGCTGACTTTGTTGTCACTGGTACGTGGAGCGAAAAATCGCAAAAAGAAGCGAGCAAGTACTGCGACGCAGGAATCGCTGCGTCCAACGCTGCGCAGGGCTACGTCAGCGTCCCGCCCCCGGAGAGTTGGGCCCTGCGGACAACTTCCAGCTACGTACACATCTGTACCAACGAAACCATTCACGGCCTTGAATACCAGGCCTTGCCGGATCTGAAGGCTCTGGGCTGCGATGCACCGCTGGTGATTGATTTTTCTTCCCACGTTTGCTCCCGGTCAGTGGACTGGTCCAAAGTCGGGCTGGCCTTCGGTGGCGCACAGAAAAACCTCGGACCGGCAGGCCTGACCGTGGTGGTCGTTCGTGAAGACTTGTTGGGACAGGCGCTGCCTGTTTGTCCAAGCGCCTTCAACTACAAAACCGTGGCAGACAACGACTCCATGTTCAACACGCCACCAACCTACGCGATCTACATTGCAGGTTTGACGTTTCAGTGGCTCAAACGACAGCAGGAAGGCGGTGCGTACGGCGTCGCAGCAATGGAAAAACGCAATATTGCTAAATCCACGTTGTTATACAGCGCCATTGATGCGTCCGGGCTCTACGTCAATCACATCGACAAAAGCTGCCGCTCCCGCATGAACATTCCTTTCATGCTGCGTGATGAATCACTCAATGACGCATTTTTGCTGGGTGCCAAGGCCCGTGGTTTACTGCAACTCAAAGGGCACAAGTCCGTGGGCGGCATGCGGGCCAGCCTGTACAACGCGATGCCCATGGCTGGCGTTGAAGCGCTGGTGAGCTACATGCACGACTTTGAAAACAACCCATCCTGATGAAATGCACCGCCCGATGACTGCCAACCTCGCTGATTTACGCGTCCAGATTGATGCCATTGACGCTGAACTTCTGACGCTGCTGAACCGCCGCGCTCACGTGGCCGAGCTGGTGGGTGAAGTCAAAAAGCGTGAAGGCACTCCCTTTTTCCGACCTGACCGCGTGGCACAGGTGATTGAAAAAATCCAGTCGGCCAACACAGGCCCGTTGAAGAACGAACATGTCGAAGCGGTGTGGCGTGAAATCATGTCGGCTTGCCTGGCCCTCGAATCGCCAGTGCGTGTGGCCTATCTTGGCCCCGCAGGCACATTCAGCGAACAAGCCGCCCTGCAGTTTTTCGGGGTCAGCATTGAACACGTCCCCTGTGTCAGCATCGACGAGGTGTTTCGCGCCACGGCTGCTGGCAGCGCCAGTTATGGGGTCGTCCCTGTAGAAAATTCCACTGAGGGTGTGGTGTCGCGCTCGCTCGACCTGTTTTTGAACTCACCACTTCATGTCGTGGGCGAATTGAGCCTGATGGTCAGGCACCACCTGCTGCGCAACTCCGCATCTCTCGAAGGGATTGAGGCCGTCTATGCCCACCCTCAAGCCCTGGCCCAATGCCAAGGCTGGCTCAACACCCACCTGCCCAATGCCGACAGGCGTACCGCCTCCAGCAATGCCGAAGGCGCTCGTCTGGCCACCACCAACCCGCTGTGGGCCGGCATTGCGAGTGACCGCGCGGCCACGCAGTTTGGCCTGCACACTGCAGCGCACGCCATTCAGGACGATGCATTCAACCGCACCCGTTTTGCGGTGGTCTGCCTGCCGCAAACGCTGCCCATGCCGCCCCCTTCGGGCAAAGACTGCACCAGTCTGGTGGTGTCCGTACCGAACAAGCCCGGCGCTGTCCACGACATTCTGATGCCATTGAAAGCCCACGGTGTGTCAATGACACGGTTCGAGTCGCGCCCTGCGCGCTCAGGCCAGTGGGATTACTACTTCTTCATCGATCTGCAGGGTCACCCGGCAGAAGCACATGTGCAGGCTGCGCTGGTTGATTTACAGCGCCTTTGCGCCTTCTATAAAGTCCTGGGCGCCTACCCAGCCAGCGACTGAGCCCTGTGCCTCACGCACCCCTAAAGACACACCAGATACCTATGAGCAACAAGATGGTTCGGCAACAAAAATTCCGGGTATTTCCGCATGTTTGAACAACTGGGCCTGATTGGCTGCGGCTTGATGGGCGGCTCATTCGCACTGGCGCTCAAGCGCGCGGGACTTGTCAAACGGGTCGTGGGCTACAGCAAATCGCCATCCACCACAGAGCGCGCCAGGCTCATGGGGGTCATTGACGTGGAGGCGCCTTCTGCGTTGCTGGCGGTCTCAGGGGCTGACATCGTACTGTTGGCCATCCCGGTGTCCGCCACCGAAGCCACCTTCAAGGCCATCCGCCATCTGGTGGGGCCCAACACCCTGATCCTGGATGTGGGCTCCACCAAACGCGATGTTGTTGACGCCGCACGCAGGGTCCTGCGTGAAAACGTCGGCTCATTTGTGCCTTGCCACCCCATTACCGGCAAAGAGGTCTCCGGCGTTGAACATGCTGACGTCAACCTCTACCATGGCAAACAGGTCATCATCACCCCGATTGAACGAACCTTCACGGTGCAGCTTCAGAAAGCGGTGGACCTCTGGACGGCGCTGGGTTGCAATGTTGAAAAAATGTCGCCGCAAGCACACGACGCCGCCTACGCAGCGGTCAGCCACCTGCCGCACCTGATTGCCTTTGCATTAATGAATGGCATCAGTGGCCAGACGCTTGGCAAACAATATCTTTCTTTGGCGGGCCCCGGCTTCCGCGACTTCACACGCATCGCCGCCAGCGACCCGCAAATGTGGCGTGACATCCTGATTGCCAACCGTGAGGAGCTCCTGGCGCAGTCGCAAATCTTCCAGGACACCCTGAAATCATTTGAAAAGCTGATTGCCGCTGGCAATGGCGACGCGCTGGAGACGATGATTGAAAAGGCGAGCGAAACACGGTCCACGTGGCGCATTTCATCCAACAAGCACCACAAGTAAGCCCAGGCGCATGTTCACCACTGATTTTCTGGATATTCCGGCGCTGGACAGCGTTGGTGGAACCGTTTGCCTGCCTGGTTCCAAAAGCATTTCCAACCGCATTCTGTTGCTGGCGGCGCTCAGCCACGGCACGACCACCGTACACGACCTGCTCACCTCCGACGACACGCACGTCATGCTGACTGCCTTGCGCCAGCTCGGTTGCGGCGTGACAGAACAAGGCAGCACTGTGCTGATCACCGGGCTGGGCGGACAACTGCGGCAAGCTGACGCCACACTGTTCATGGGCAATGCTGGCACCGCCATGCGCCCACTGACGGCCGCACTGGCTTTGCTGGGCGGCACGTTTGAGCTGTCGGGCGTTCCCCGCATGCACGAGCGGCCCATCGGGGACTTGGTGGACGCGCTCCGGCAGCTCGGCTGCCAGATCGACTACCTTGGCAACCCAGGCTTTCCCCCGTTGCGCCTGCGGCCCGGCAAGTTGAGTCTGGGGCAGCCCATCCAGGTTCGCGGTGATGTGTCCAGCCAGTTTTTGACAGCATTGCTGATGGCGTTGCCACTGGTGGCGAAGCAAGACATCCGCATTGAAGTCGTGGGGGAGCTGATTTCAAAGCCTTACATTGAAATCACGCTCAACCTGCTGCAGCGCTTTGGTATCCAGATCCAACGGGACGGCTGGCAGTCCTTCACGGTACCTGCGGGCAGCCAGTACACATCTCCCGGCGAGATTCACGTGGAAGCAGACGCCTCATCTGCTAGCTATTTCATAGCACTCGGGGCAATTGGTACCAAGGCTACTGGCCACAACGGCATCAAAATTGAAGGGGTAGGGGAAAATTCCATCCAGGGTGACATCCGCTTCGTCGATGCCGCCCGCCAAATGGGCGCCCGCATTGAAGGCAGCGCCAACTCCTTGCAAGTCTCGCGCGGCCTATGGCCCCTCAAAGCCATCGACATCGACTGCAACCACATCCCCGACGCCGCCATGACGCTGGCCATGATGGCGCTGTATGCCGACGGCACCACCACCCTGCGCAACATCGCCAGCTGGCGCGTCAAGGAAACCGACCGAATTGCCGCCATGGCCTGTGAGCTGCAAAAGCTGGGCGCTACGGTGGAAGAAGGGGCCGACTACCTGCGGATCACACCGCCCACCGACACCTCCGACTGGAAGGCCGCCACCATCCACACTTATGACGACCACCGGGTCGCCATGTGTTTTGCACTGGCCGCCTTCAACCCAGCAGTGCTGCCAGTGCGCATCCTGGACCCAAAGTGTGTTGCCAAGACCTACCCCGATTTTTTTGAAGCATTGTTTGAAGTCGTACAGACAGCACCCAGCACTGTCCCGGTGATTTGCATCGACGGCCCGACTGCCTCCGGCAAAGGAACGCTGGCCGCGCAAGTCGCTGCCCGCCTGGGCTACCACTACCTGGACTCGGGAGCGCTGTACCGGCTGACGGCGCTGGCCGCCCAGCGCGCTGGTGTATCACTGGACGACGCTGCCGCCACGGCACGGGTGGCGCAAACGCTGCCAGTGCGATTTGTCAACGGCCATGTCTTGCTGGACGGGGTGGACGTGTCAGACGCTCTGCGGACCGAAGCCGCCGGCATGGCCGCGTCCCGCGTGTCGGCGCATCCTGAAGTGCGGACCGCCTTGCTGGCCTTGCAGCACAGCTTTCGCACGCTGCCCGGACTGGTGGCCGACGGCAGGGACATGGGCAGCGTCATTTTTCCGGACGCCCCGCTCAAAATCTACCTCACCGCCAGCGCCCTGCACCGTGCCGAGCGTCGTCATAAGCAATTGATTTCAAAGGCTAATTCACCTACAATTGGTCTCGTTCAAAAGGACCTTGAGGCGCGCGACGCACGTGACATGTCACGTGAACATGCCCCGCTCAAGCCGGCTGACGAAGCCCTGCTGCTGGACAACTCTGATCTGTCGATTGAAAAGTCGGTTGATCAGGTGATTGACTGGTGGCAGGAAACCCGGCCCTTTTGATGGATTGATGCGCCCACTGCTGGCGCGCCGACATCCGAAGGCTTTTTCACTTTACCCCGCAGTTTTTGACTGCACACCAACCACCGCAGGCAGCTCTTGTAACTTTTGGCCTTTTGCCAATTGAAATCCTGTGCTGCGGATTAGGAACTTCATGTCTGAATCTTTTGCCGACCTGTTTAACGAATCGCTCGAACGCTCTGAAATGCGCTCCGGTGAAGTCATCACCGCCGAAGTCGTTCGCATTGACCACAACCATGTGGTTGTGAATGCTGGCCTCAAGTCTGAGGCTTACATCCCTCTTGAAGAGTTCAAAAACGACCAGGGCGAAGTTGAAGTCCAGGTTGGCGATTTCGTCTCCGTGGCCATCGACTCCGTCGAAAACGGTTACGGCGACACCCTGCTGTCCCGCGACAAGGCCAAGCGCCTGGCATCGTGGATGAGCCTGGAAAAAGCCCTGGAATCCGGCGAGTTTGTCACTGGCCAGACCAGCGGCAAAGTCAAGGGTGGCCTGACCGTTCTGGTCAACGGCATCCGCGCGTTCCTGCCTGGTTCGCTCATCGACACCCGCCCCATCAAGGACTTGTCTCCGTACGAGAACAAGACCATGGAATTCAAGGTCATCAAGCTGGACCGCAAGCGCAACAACGTCGTGCTGTCACGCCGCGCTGTGGTCGAAGCCAGCATGGGCGAAGAACGCGCCAAGCTGATGGAAACCCTGAAAGAAGGCTCTGCTGTCAAAGGCGTGGTCAAGAACATCACCGAATACGGCGCGTTCGTGGACCTCGGCGGTATTGACGGCCTGCTGCACATCACCGACATGGCATGGCGTCGCGTGCGTCATCCAAGCGAAGTGGTGACGGCTGGTCAGGAAATTGTGGCCAAGATCCTGAAGTTCGACACCGAGAAAAACCGTGTCTCGCTGGGTCTGAAGCAGATGGGCGACGACCCATGGATGGGCGTGAACCGCCGCTACCCACAAAGCACCCGCCTGTTCGGCAAGATCACCAACATCGCCGACTACGGCGCGTTTGTGGAACTCGAGCCAGGCATCGAAGGTTTGGTCCACGTGTCGGAAATGGACTGGACCAACAAGAACGTGGCCCCGAGCAAGCTCGTGGCGCTGGGTGACGAAGTTGAAGTCATGGTCCTCGAGATCGACGAAGACAAACGCCGCATCAGCCTGGGCATGAAGCAGTGCAAGGCCAACCCATGGCAAGAATTCGCTCAGGACAGCAAACGCGGTGACCGCGTCAAAGGTCCGATCAAGTCGATCACCGACTTCGGCGTGTTCGTGGGACTGGCAGCCGGCATTGACGGCTTGGTTCACCTGTCTGACCTCTCGTGGAATGAGCCTGGCGAAGCCGCTGTGCGCAACTACAAAAAGGGCCAGGAAGTTGAAGCCATCATCTTGGCTGTTGACGTTGACCGCGAGCGCATCTCCCTGGGCATCAAGCAGTTGGACTCCGACCCGTTCACCACGTTCGTGTCGATCAACGACAAGGGCGCGATCGTGACCGGCAAGGTCAAGACTGTGGATGCCAAAGGCGCCGAAATCGATCTGGGCGAAGACATCATCGGCTACCTGCGTGCCAGCGAAATCAGCCGTGACCGCGTGGAAGATGCCCGCAACGTGTTGAAAGAAGGCGACGAAGTCTCCGCTGTGGTGGTGAACGTGGATCGCAAGACCCGCAACATCCAGCTGTCCGTCAAAGCCAAGGACAACGCTGACCAGCAAGAAGCCATGGCTACCCTGAGCCAGCAGTCCTCGCGCGAAAGCGCTGGCCTGACCAGCCTGGGCGCATTGCTGCGCGCCAAAATGGAAAACAGCGACAAGTAATCCTGTCGCTTCCCAAGTGGCGTGCTGATGTGTGTGGTCCGGTCGGGCCGCACCTCATGCACGCCATTTTTTCGCCTTCAATTTCTAAGCACTTATGACCCGAAGTGACCTTGTCGAAGAACTGGCGGCCCGTTTTGGCCAGCTGACGCACCATGACGCCGAATATGCGGTCAAGAAGATTCTGGACACGATGGGCGACGCGCTGGTGCGCGGCCACCGCATTGAAATCCGTGGTTTCGGCAGTTTCTCCATCAACCGCAGGCCACCCCGCATGGGGCGCAACCCACGGTCTGGTGAAAGTGTGGCGATCCCCGAGAAACGGGTGCCCCACTTCAAACCCGGCAAGGCGCTGCGTGAAGCAGTCGATGCCAAGACCCAGCAACTGCTGGTGACACCACCCGTTCCTTGACGCTTCCTCAAACGGAGCGCTGGCTACAATCGTGGCCAGACTTGGCAAGATCAAGAGGTGCCCAATGAAATACCTGACATGGCTGCTCAAAGCAGCCATTTTTTTTACCCTGTTTGCGTTTGCCTTGAACAACCAGCAAAACGCTGACGTCAATTTCTTTTTTGGCACCGTCTGGCGCACGCCTATGGTGCTGGTGGTCCTGGTGGCGTTTGCCAGCGGCCTGGCGCTCGGCATTGTGGTGATGTTGCCCGGCTGGTGGAAACGCCGCCACCCTGGCACCCTCTCAGCCGCGCTGGCCACGCAGCCCGCCGCACTCACCGATACCCACAACCCTCACGACATGAGCACCGCTCACCACCATGGAATTTGACTTCACCTGGGTTTTATTGGGCTTTCCCATCGCTTTCACGCTCGGCTGGCTGGCCTCCCGGCTGGATCTGCGGCAGCTTCGCATCGAGAACCGGCAGGCCCCCAAAGCCTATTTCCGAGGGCTGAATTTCCTGCTCAATGAGCAGCAGGACCAGGCCATCGACGCGTTCATTGAAGCAGTGCAGAACGACCCCGACACGTCCGAGCTGCACTTTGCCCTGGGCAACTTGTTCCGCCGCCGCGGCGAATACGAACGCGCCGTGCGGGTGCACGAACACCTGATGTCCCGGGGTGACCTGACCCAACCGGAGCGCGACCGGGCACAGCACGCTCTGGCGCTGGATTTTCTGAAAGCCGGTTTGCTAGACCGTGCCGAAGTCGCCCTGCGCCGCCTGGAAGGCACCTCGTTCGAGGAAGAAGCTCGCCTGGCGCTGCTGTCGATCTATGAACGCTCCCGCGATTGGGCCAACGCCACTGACATCGCCGCGCGGCTGGGCCATTCAAGCCAGGGCAGCTTCAGCACCCGGCAGGCCCACTACCTGTGCGAGCAAGCCAGCGCCTCAGCGGCGGCCGGTGACGCGGCAGCCGCAGGTGCAGCACTGCTGCAGGCCGTGGCCTTGGCCCCTGACGCGGCACGCCCGCTGATTGACCTGGCCAAGTGGCAGAACCAGTCCGGTGATGCGGCCGCCGCCTTCCAGACCCTGGTGACGCTGGACAAAACCTCCCCGCAAAACCTGCCACTGGCGGCGAGCCTGCTGGCCAACGTCGCGACCAGCCTGGGCCGGCAGGTCGCGGCCCAAACGCTGCTCCAGGCGGCTTACGCCCGCACCCCGTCCATTGACCTGCTGGAAGCCATCATCCGGCTGGACCCCGCCCCAGACGCGGCACGCCACTGGTACGCCCAGCACCTGGGGCAACACACCTCGCTGGTGGCCGCCACCCGCTGGATGGCTGGCCAGACGCAGCCCGACTCGGAGAACCAGGCCCTGATCCAGCGCACGCTGGAACAGGCGACCAAACCGCTGATGCGCTACCGCTGCGCAGCTTGCGGGTTTGAAGCCACCCAGCACTTCTGGCACTGCCCGGGCTGCCAGGCCTGGGACAGCTACCCGGCCCGCAGAGTTGAAGAACTATGAACACCCCCGTGCTTAGCCCACTGCGTGTGGCAGCTCCCCCCTTGCAGGGGGCGACACCTGCGGCCTGGCAAAGCCAGTTCCGCGCTGTCTGCTTGCATCACAACTCAACACCATGACAACAACCTCTTATTTATCGCCTGATCGGATTGGCAAGGCCCGCGTTTTGGTCGTCGGCGACACCATGCTGGACCGCTACTGGTACGGCGCGGTGGACCGGATCTCCCCTGAAGCGCCGGTGCCGGTGGTGCGTGTCACGCGCACCGAAGAGCGCATTGGCGCGTCTGCCAACGTGGCCTACAACGTGGTCACGCTGGGCGCGCAGGCTTCGCTGCTGAGCGTGGTGGGCGAAGACGAAGCCAGCCACACGCTGGAAGCGCTGGTGGCTGAAACCGGCATCACCCCTTACTTTGGCCGTGACGCGAAACTCAAGACCACGGTGAAGCTGCGCGTCATTGGCCGCCAGCAGCAGCTGATCCGCCTGGACTTTGAAAACACCCCTGAAAACGAGGTGCTGGCGTCGCAATCTGCCGTGTTCCAGACGCTCTACCCCGAGCACGACGTGGTGCTGTTTTCCGACTACGGCAAGGGCGGCCTGGCCCACATCGTGGCCATGATCAGCGAAGCCCGCGCCGCCCACAAACTGGTGCTCGTGGACCCGAAAGGCGCTGACTACGCCCGGTACAAAAACGCCACCGTCATCACCCCCAACCGCGCCGAGCTGGAGCATGTCATTGGCCCCTGGGCCAACGAGGCCGACCTGCGCACCAAAGCCCACAACCTGCGCGAACAACTCAACCTGCAGGCCGTGCTGCTCACGCGCAGCGAAGAAGGCATGACGCTGTTTGATACCGACGGCGAGCTGCATGTGCCCGCCGTGGCGCGTGAGGTGTTTGACGTGACCGGCGCGGGCGACACCGTCATTGCCACCCTGGCCACCATGACCGCCGCAGGCCTGAGCCTGCGCGAGGCCGTGCCGATTGCCAACCGCGCGGGCGGCCTTGTGGTGGGCAAATTCGGCACCGCCACGGTCAATTACAACGAGCTGTTTGCGGCCTGATCTACAGATTACCTCCAGGAATTCAACATGAAAATCGTGGTCACCGGCGCAGCCGGCTTCATTGGCAGCAACCTCATCAAGGGCCTGAACGCCCGCGGCATTGACGACATCATTGCCGTGGACGATCTGACCGAAGGCGACAAATTCCGCAACCTGGCCGACCTGCAAATCGCCGACTATGTCGATGCCGACAACTTCTACGACCTGTTTGCCGAAGGCGCTTACGGCCACGTGGAAGCCGTGTTCCATGAAGGCGCGTGCAGCGACACCATGGAGCTGGACGGCAAGTACATGATGGACAACAACTACACGCTCAGCTGTGAATTGTTCCAGTCCTGCAAGGAACAAGGCACCCGGCTGCTGTACGCCTCGTCCGCCGCCACTTACGGCGGCTCGGACACCTTCCGCGAATCGCCCGAGTTTGAACGCCCGCTCAATGTTTACGGCTACTCCAAACTGCTGTTTGACCAGCGGCTGCGCCGCGAACTGGGCGCCAAGTTTGAGCGCGCCACCACCCAGGTCGCCGGTTTTAGGTACTTCAACGTCTACGGCCCACGGGAGCAGCACAAAGGCCGCATGGCCAGCGTCGCGTTCCACCAGTTCAACCAGTTCAAGGCCGACGGCAAGGTCAAGCTGTTTGGCGAGTACGGCGGCTACGGCCCCGGCGGACAGATGCGTGACTTCGTCTTCATCGACGACGTGGTGGCCGTCAACCTCTGGTTTCTAGACAACCCCGGCCAGTCCGGGATTTTCAACCTCGGCACCGGCCGCGCCCAGCCCTTCAACGATGTGGCGATTGCCGTCGTCAACACCCTGAGGCGCGCCGACAATGCCGCCCCGCTGAGCCTGGAAGAAGCCGCCCACGGCAGCCTGATCGACTACATCAGCTTCCCGCCCGCTCTGGTCGGCAAGTACCAGAGCTACACCCAGGCCGACCTGAGTGCCCTGCGCGCTGCCGGTTGCGACCATGCTTTTGCCGATGTGCAAACCGGTGTGGCCGCTTACATGCAGTGGTTGATGGCGCAAGGCTAAGGGTTTTCACAAACCGCCGTGCCGGTTAGCGGTCAACTCCCCGGGGCACGAGACGTTATGAAATGGCCCCTCCGACACGTTCGGGCGTGGCGGGTCATCATCATTCAACTCATCACTCGAGGAGATTTTCATGTTCAAAAAATTGCTCACCGTCCTGTTTGCGCTGGTCACCGCCCTGTCATTGAGCACCGCTTTTGCCGCTGTGGACGCCAACAAGGCCACGGAAGCTGAACTCGACAGCGTCAAGGGCATTGGCCCGGTCACCTCGCGCCTCATCATGGCCGAGCGCAAGAAGGGCGAGTTCAAGAACTGGGCCGACTTCATCGGCCGCGTCAAAGGCGTGGGCGACAAGTCAGCCGCCAAGTTTTCAGCCGAAGGCCTGACGGTCAGCGGTGCCGCCTACACCGGCCCCGGTGCGGCAGACGCGAAAAAAACGGACAAACCCGCGGCTGAAAAAGTCAAAGACGGCGTCAAGGGCGCAGCCGTCAGCACCAAAGAAACCGCCAAGGAAGTTGCCAAGGACGTCAAAACCGCTGTGACCCCAAAACCTGACGCCAAGGTCGAGCCCGCCAAACCAGCGGCCAGCGCCGCCAAGAAATAAGACGCCGCTGCATACCCCACCAACCCGCCCACTGGCGGGTTTTTTCATGGGCAAACACTGAAGTCGTCCTACAGCGTCAGGCCGGGGTGCAGGCCTACCATGGCCACTGACTTCACCCCCACGCCATGACGCGACATGCCACACCCACCCCTCCCCAAGCCCTGCGCGGCTTGATCGCTGCGGCGCTGATGGCCCTGAGCCTGAACGCCACCGCGCAGCAACCCGCCGCCGGGCAGCTGGCCCCCGTGACCATCTCGGCCCAGGCCAACCGCGACCCGGTGGAAAAGTCCTACCGCAAGATGGTGCGCGGCATGGACCTGTTAGAGCGCCAGCGCAGCTTGTCGCCGCAGGGCGTGCTGCGCTTCAAGCTGCTGCCCCGCAAGCGGGACACCAACCTCAACCACATCGACCTGGTGGTGTTGTCCGAGCGGGTGGAGCTGCCGGTGCCGATTGCCCCTGACCAGACCTTCACGCTGCCGCGCCACCCCCAGGCGCTGGCCGACAACGCACAGGTCACGCCCAACCGCAAGTGGTTGACCATGACCTGGCGCACCGACATCCGCAGCCCCGGCCTGCCGCCCAACACCCGCCGCCTGGGGGACCTGCGGCTGGAATGCCAGGTCGGCATGGAAGCCGGGCTGATCTCCAACAGCAGCACCTTCGTTGGCCGCCTGACCAGCGCCGTGGTCGACACCCCCGCCTACTGCGACCGGCCCGCCCCGCAGTACCTGTTTTTTGCCGACCGGCCGCTGTTCAGCGTGGCACTGGTCAACGGCCCGCGCCGTGAGGTGCTGGCGCTGGACAAGCTCTACGCCGGGGCCAGCGACGACCCCAACCTGCCCGGCGACCTGCCCTACTGCGACTGTGAAGTGCTGCTGGACCGCACCTACGTGCTGCCGCTGGGCGACCGCAGCTGGCCGGACGACACGCAGGTTGAGTTCGAGTTCATGGAGGACGCACCATGAATTGCGTTTTGTTCTTGTTGCGTTCGGCTGTCGCTGGGGCCGCACTGGCACTGGCCGGCTGTGCGGGCTTCAACGCACCCGCCGCGCCACCGTTTCGGGACCCTGCCCTGTCCATGCCCGGGGCGCAGGCGCTCATTGTTCCCGGCCAAAGCACCCGCCAGGACGTGGCGGCCGCCCTCGGACCGGCCACGGTGCTGACCTTTGACAGCGGTTTTGAAGTCTGGGCCTACCGCACCCCACCAAGCCGCACGGCGTCAGCCAGCGCCGAGCTGGTGATTCTGTTCGGGCCGTCCGGCGTGGTGCGCAAGACCCGTCTGCGCACCGCCCCATAAACGCTATACTTTTAATAGCACACCAGGCAATGAACGCCTAGGCAGACGGCAGGTTTGATCATAAAACCTGGTTCAAAGGCACCTGAGAAGCGTCAAATCGCCCCAAAACCACCCCCACCCGGCGTGTGGACCTCAAACACGTCGCCCGGCAGCATCTCGGCCTGGCCAATGTGGCCCAGCACTTCGATGCGGCCGTCGGCGCGGACCACCACGTTCTGGCCGACCTGGCCCGGCTGCCCACCGGCCATGCCAAACGCGCCGTGGGTGCGGCCGTTGGACAGGATGCCAGCGGTCATCGCCTCCAAAAAGCGCACGCGGCGCACGCCGCCATTGCCGCCCTGCCAGCGGCCGCTGCCGCCTGATTCGGCGCGGATCTCGTAGCTGTCCAGCCGCACCGGGAAGCGGAACTCCAGCACTTCGGGGTCGGTCAGGCGGGAGTTGGTCATGTGCGCCTGCACGACGGACGTGCCGTCAAAGCCGCCCGTCAGCTGGCCGCCCCCGTCGAACACACCGCCTGCGCCGCTGCCGCCGGCAATCGTTTCGTAGTACTGGTGGCGCGCGTTGCCAAAGGTGAAGTTGTTCATGGTGCACTGCCCGGCCGCCATCACGCCCAGCGCGCCGTACAGCGCGTTGGTGATGCAGGTGGAGGTTTCGACATTGCCCGCCACCACCGACGCTGGTGGGTTGGGGTTGAGCATGGAGCCCGCCGGGATGATCACTTTGAGCGGCTTCAGGCACCCGGCGTTCAGCGGGATGTCGTCATCGACCAGCGTGCGGAACACGTACAGCACCGCCGCCATGCACACGGCCGTGGGGGCGTTGAAGTTGTTGGTTTGCTGGTCGGACGTGCCGGAAAAATCGATCTCGGCGCTGCGGGCTTCAAGGTTGACGCGGATGGCGACCTGGATCTGCGCGCCGTTGTCCAGCGGCAGCGTGAACTGGCCATCTTGAAGGCGGCTGATGACCCGCCGCACGGACTCTTCGGCGTTGTCCTGCACGTGGTTCATGTAAGCCAGCACCACACCCAGGCCGAACTGCTCGGTCATCTTGCGCAGCTCCTGCACGCCTTTTTCATTGGCGGCAATTTGCGCTTTCAGGTCGGCCATGTTCTGGGACGGATTGCGGCTGGGGTACTGGCCGCTTTGCAGCAGCGCCAACATCTCGGCCTCGCGCAGCACACCGCGCTCGACCAGCAAAAAGTTGTTGATCTGCACGCCCTCTTCTTCAATGCGGGTGGAAAACGGCGGCATGGAGCCAGGGGTGACCCCGCCGATGTCGGCGTGGTGGCCGCGTGAGCCCACGTAGAAAGTCGGCTGGGCCGACCCTTCGAGGTACACCGGCGTGATGACCGTGATGTCCGGCAGGTGGGTGCCGCCGTGGTACGGGTCATTGAGGGCGTACACATTGCCCGGCTGCATGCGGCCCGCGTTCTGCTGGATGACGGTTTTGATACTTTCACCCATCGAGCCCAGGTGCACCGGCATGTGCGGGGCGTTGGCGATCAGGTTGCCTTCGGTGTCGAACAGGGCGCAGCTGAAGTCCAGCCGCTCCTTGATGTTGACGGAGTAGGCGGTGTTTTGCAGCTGCAGGCCCATCTGCTCGGCGATATTCATGAACAGGTTGTTGAACACCTCCAGCAGCACCGGGTCGACCGTGGTGCCGGCTGCAAATTCAATAGCACGCGGGGCAATGCGGTCGAGGACCAGGTGGTCCAGCGCCGTCAAGGTGGCCTGCCAGCCGGGCTCCACCACGGTGGTGGCGTTTTTCTCGGCAATGATGGCCGGGCCCGCAATGATGTCGCCGGGGCGCAGGTCTTCACGCACCACCAGCGCCGCGTCATGCCACTGCCCGCCGGAGTACATGCGCACGGTTTCACGGCGCGGCACTTCGCGGGCGTCAAACACCGGGTGGCGCGGCTCGGCCGGTGCGTCGCCCGGCACCACGGACTCGACCGACACGGCCTCGACCACCAGGGCCTTGCCCTGCATCAAAAAGGCAAAGCGCTGGCGGTAGGCCGCTTCAAACCCCGCCTCGATCTGCGCCAGCGTGCCAAAGGGCACGACCAGCGCGGCGTCGCTGCCCTCATAGCGCACATGCACGCGGTGGTGGGTAGTCAGCACGCCCTGGCTGGCTTGCTGGGCCTGCAGCGCGGCCTCGGCCCCTTCGGCCAGGCGCCTCAACGCGTCGGCAATCACCGGCAGCGCACTGGCCGTCAGCTTCAGCTCAATGGCGTGTTCCCGGATCACGTTCTGGTCTGCCAGGCCCATGCCGTAGGCGCTCAACACCCCCGCCATGGGGTGGACGAACACGCGGGTCATGCCCAGCGCATCGGCCACCAGGCAGGCGTGCTGGCCGCCCGCGCCGCCAAAGCATTGCAGCGTGTAGCGCGTCACGTCGTAGCCCCGGGCGACCGATATTTTCTTGATGGCGTTGGCCATCTGCTGCACGGCGATGTGGATGAAGCCCTCGGCCACCACCTCGGCGGCGCGGCCGGTTTGCTGGGCCAGGTCGTTGAACTGCGTCAGCACCGCCTCATAGCTCAGGGGCTCGTCGGCGTTGGGGCCAAACACCTGGGGAAAGTAGCGCGGCTGCACCTTGCCCACCAGCACGTTCGCGTCCGTCACGGCCAGGCGGCCACCACGCCGGTAGCTGGCGGGGCCCGGGTTGGCACCGGCGCTTTGCGGGCCGACACGAAAGCGCTCGCCGTCAAACTTCAGTATCGAGCCGCCGCCCGCCGCCACGGTGTGGATGCTCATCATCGGCGCCCGCATGCGCACCCCGGCCACCTGGGTTTCAAACTCGCGCTCAAACTCCCCGGCGTAGTGCGACACGTCGGTGGACGTGCCGCCCATGTCAAACCCAATCACTTTGGCGTGGCCGGCAATCGCCGCCGTTCGGGCCATGCCCACAATGCCGCCCGCCGGGCCGCTCAAGATGGCGTCCTTGCCCTGAAACACCTGCGCGTCCGTCAGCCCGCCCGACGACTGCATGAAAAAGAGCTTGACGCCCGGCATCTCGCTGGCCACCTGCTCCACGTAGCGGCGCAGGATGGGCGACAGGTAGGCGTCCACCACGGTGGTGTCGCCCCGGCTGACAAACTTCATCATCGGGCTGGTTTCGTGCGAGGTGCTGA
>JBJXEI010000183.1:0-20103 GCA_046154065.1 Polaromonas sp. | reverse complement strand
GGCACTGGCTGCGGGCAGGCGCTGCCTGAGGGCCTGCACCAGCGCGTTGGCCTGCTCGCCGCTTGTCACCCGCAGCGCATTGCCCATGGCCACGGCCACGTTGCGCAGCCAGCGTTCATGGCCGATGCGGCGGATCGGGCTGCCTTCGGTGCGCTGCAAAAACTCGGCTTCCGTCCAGGCGAACAGGCTGGTCAGTTGCTGGCCGGTCAGCCCGGCGCGTTCGTCAAAGTCAGGCAGTGCGCTGCGCTGGGCAAACTTGTTCCAGGGGCAGGCCAGCTGGCAGTCGTCGCAGCCATAGATGCGGTTGCCGATCAGCGGGCGCAGCTCGGTGGGAATAGGCCCGGCGTGTTCGATCGTCAGGTAGGAAATGCAACGCCGCGCGTCCAGCCGGTGCGGCGCCACGATGGCCTGCGTGGGGCACACGGTGATGCAGGCGCTGCAGCTGCCGCAGTGCGCCGTCGTCGGCTCGGTGGGCGGCAGGGCAATGTCGATGTAAATTTCACCCAGGAAAAACATGGACCCCGCCTCACGGCTGAGCAGCAGCGTGTGTTTGCCGCGCCAGCCCTGGCCGGAGCGGGCGGCCAGCTCGGCCTCCAGCACGGGGGCTGAGTCGGTGAAGGCGCGGTGGCCCATGGGCTGCACGTGGGTGGCGATGCGTTCACCCAGCTTTTGCAAGCGGCTGCGCAGCACCTTGTGGTAGTCCCGCCCACGGGCGTAGACCGACACAATGCCCTCTGCGGGGCGCTCCAGCCGGCGGAACTCTTCGGCCTGCCAGTCATCTGATTCGCCGGGTTGGTCGGGTGCGGTGGCGGGGCGGGCTGGCAAATAATTCATGCGCACGGTGATGACGCTGACGGTGCCGGGCAGCAGTTCGGCGGGGCGTGCGCGTTTCAGGCCGTGGGCCGCCATGTAGTGCATGTCGCCATGAAACCCGGCCGCCAGCCACGCCGATAATCCGGGCTCGGCGGCGGACAAATCGACCCCCGCGATGCCCACTTGCGAAAACCCAAGCTCGCGCGCCAGGGCCTGAATCTGCTGAACCAAGGGATGACTGAATTGATGACTGCTGATGACCACGCGCTGATTGTAAAAACCATCACCTGGCCTGATGAAGATTCCACACGCGCGTGGGCCCAGCAGCTGGCGCAGCGCAGCGGCCTGGCGCACGCGCTCGTCACCCTGCACGGTGAACTGGGCGCTGGCAAAACCACGTTGGTGCGGCACCTGCTGACGGCGCTGGGCGTGCAGGGCCGCATCAAAAGCCCGACCTACGCGGTGGTGGAGGCCTACACGGTGGAGGTGCTGGACACGCCAGCCCTGAACATCTGGCACTTTGACTTCTACCGCTTCAACGACCCCGACGAGTGGGAAGAAGCCGGCTTCAGGGACGTGTTTGCCAGCGACGGGCTCAAACTCGTCGAATGGCCCGACAAAGCCGGGGCCTACCTGCCGCAGGCTGACCTGGCCATCACGCTTGAATCGCTGAGCGACACCACCCGCCGCGTGACGCTGACTGCCCACACGGCACTGGGCCGTGACCTGATCGCCACCGCATGAAGCCGCCACTGCCCCACACCCGCCCAGTCAGCCGCCGCCACGCGCTGCAAATGGGCAGCCTGGTGCTGCTGCTGGGCACCCAGCACCTGGCGCGCGGGGCCAGCATCGTGGCGGTGCGGGTCTGGCCGTCCAAGGACTACACCCGGCTGACGATCGAGTCCGACCGGGAAATCAAGGCCAAGCAGTTTTTCATCGCTGAGCCGCCCCGGCTGGCCGTGGACATCGAAGGCATTGACCTGATCCCCGCGCTGCGCGAGCTGGTGGCCAAGGTCAAGTCCGACGACCCGAACATCTCGGGCATCCGCGTGGGGCAGAACGCGCCCGGCGTGGTACGCATGGTGATTGACCTGAAGCAGCCGATTGCGCCGCAGGTCTTCACCCTGCCCCCGGTGGCCGCCTACCAGTTCCGACTGGTGTTTGACCTGTACCCCACCCAGATCGCCGACCCGCTGGAAGCGCTGATTGCCGAGCGGCTGGCCGACAAACAAAGCCCAACGCTCCCACCGTCTGCAGCCAAACCAGCCGAGCCCGCCGACCCGCTGGGCGCACTGATGGCGCAGCAAAGTGACAAACCCGCCGCCGCACCTGCCGCCGCACCTGCCGCACCACCCACCACGCCACCCACCGCGCCAGTGCTGCCCAAAACCCCGCCCGTGGCCGCTGCGCCAACGGCCCCACCCCGCGCCACTGGCAAAACCGACCGCTTGGTGATCGTGGCGCTGGACCCGGGCCACGGCGGTGAAGACCCCGGTGCCATCGGCCCCGGTGGCACGCGGGAAAAAGACGTGGTGCTGCAGATCGCCCACCGGCTGCGGGACCGCATCAACCAGCAGCCCAACATGCGCGCTTTTCTGACCCGAGACAGTGACTTTTTTGTGCCGCTGGGCACCCGCGTCGACAAGGCCCGGCGCGTGCAGGCCGACCTGTTTGTCAGCATCCATGCCGACGCGTTTTTCACCGCCCGACCGCAGGGGGCCAGCGTGTTTGCGTTGAGTGACAAAGGCGCCACCAGCAGCGCCGCCCGCTGGATCGCCGACAAGGAAAACTCGGCCGACCTGGTCGGCGGGCTGAACGTCAAGGCCAAAGACGCCCAGGTGCAAAAAGCCCTTCTTGACATGAGCACCACCGCGCAAATCAACGACAGCCTGAAATTGGGCAGCGCCATGGTCGGAGAGATCGGCAATGTCGGCAAACTGCACAAGGCCACCGTGCAGCAGGCCGGGTTTGCGGTGCTCAAAGCGCCCGACATTCCCAGCGTGCTGGTCGAGACCGCCTTCATCAGCAACCCCGACGAAGAAGCCAAGCTGCGCAGCGAGGACTACCAGAACCAGCTCGCCGACGCGCTGATGCGCGGCATCAACCGCTACTTCGCCCGCAACCCGCCGCTGGCGCGCAACCGGCAGCTGTAGAGGGCACCGCCCGTCTGCACGCCGACAAAATCAGGCGGCACAGGCCTACAACGGCGGCGCGAAAAACCGCCTACATTGGAAGTGTGGTGATGAATAGCCCGGACGCCAAAGCGCCACCAGGCTTCTACAGACTCACCAACCACTTGTTTCATCATTCACACTTAAAAAAGGTTACGCCATGAACACGAAAATTCTGATGTCCGCCGCCGCTGCTGCCCTGATCGCCCTGACCGGTTGCAGCACCAGCCCCACCAATGCACAAATCGGCACCGGCGTTGGCGCTGTGGCGGGCGGCTTGGTGGGTAACGCTGTTTTGGGTGGCACGCTCGGCACCGTCGGCGGTGCCGCAGCCGGTGCCTTGATCGGCAATGAAGTCGGCAAGAAAAAGTAAACCAGCTTCCCCCGGTAAAAGCGGCGCACTGCTTGTCAGTGCGCCGCTTTTTTCATGGGCGCTGGATCAGCGGGCCGTTATTGCAGCCGCATGCCGGCGTGTTTGAGCTGGCGGTTGCTCTCCCAGTCCTGCGCCACACGGCGCACAAAGTCGGCGCGGCCTTCCAGGATGGGCAGGTTGTCTGTCTCCAGCAGGCGGCTGCGGATGTCGGGCTGAAGCAGCACCTGGTGGATGGCCGCATGCAGCTGGTCCAGCACCGCTGGCGGGGTGCGGCCCGGCGCGAACAGGCCAAACAGCGACGTGGCCGTGGCCTGCGGCAGACCCAGCTCGGCAAACGTCGGCACCTGGGGCAGCACGCCCAGCCGCGCAGGGGCCGCCACCGCCAGCGCCTTCAGTTGGCCAGTCTGCACGTACTGCAGCTGCAGCGCAGCAACGTTGGTGGACAGCAGTTCGAACTGGCCGCTCAGTGCGTCCGTGAGTTGCTGGGCACCGCCTTTGTAAGGCGCGTGCGTCACCCGGATGCGGGCCGCTGCCTCGACCTGCTCCAGCAGCAAATGCCCCGCCGTGGCGTAGCCCGAGGTGGCCCAGCGCAATGCACCCGGCCGGGTCTGCGCCTGCAGCAGCACATCAGCCAGGCTTTTGCCGCTGAAGGCGGGGGTGGCCGCCAGCAGCAGCGGCGTCATCATCACAGCGGCCACCGGGGCCACGTCCCGGAACACGTCGTAGGGCACGGGCTGAAGGTGGGGCCGCAGCGTCAACGGGCTGAGGGCTGAAAAAGCCAGCGTCAGCCCATCCGGCCGCGCCGCCACCAGGGCCTGCAGCCCCACGCTGCCGCCGCCCCCGGCACGGTTGTCCACATGCACCGGCATGCCCAGCCCAAGGGCCAGTTTTTGGGCCAGCAGCCGCGCCATGGCGTCGCTGGCACCGCCCGGCGGGTACACCACAATGATGCGCAGCCCCTGCGGCGGCGGTGTCAGTGCAGGCGCTGCCACCCCGGGCAGCGCAGCGCTGGCCAGCCAGGCCACCAGCTGGCGGTTGAAGCCACGGCGCGGCGCGCTCATTCGCCAGACTCGCTTTGAATACGGGTGGCGGTGGCGCGGGCCAGCGCGATGAACTGGCGCATCACGCCCGAGGCCTCAGCCTGTCGGTACACCAGCGTCAGGGGCGCGTCCAGCTGCACGTTGCTGGCCAGCTTGAGGTAGGCCACCGCGTGGGCGTGCCAGCCCTGCATGGACGCGGGCACCACCGCCACCCCGACCCCAGCGGCCACCAGGTTCAGGCTGGTCACCATGCGCTCCACCTCGGCCGCAATGCGCGGCGTGAAGCCCTGCTGCTCGCAGCGCGCCAGCAGGTTGGCGTACAGCCCCGGCGCGCCGGGCCGCCGCACCAGGATGAAGTCGTCATCCCGCAGGCTGGCCAGCTCAACCGGGGCGGGCCGTAGGCCACCGGCGGCCACCAGCCGGTGGTCGATCGGCAGCGCCACCACCACCGGCTCGCGCAGCAGGGTTTCAAACAACAGCGCCTCGGGCTGGGCCACCGGCACGCGGATCAGCCCGCAGTGCAGCCGCCCGGCGGCCACCGCCTCAATGATGTCGGCGGCGTTGTTTTCACTGATCGCCAGCCGCACCCCGGGGTGGTCGCGGCGGCAGGCCCGCAGCAGGTCGGGCGTGAAGCCGTGCGCCGCCGCCGAGCTGGTGAAGCCGATGTTCAAACCGCCCAGCTCCCCACGCGCCACACGGCCCATGCGCGCCTGCATGGCCGCCAGGTTGGCCAGCTGGCTGCGCGCCTCGGCCTCAAACAGGCGGCCTTCATCGGTCAGCGCCACGCCTTTCGGGTGGCGGCGAAACAGCACCATGCCCAGCTCCCGCTCCAGCGCCTTGATCTGCTGGCTCAGCGGCGGCTGCTGAATGCCCAGGCCTTCGGCCGCGCGGGTCATGTGCCCGGCGTCAGCCACCGCCAGAAAGTAACGCAGGTGCCGGATGTCCACATTCACTCCATACTTAAAACATATTGAAAATTGCATTTCAGTATATTCGACATTCACTTGCAGCCTCTTTATCGTCCAGCCCACCACAACAGAGATGACGGAGACACCGCGTGAACCGCTTTTATTCTTCCCTGGCCCTGGCCTGCCTGCTGGCCACCAGCGCCCTGACCGGGCTGGCCCGGGCCCAGGACACCACCCCCCAATCAGCCCCCTGCCCGGCCGAGCTGCCCACCGACGCCCGCTGCTTCACCGGGGAGGACGGCCAGGGCGCGTTTTACTGGATGGCGCTGCCCGCCGGGTGGGACAACCGCGGTGTGCTGGTCATGCACGCGCATGGCGGCCCGGCCAACACCGGCCCGGCGGCGGCAGCGCGCAGTGAGGAGGACCTCAAACGCTGGGCGGTCACGGTCAAGGCCGGGCACGCCTGGGCCGGCTCCACCTACCGACGGGGCGGCTACGGCGTGACCATGGCCGCAGAAGACACTGAGCGGCTGCGGCGCATTTTTGTGCGCCACTTCGGGCCACCCCGGCGCACCCTGCTGCATGGCCAAAGCTACGGCGGCAGTGTGGCGGCCAAGGCGGCAGGCCTGTACGCCACAGTGGACGGCCAGCGCGGGCCCTACGACGGCGTGCTGCTGACCAGCGGCATGCTGGGCGGCGGCAACCCTGCCTATGACTTCCGGCTGGACCTGCGGGTGGTCTACCAATATGTGTGCAACAACCACCCCCGCCCGGACGAGCCGCCCTACCCGCTGTGGCTGGGCCTGCCCACCACCGCGCGCCTGACCCGGGCCGAGCTGGCCCGCCGCGTGGACGATTGCACGGGCGTGAACACCCCGGTGGCCAGCCGCACCGCCCAGCAAGCGGCCAACCTGGCCACGCTGGTCAACGTCATCCGCATTCCGGAAAGTTCTTTGGTCGGCCACCTGAACTGGGCCACCTGGCTGTTCCAGGACCTGGTGCAGCTGCGCCTGGGCGGCAAAAATCCGTTTGGCAACGTCGGGGTGGTGTACCGGGGCTCTGGCAACGATGCGGCCCTCAATGCCGGGGTGCTGCGCTACGCGGCAGACCCGCAAGCCGTGGCCGAACTGGCGCAAGACAGCACGCCGGACGGGCGCGTCACCATGCCTATCCTGAGCCTGCACGCCGTGCAGGACCCGGTCGCGTTCGTAGAGCTGGAGTCGTTCTACCGCGGCATTCTGGAGCGCGCAGGCACCGCTGACCTGCTGGTGCAAACCTTCAGTGACGAGTCCGAGCACAGTTACCTGGCCGACGCACAGTACCCGGCGCTGTTCAGCGCGCTGCTGGACTGGGTGGACCACGGCCGCAAACCCACGCCCCAGCAGGTGGCCACGCGGTGCACCAGCTACGAGGCCGCCTACGCCAGCAGCTGCCGCCTGCTGCCCGGCTACGCACCGCAGCCGCTGGCCAGCCGCGTGCCCCCGCGTGCGCGCTGACTTGGCGCTGAGCCCGCGCTGAGCCTGGGGCCCAACAGCCCCACCACGGGCTTCAGTTTTGGCCGCCGCTCCATCGTCAGCCTGACCGGCGCGTTCGGTGAAGTCCGCGTGGGCCGCTACTACATGCCCACGTTTGCCAACCTCACTGTCAGCATGCACCCGTTTGGCACCAATGGCGTGGGCAGCTCGGGCGCGCTGTTCTACCCGGTGGCCGCAGGCGGCACCACGGCGCGCACCAACGTGCGTGCGTCCAATTCCATCGGTTACTCGCTGCCGGTCACGGTGGCGGGCGGCAACAGCTCGGGCTTTGAAGTGGGCATTCGCCACAGCTTCTGAACCCCGGGGACGTTCTGGTGTTCTAGATCGGATAGATCAGCGAGTTCAGCACCATCTCGCTGTCATACACACACAGGCGGCTTTTGAACGTCAGCACGTCGTCCTGGTGGTGGATGATGTCCACATAACGCCCCACGCTGAAGACCTCACTGACGCCCGCCGGGCGGGTGCGGAACACGGCGTAGTGGGTTTCAGCGCGGACCTCGTCACCGTCCGCGGACAGGATGCGCGCCGGGCTCAGCACATGGCGCGTGTAGTACGGGGCGTGGTAGATGGTCTGGGTCACGCCGTAGATGCGGTCTTGCATCATGCCGCGGCTTTCCAGGTCGATCAACCCCAGCGGAAAACCACGCGCATGGTTCTCACGCGACTGCACCTTGTAGCGGCCATCCGGCTGAAAAAACAGCGGCCATTCGTCAAACCGCTGCTCGTCCAGCGCAGCGGCATAAGCGGCGTTGAGCTGGTCCACGCGGTGCTGCAGCAGCAGCGTGTCAAGGCCGATCGGACTCATAAGCCCATCACCTTGCGCCAGTAGCCGTACATGCTGCGGATCAGCGTTTCGGTCACCATGTGTTCGGTGCCCTCGGTGCCAGTGCCGCCCAGCTCGCACAGGGTGGTGCCGCCCGCACCGGCTTGTTCAAACCCACGCTGGCTGAACTCGATCACCTCGCCGTCGTCGGCACTGACAAACCCGGCCGGGCCAAACAGGTTGGACTGGCGCAGGCGGCGCTGGGTCATCTCGGGCGTGTCGCCCTCAAACCCAAAATGTGTCCACACAAAATCAAACTCCCCCGGCCCACGCGGCACGATGTGGCGGGTGCTCAATGAGTTGACCTGCTGCTGAATGATGAGGCTGGGGAACAGCGTGATCATGGTCACGGTGGGCGTGATCGGGGTGCCTGGGTGGGCCGGGTCGTCCACCGTCCACCAGGGCTCGGGCACCACGTCGAGCAGGCGGTCGTCCTGCAGCGCCATGTTGGCCTTGAAGCTGGTCACGCCCTCGGTCACGGCGGCGTTCTGCCCGCCCTCGTTGCGGCGCGAGAGCATCACCGCGTGGCGGCCCTGGCTGTCCATCACCATGCGGCTTTTCTGGTCGGCCCGCCACAGGCCAAAGGTCACAAACCAGGTGTGCAGCAAGCCCGGGTGGTAGGGGTCCTTGATGTTTTCCATCATCAGCTTCCAGTTGCCCGGGATGCGCTGGCGGTTGTAGCCCAGCAGCGTGAGCTTTTGGGGGACATCGGGGCGGCTGAAGATGCGGTTGATCCACGGCATCATGTCACTGCCCAGGTAGTCTTCCAAGGGCTCGGTCTGGTCGCTGAAGGTGGCAAACACCAGGCCATGCAGCACCGCCACGCGCAGCTTGGTCAGGCCGTGTGCGCTCAGGTCGAAGCCGGCGGGCATGCCGCCGTTGACGGTATCGCCGTCCTTCACGCCGTCCTTGAACGGCAGGCCGGCCAGGTCGCCGTTGAGTTTGTAGGTCCACTGGTGGTAGGGGCAGACAAAACTGCGGACGTTGCCGTGCTGCGTCTGGCAAAACCGCACGCCCCGGTGGGCGCAGCGGTTTTCCACCACCCGCAGGCCGTGGTCGGTGGCCCGGTCTTTGGGGGCCACGCGGTCCCGCACCAGGATCACCTGGCGCTCCCCGATATGGGTGAGTTTGTAGTCACCCGTGTTGGGCACCTCGACTTCCAGGCCGACATAACTCCAGTGCTGGCCGTAGAAGATGGCGTCCAGCTCACGCTGGTAAATATCAGCGTCGGTGTAGGCCCAGAACGGCACGCGGCTGGAGCCGGGCTCAGCCCAGCGGGAGGTTTCAAGCGGGGAAATGGGCGGGGCGTTCATGGGACTCACCTGGGTGAAGTGGAGGCCCATAAATGGTATGCGTACTTATTAATTCCGATCAATCAGGGTTTGTACGCAACCCGCCGGGGGGCTCAAGCCGCCGGGCTTTTCACCGCGCCGAAGCGGGCCCGCAGCGCACCGGCAATCACGATCAGCCCCGGAATCAAAATCATGGCCCAGATGATTTTGTCCAGGTGGGCCTTGACCCACGGCACGTTGCCGAAAAAGTAGCCCACGGTGGTGATGCCGCCCACCCAGATGGCCGCGCCCAACACGTTGAAGGCGGTGAACTTGCTGCGCGACATGGCGGACACGCCGGCCACAAAGGGCACAAAGGTGCGTAAAAACGGCATGAACCGCGCGGCAATGATGGTCACGCCGCCATGTTTTTCATAAAACCCGTGCGCCTGGTGAAAAGACTTTTTGTTGAAAAACCGCGAGTCTTCCCACTGAAACACCTTGGGCCCGAAGTAGCGCCCGACCGAGTAGTTGCACTGGTCGCCCAGCACCGCGGCCACCCACAGCACACTAAGGGCCAGCGGCAGGCCCATCAGCCCCACGCCGCACATGGCACCCACCACAAACAGCAGCGAATCACCCGGCAAAAACGGCATCACAACCACACCGGTTTCCACAAAAATGATCAAAAACAGCAGCGCGTACACCCACGCGCCGTAGCTGGCCACAAACACCTCCAGGTGTTTGTCGATGTGAAGAATGAAGTCGATCAGACCTATGAAGACGGTGGCTATTTCCATGCAGGGATTTTGACATCCCCCGGCGACACCCCCAAAAGCCTGCCGCCTAAAATCCGGGCACATGACCCCAGACACCACGACCCCACCCACCCAGCGCCGCCCGATTCTGGACCTGCCCGACGAGCTGATCAGCCAGATCGCCGCGGGTGAGGTGGTCGAGCGCCCCGCTTCGGTGGTGCGGGAGCTGGTGGACAACGCCCTGGACGCCGGGGCCCGCCAGGTCACGGTGCGTCTGCTGGCCGGCGGCGTGCGCCTGATTCTGGTGGAAGACGACGGCCACGGCATCACGCGTGAAGAGCTGCCCACCGCGCTGCGCCGCCACGCGACCAGCAAAATCGCCTCGCTGCAGGACCTGGAGTCGGTCAACACCATGGGCTTCAGGGGCGAGGCGCTGGCCGCCATCAACGCCATTGCCGACATGAGCGTGTTGTCCCGCACCGCAGCGGCTGACCACGCCTGGCAACTCGACGGCCGCACCGGGGAGCTGCAGCCCGCCGCCCGCCCGCGCGGCACCAGCGTGGAGGTGCGGGAACTGTTCTACGCCACGCCCGCCCGGCGCAAGTTTTTGAAAACCGACGCCACCGAGCTGGCCCACTGCATCGAGGCGGTGCGCCGCCACGCGCTGGTGCGGCCCGACGTGGGTTTTGCCATCTGGCACGAGGGCAAACTGGTCGAGCAATGGCGCGCCTGCGTGCCGCTGGCCGGCTCAGACGGGTTTGAAGCCCACACCCAGCGCCTGGCCGACGTGCTGGGCGACGACTTCGTGGCGCAGTCGGTGGCCGTCAGCTACCAAAGCAATGCCGTCCGCGCCGACGGCTCGCCCGCCGTGCGGGTGTGGGGCCGCGCGGGCATCCCGGACGCCGCCCGCTCGCGTGCGGACCAGCAGTTTGCCTACGTCAACGGCCGTTTTGTGCGGGACAAGGTCCTCACCCACGCCGCCCGCAGCGCGTATGAAGACGTGCTGCACGGCCACCGCCAGCCGGTGTATGCGCTGTACGTGGACATGGACCCCACGCGCGTCGATGTGAACGTGCACCCCACCAAGATCGAAGTGCGCTTTCGGGACAGCCGGGAAGTCCACCAGGCCGTGCGCCACGCCGCCCAGGACGCGCTGGCCGCGCCGCGCTCGGCGCTGCTGCCCACGGGGGCGGAGGCACTTTCGGCCCCGCAAACAGCCCAAAACCCGCCGCCAGCGCCTTTCAGCGGCCTTCAAAGTACGTTTTTTCAGCCAAATCAGCCGATTGCCAAGGCGTTCATTGCCGGTAGCGCTATGGTTTCAGGAGCATACCGCCCTGCCCCCTACGCCGCAGCCCCGCAGGGCGTGGGTGATTTTGAAGCCATGTGGCCGGCCGCTGCCAGCCCGATTGACGCCGCCATCGACGCCCCCACCGGCTTGCCCCCGGGCGACTGGCCACTGGGCCGCGCGATTGCCCAGCTGCAGGGCATTTACGTGCTGGCTGAAAACACCCAGGGCCTGGTGATTGTGGACATGCACGCCGCGCACGAACGCATCGTGTACGAGCGGCTGAAAAACCAGCTGGCGCAGGGTGACGGCGGCGTGGCGCAGATCCGCAGCCAGCCCCTGTTGATCCCCGCCACCTTCGCCGCCAGCCCGCAGGAAGTCGCCACCGCCGAAGCCAGCGCCGACGTGCTGGCCACGCTGGGCCTGGAAATCACCCCGTTTTCAGCCCGTACCCTGGCCGTGCGCGCCGTGCCCACCAGCCTCTTCAACGGCGACGCGGTGGAGCTGGCGCGCAGCGTGCTGGCCGAGCTGGCGCAACACGACGCCAGCACCGTGATCGAGCGCGCACAGAACGAGCTGCTGAGCACCATGGCCTGCCACGGCGCAGTACGCGCCAACCGCAAACTGACGCTGGAAGAAATGAACGCCCTGCTGCGGCAAATGGAAGCCACCGACCGCTCCGACCAGTGCAACCACGGCCGCCCCACCTGGCGGCAGGTCAGCATCAAGGACCTGGACGCGCTGTTTTTGCGTGGGCGCTGAGGGCCTTGGCATCACCCTCACGGGTTACGAGCATGTCCACGTGGCCGTCGTTTTGGTTGCACGCTCGCAAAAGTACAGCACCGTCCCGGAGTATTTGTAGTCCATCCCATTTTTGCTGTGGAATATTGAAATGCTGGTGGGCATCGCCACTGACTTGGCACTGTTCAGCACATGCGCCTGCGTCTTGTGGGGACACACAAAGGTGATGGCGTTGTTGCTGAGCGTGAGGGTGGGTGTCGTCTTGATGATGTCGTCGTTGGGTTGATTGCCAGTCACCGTCGGAAAGTATTTGGTGGTGACGTTGCATTCAACCTTTGTCCACGCACTCAACGGCAGGGTCACGTCTGGCGTGATGGTCAAAGAAACGCCTGCTGGCGTGATGGATCCGGACGCGCTGATGTCCACTGTGTTCATATTCATAGCTGCGCCACCTTCGCCGTCGATGATTCCGCGAATCGGAGCCATGACGTTGCCCGATGAGTTGACCTGTTTTTCCAGTGCTCACGGGTGCGGGCAACGCTGCACCTCGCAGCTCGCTTTTGATCAACACCTTTTTCTTGGGCAACTGCGTTGTAGGTTCGACCTCCTGGGCGGCCCATGCCTGGCCACTGAGCACCAGGCCGGTGCCCAGAAAGGCGAGCATCGCGGTGCAGAGCGTGGTGTTGATGACGCGGGTCGAAGTTTTCATGGTGAGGGACTTTCTGTGGGTTGGGTTGACGATCAATCGCCTCGGCAGGTCTGGCAGTTCGGTCAAGAACTGTTTAATTCGCTCGCACCGTGAACTCAAATACCGCCAAACCTTGCGCCCACACGCTGACGCGTCCACGGGCGGCTTCAGCAGGGCTCAGGCGCTGGGTGAAGGTGTGGGTTTGCCTGGCCTCTGCGCGCGCGTTGGCAGTGCTGTGGCTGGAGCCGCTGATTTGTGAGCCGTTGAACCACAGCGCGGTGCTGCCTTTGGCGGTCCCGGTGTCATGCACTTGCCAAGTGATGGTCACACCTTGCGGGTAAGCGCAACGCTCCCAGTCCAGGGTGTCGGTGAACACGGCAGTGTCTTGAACCGCTTCGTAGCTGAGCTGATTGAGCGGTGTACCGGGTGGAAAGCATTGTTTGTTGGCATTGGTCTTGCCACCTGTGCTGGCCTTGTTTCTCACCAGTCGGCTCAGCTTGGCGCTGCACGTGCCAGAGTTACCAAGGGGCCTGTCTTGCGCCAGCAAGGTGCAGGGAAAACCAGCTATCGCCAACAAGGGCAGGCTGGTGAGCACGAAGCGTCTTTGAAGCGAAATCATAGAGGGCCTTTCAAGGTTGGCTCGTCCAAAAAGTGGCGAACTTACGGCACTTACAAAGGTGAGTCGTTCCGCCATGGACACGGGTTCAAACTATTTCGCGGCTCAGCGCATGCTCAACGTGTACATGGGCGTTCCGAGTAACCATCAAAACCACCGCCAGCCTAGGCGTTCAAATCAGGTAGCGCTCCTGAATCAATAGCAATTTTACCTCGCGGCCCTGCACATCAACGCGAATGGCGGTAGGCCACCGGGGCCAGCAGGCCGCTGGCTTGCATGCTGCCCAGCTCGGCGTGGCAAAACCCGGAGTGGTTGGCCGGTGAGTACTGCATGGCGTAGCCGGCCACGCTGAAATTGTTCAGGGCATTCAGGGCGTTGACCACGGTTTCAGGGCTCACGTGCGGGCCCAGGCGGCGCACGGCCACGGTCAGCACCTTTGCGGCGATGTAGCCTTCGAGCATGGACGGGGTCAGCTCCCCTACCTTCAGCGAGCGGGGCGGTTTGTTGCCCTCCGGGGCCATGGGCAGCACCAGGGAGCGGTCGCTGGGGAAGGCCTGGGTGATCAGCACCTGGTGTTCATGCCCCTTCAGAAGCTTGGCAAACGTGGCCGACGCGTTGTTGGACAGCGTGACCACCGGCAGCGCCAGGCCTGCGGCGCGCAGGGCCAGAATGCCGTCGGCCACGGTGGGGGTGGGGCCCACAAACATCAGGGCGTCGGGCCTGGACACGGTGATCAGCTTGACCAGCATCCGGTGGTCAGGGCGCACGCGGTCGAATTTGGCGGTCAGCACGGTTTTCAGGCCGGTGGCTTCCAGGCCTTTGAGGGCACCGTGCCCCGCGTCGTCACCAAAGCTGTCGTCCACATGCACCAGCGCCAGGCGCTCGGCCCCCTGCTGGCGGAGGTAATGCACGGCGTTTTCAGCCTCGCACTGGTAGGGCGCGCGCACATTGAAGACCAGCGGGTTCACCGGCGTGTGAAGCACCATGGCCCCGGTGGTGGGGCCGACCAGGGCCGTCTGGTGCTGCGCCAGCACTGGCAGCAGGGCCTGCGTGCAGGCGGTGCCGCGGCTGAGCAGCAGCGCCAGGGCGTTGTGCTGGGTGATGAGGGCGGTGGCGTTGGCAGCGGCCTGCGCGGCGCTGAGCCTGTCGTCCAGCGTGACCAGCCGCATGCGCCGGCCCCGCAGCCCACCCATGGCGTTGAATTCAGCAATGGCCAGCTGTGCGCCAAGCCGGTTTTCATGCACGTTGACAGCCGCTTCGCCGGTGAACCCAGAGGTCATCCCGACGATGAGGTCCTGCGAATTGGCGGGCAACAGGCTGCTGGACCAGGCAACGCGGCGACCGAACAAGGTAGACAAGAACATGAAGAGCGGGTTTTTCGAAAAACTTGAAAGATGAACACCAGGGCATTGACCGGTGACGGTCGTGATGGCCCAGGCAGTCTCAAGCTCAAAAATTTTCGCCCCCCACGCCTGTACGGCCTGGTGTTTTTTTGTTGTTGTTCTGCGGGCACTGTCCCCAAGAAGACCCGGACTGTACACGCCGGGCCGGGCGGTTTGGGGCAGTAACAACCCTGAAGCGCCAGCGCA
Source organism: Polaromonas sp. (assembly GCA_046154065.1). GTDB lineage: Bacteria > Pseudomonadota > Gammaproteobacteria > Burkholderiales > Burkholderiaceae_C > Polaromonas. The sequence goes on along the minus strand of JBJXEI010000183.1, from coordinate 5,489 downwards.
GCCTATGCAAAGTTGGCATCGCAGCAGGGCCTTGGGTGAACTTTCTGCCCCACCGGGGCTCAGTCACCCTCATGAAACGTCGCACACTTATTGGCAGCCTGGCTGCCTTTTGCATGTCGGTGGCCTTGCTGGCGGGGTGTTCCACCTTGGACGAAAAGCAGCGCGGCTGGATTTTTCAGCCCAGCGACCGGACCTGGGGTGGCGGGACCGCTGCGGCTGTGGGCATGAGCGACGTGTGGATCGACTTCAAGCCCCGCCAGGATGGCGTGGTGGCCCAGCTGACCAGCCTGGGCACAGGCGACGCCCCCCAACCCGCTCGCCTGCACGGCCTGTGGCTGGACGCAGACAGCGCCACCGCCGCCGACCAGCAGCCAGTGCTGCTGTACCTGCACGGCGCGCGTTTCAACGTGACCGGCTCGGCCCCGCGCATGCGGCGCATGCAGGAGCTGGGGTTTTCGGTGCTGGCGGTGGACTACCGGGGGTTTGGCAAAAGCAGCTCGGCCCTGCCGTCCGAGGCGTCCGCTTATGAAGACGCCCGCGCCGCTTGGGACTGGCTGGCGCTGAAGTACCCAGGCCGGCCGCGCTACATTTTTGGCCACTCATTGGGCGGGTCCATCGCCATCCACTTGGCCCATGAAGTGGCGGACGAGCGCGGCACGATTGTGGAAGGCACCTTCACCTCGATCGCCGATGTGGTGGGCAGTACGTCCTGGGGCTGGTTGCCGTGGTCGCTGCTGATCACCCAGCGCCTGGCGGCGGTGGACAAGGTCAGCCAGATCGGCTCACCGTTGCTGGTGGTGCATGGCAGTGAAGACCAGTTGATCCCCACCACGCTGGGCAAAAAACTCTATGACGCGGCAGCCGAGCCAAAACGTTTTGTGCTGGTGGAAGGGGGCTCCCACCACAACACCAACCAGGTCGGCCAGCCGCAGTACCGGGAAGCGCTGGCGCAGCTGATGGGGATCCGCCAGCGGCCCGCCGCGATGGCGAACACCACAGCGCCTTAACCCAGGCTAGCGCCCCCTGGCGCTGGCAGGCGGTCTGCTACGCTCGGCCGGATGTTTTCACGCCCGTCCGCCCCCCTTTCGACCGCCCCCGCGCAGGCCCTGACCACACCGCCCATGTCCGCCGGCCTCGTGGTGCTCATCATGTCGCTGCTGCTGGGCATTCAGCCCGTCACCACGGACTTGTATCTGCCCGCCCTGCCCGCGCTGGCCCAGGGTTTTGGCGCCGACCTGCCCCAGGCACAGCTGACCCTGAGCGCGCTGCTGCTGGCGTTTGGCTGCTCCCAGCTGGTGTGGGGCCCGCTGTCAGACCGTTTTGGCCGCCGGCCGGTGCTGCTCTGGGGCCTGGCCGCCTACACCCTGGCCGCCATTGGCAGCACCCTGGCCCCCAGCATGGCGCTGCTGATCGTCTGGCGTGTGGTGCAGGGTGCGGCCATGGGCGCGGTGGTGATGTGCGCCCGCGCCATCGTGCGGGATTTGTATGCGCCCACCGAAGGGGCCCGGGTCATGTCACGCGGGTTGAGCGGGCTGGGCATGCTGGCCTGCGTGAGCGCGCCGCTGGGCGGGCTGCTGTCTGAATGGCTGGGCTGGCGGGCGACCCTGCTGGCGCTGGCGCTGTTCGGTGCTGGCACGCTGGCGTTGATTGCGCTGCGGTTTGTGGAAACCGTGCCGCACAAAAACCCGCTGGCGCTGCGCCCGGCCACGCTGCTGGGCACCTGGAAACACATCATCACGCACCCGACGTTTCTGACGTTTTCTGCGCTGACGGCCGCGTCGTACGGCGGGCTGTTCACCTTTTTGGTGTCGTCCTCGTTTGTGTTCATCAAGCTGCTGGGCCTGAGCAAAACCCAGTACGGGCTGGTGATGTTTGCCATGTCGTTTTGCTACATCCTGGGCACGTTTTTGTGCCGCCGCCTGCTGCCACGTTTTGGCGTGCGCAAAACCGTGGGCCTGGCCGCCGTGCTGAGCCTGACGGGCGGCACCACCCTGGGGGTGCTGCCGCTGCTGGGCGTGACCAGCGTGTGGTCGGTCATGCTGCCGTTTCTGGTCTTCATGGTGGGGCACGGCGTGCACCAGCCCTGCGGGCAAAGCGGCGCGGTCAACCCCTTCCCCCAATCGGCTGGCGCGGCGTCTGCCCTGAATGGCTTTTTGATGATGATCGTGGCCTTTGCCATGGGTGGCTGGCTGGCCACGCAGGGCGCGGCATCCGTGCAGCCGCTGACCGGCGGCGTGTGGTTCTGGAGCGTGTGCATCGCACTGACCGCCTGGACTGCCGTGCAGCGTCATGGTGAGGCCAGCGCGGCATGAGCGCCCCTGAACTGCCCCGCTACATCGCGCTGGCCGGCCCAACCGCATCAGGCAAAACCGCTGCCGCGCTGGCGATTGCCGAGCGCCACCGCGTCGAGGTCATCAGCGTGGACTCCGCCCTGGTCTACACCGGCATGGACATTGGCACCGCCAAACCCAGCGCCGCCGAGCTGGCTGCCGTGCCGCACCACCTGATCAACATCCGGGACCCGTTGCACACCTACAGCGCGGCCGAGTTTGCCCGTGACGCCACCCGGCTGATGATGGACATCACCGCCCGCGGCGCGCTGCCGCTGCTGGTGGGCGGCACCATGCTGTACCTCAAAGCGCTGTTCGACGGGCTGGACGACATGCCGCCCGCCGACGCTGCCGTGCGGGAGGCCATTGCCGCCGAGGCGCTGGCGCTGGGCTGGCCTGCGATGCACACGCAACTCGCGGCAGTCGACGCCCTCACCGCCGCCCGGCTGGCCCCGCTGGACTCCCAGCGCATCGCCCGCGCGCTGGAGGTGTTCCGCGTGTCGGGCCAGCCGCTGTCGTCATTTCAGAAACGAATCGCTCCTGAAAACATAGCAAGTCAGGCAATCAAACCTTGGGCCAGCGCGCTGATCAGCCTGGAACCGCTCGAAAGAAGCTGGCTGCATGAGCGCATCGCCCTGCGTTTTGACACCATGCTGGCCGGCGGTTTCCTGGACGAGGTCCGGGCCCTGCGCGCACGCGGTGACCTGCACCCCGATTTGCCGTCGATGCGCTGTGTGGGCTACCGACAAGCCTGGGAAGCCTTGGACGGCACCATCCCCATGGCGGCGCTGCGCGATCAGGGCGTGTTCGCCACCCGCCAGCTCGCCAAACGCCAGATCACCTGGCTGCGCGGCCTGCCGCAGCGGCGCGTGGTGGCCTGTGATGACCCCACGGCGCAGCAGCAGGTGCTGGCGCTGGTCCAATCGGATTTAGACAGACCCACACCATGACCCTGGAACTCGACAACCTGAGCAAACGCTACGCGGACACCGCCGTGTTCAGCCACGTCAGCCTGCGTGTGGCAGCGGGGGAGTTTGTTGCCATCGTCGGCCAGTCGGGCGTGGGCAAGTCCACCCTGCTGAACTGCATGGCCGGGCTGGACAGCTGGGACACCGGCCACGTCCGGCTGGGCGGCGTCGACCTCGGCACCCTCAGCGACGACCAACGCGCCTTGCTGCGCCGCCAGCACGTGGGGTTTGTGTTCCAGGCCTTTCATGTGCTGCCGCACCTGGACGTCGCCCAAAACGTGGCGCTGCCCTTGCTGCTGCTGGGCCAGCACGACGATGCACGCGTCAACACCCTGCTGGACGCAGTGGGCCTGGGTGGCCTGGGCGCCCGCTTGCCGCAGCAGCTCAGCGGCGGGCAACTGCAGCGCGTGGCCATTGCCAGAGCCCTGGTCCACAAGCCCCGCCTGCTGCTGGCCGACGAGCCCACCGGCAACCTGGACCCGACCACCGCCGGTGTGGTGATGGACGCGCTGATCGCCCAGACACGCGACCACGGCGCGTCGCTGGTGCTGGTCACGCACTCGGAGGCGGCGGCGGCGCGGGCTGATCGGGTGCTGCATCTGAGCAGCGACGGCATCTCGGGCTGACCACCCCATGCTGACATCGCTGCGGCTTGTTCTGCGCCTGCTGCGCCAGTTCTCCTGGCGCGAGCTGACACACCACCCGTGGCGCAATGCGGCGGCGGTGGTGGCGGTGATGTTGGGGGTGGCACTGGCGTTCTCGACCCATTTGATCAACGCGTCGGCGCTGTCCGAGTTTTCACAGGCGGTGCGGGCCGTCAACGGCCAGCCGGACCTGGAACTGCGCGCGGTGCAGGGCAGTTTTGACGAGGCCGTCTACGCCCGAGTGGCGGCCCACCCGCAGGTGGCGCTGGCCAGCCCGGTGCTGGAGGTCGGGGCCTATGCCGTCGCGGGCGGCCAACGCGTGCCGCTGCGGGTGGTGGGGATTGACGCGTTGAGCGTGGCGGGCATTGCGCCCGCCTTGATGCCGGTGCCGGACCAGCCTGGCAGCGATGACAACCGCTTCGCCCTGTTCGCGCCCAACACGGTGTTTCTGAATGCCGCTGCACGCCAGGCGCTGAGCGGCAACACGCTGCAACTGCAAAGCGGCCTGGCGCTGCAAACAGTCACCGTCGCGGGCCGCGTCAGCACACCGGGCGCGGCGCTGGCGGTGATGGACATTGGTGCGGCGCAGGACCTGTTTGGCAAGGGCGGCCAGCTGTCGCGCATTGACGTGAAGCTGCACAGTGGCACCGACGCCCAGCGCCTGGCCTCTAGCCTGGCCCTGCCGGCCAACATCACCGTGACGGCGCCGGGGGACGACGCGCAGCGCGTCAGCAACCTGTCGCGCGCCTACCGCGTCAATTTGACGGTGCTGGCGCTGGTGGCGCTGTTCACCGGGGCGTTTCTGGTGTTTTCGGTGCTGTCGCTCAGTGTGGCCAAACGGGCGCAGCAGCTGGCCCTGCTGGCGGTGCTGGGGCTGACAGGCCGGGAACGCCTGGGCCTGGTGCTGGCTGAATCATTGCTGTTGGGGCTGGCGGGCAGCGCGCTGGGGGTGGCGCTGGGCACCGGCCTGGCGGCGCTGGCGCTGCGGCTGCTGGGTGGTGATTTGGGCGGGGGTTATTTCGCCGGGGTGGCCCCGGCCCTGCAGTTTGACGGCGCGGCCGCGCTGCTGTACGGCGTGCTGGGCATGGCGGCAGCCGGGGTCGGTGGCTGGTGGCCAGCCCGCGCGGCGCAGCAGCTGCCACCGGCGCAAACCCTCAAAGGGCTGGGTGCGGCGCGGGTGGGCCGCAAATCACACCGGCTCAGCCTGGTGTTGATCGGCTTGGGGGCCGTGGCTGCGCTGGCCCCGCCGGTGTTTGGCATTCCGCTGGCGGCTTACCTGTCGGTGGGGTTGCTGCTGGTGGGCGGCATCACGGCGCTGCCCTGGGGCGTGTCGCTGCTATACGACCGCCTGGCACCGCTGGTCAGGCAGCGCTTGTTGCCGATGCTGGCCGTGGAGCGCGCGCGGCGGGTGCGTGAAAGCGCGGCCGTGGCCGTCAGTGGGGTGGTGGCGTCGCTGAGTCTGGCGGTGGCGCTGACGGTGATGGTGGCAAGTTTTCGGGACTCGGTGACGCAGTGGCTGGACGTGGTGCTGCCCGCCGACCTGTATG
>JBJXEI010000182.1:0-2594 GCA_046154065.1 Polaromonas sp. | reverse complement strand
GCCAGAAAAAAGAACAGCCCGAAGGCGGCCAGGTAAGTCAGGCCATACCAGTGAATGGCCAGGGGACCGAGTTGCAGCGCAACCGGGTTGATGGTGGGGTGGATCAGCATGGCGGTATTTTGCCTTGCCCAAAAGTCTGCGCAGCCCGTGCCGACCACACCACGACATCACCCCGCCCTAGCGCTGCTGCAAACGGGCGTCTTTCGGGTAGCTGATGGTGTAGTCCGCCGTGAAGGTGGTTGTTTTGCCGGCGTCCAGGTCGGCCGCCCACAGCAACAGGCCTGGCTGTTGGTTGAATTCAAGATCAGCAGGCTTCGGTTCAAACTGGGCAACCACACGCACCTGCTCGTCCACCGACACCGGGGCCGCTTCCAGCACCTGCAGGGTGACCGGCGTGCGGTGGCGGTTTTCAACCAGGTAACTGCGCTGCACACGGCGCTCGGCACGGCTGCCGAAAAAGCCACCCGTGCCTTGGTTGTCACGTTCGGGCTCAGCCCGCACGCGCACCAGCTCATCGCGGCCAAACGACAGCGACAGGCGCGCATCGGTCGGTGCCGTCCACTGGCCGTTGCCGACAAATGCGCCGTCGCGGTACAGCTGCAACGGCCCGGCGGGCCAAACACCTTCGGGCTGGGCCAGCTCAGCCACCAGGTAAGCAGCGGCTTCCACACGCGGGCTTGCACGCACCACCAACTTGGCCGTGTCTTCATGTTGGCCCAGCGACATCGCCACGCGCTGACCGTTGGACGACACGTCCATCAGCCTTGGCGCGGTGAACTCGGTGGCGAAGGTGCCGTTGAAGACGTTGACGTCAAACAATGGCCGGTCGTCCTCTCGCGCGCCGGATTGCCGGGGGGCCATCGGCGCGGGGGCGGCTGGCGCGGCGCGGGCCGCTGCAAAGTTCATCTGGCCCACCGGTTGTGGCGGCGGCTCAATGCCGATGCGCCAGGACGAAGGCGGCCGCCCGGTGGTGGCGCTCTGCGGCTGACCGGTTGAAAGCACGAGTTTGACGCCGCGCCAGTCTTCACCCGTGGCCTGCGCCACCAGCGCCTGGCGCTCGATGCGGACCTTGCGGGTGCTGGTGTCCAGCAGCGCGCGGTAGGCCGGTGACCAGCCGGGTCCGTTGACGAGATAGCTGAGCCTGATTTCAGCGCCGGCCGAAGCCGCCAGCGTGACGGTGACCTGCACCACGTCGCCCGTGCCCTGCATTCGGCTACGCTCCGCCAGCAAAGGATCGAGCAGGCGGTCCAGGTCCGTCTGCTTGCGGCCGATCAGGTGTTTTGTCTGCAGCACGTCCTGCCCGGTGCGGCGCAGCGCATCAGCCACAGCCACCAGGCTCTTCGCATCGGCCTGCATGCGGATACCTGCTGCAGCGTCACCCCCCAGCCCTTTGAGGTAGCCGGTCACGAGATCCCCTGCATCGCTTTGCGCCTGCAGCGCAGCCTTCTGGTCTTCCAGCTCGCGAATGCGCGTGTCCAGCGCACCGCTTTGGCAGCGCGGCGCTCGGGCACGCGGCATGGTCACCACCGACGTTTCCCCGAGGCGCACAGCCGCATCGGCTGAAACCTGCAGGCTTTGCACACTCAGGCCAGCGGGCAAGCAGGCAAAGGTGATGGAGCGGCTGCCAGGGGCCACACTTGCCACGCGCTCCACCGTTGCGCTGCCCGCATACACCTTGACCATGGTGATGTGCGAGTCGGCCACGTCGGTTTGCGCCCCCACCGGGGCCGTAGCGCAGGCGGCCAACACGGTCAGCGCCAAGGCGCCACGGGCAACAGCGCGGCGGCGCAAAAAAACGAAGACTGCATGCATAGACCTCTGTAGTGTTAGATTGCACAAGATGAAACAGCGTGGGGCGCAGGTGGCAGGCTGCCGTGCTGATGAGCTTCCAGTCGGTCGCTATCGTATCGAATGGGTGATGAACGCAATGAAGCGCGACAACGCGGGATTGGCGCTGTGCGCGGACCAAACCAGGCTGGTCTCACACCCGGGCAAGGCGTTCTTGGCATTTTTGCTGGCTGGCGGCATCGGCCGGTACACCACGCCAGGCCGCTGGAACTGCTGCACGCTTTGCGGCACCCACGCAACCCCCAGCCCCGCCGACACCAAGTTGACGATGGTCTGCATCTGGATGGCCTCTTGCGCAACGCGTGGCGACTCGCCCGCCGCGTGGTACATCGCAAAAATAGCGTCATACAACGACGGCACGATGCGGCGCGGAAAAATCACCACAGGCAGGGCTAGCAGGTCCTTGAGCCCGATCGTTACCTTGGCAGCCAGGTCGCCCTGCTCCGGCATGGCGACCACCAATTGTTCATGCACGATGCGCCGACACGCCAGGCCCGGCGGCGCAAAACCCGGTGAATGCAGCATGAAACCCGCATCAATCTCACCGCGCTCAAACGCCTGCAACTGCACATCGCCCGTGGCCTCAATCAACTCCAGGTCCACACGCGGGTGCTGCTGGCGAAACGCCCGCACCCAGCGTGGCAGCAAGTCAAACCCGACGGTGGACACAAACGCCAGGCGCAGCCGCCCGGCCTCGCCATCGGCGTTGGCGCGGGCCAGCCGGGGCAAGGCCTGCGCGCGCGCCA
>JBJXEI010000181.1:0-2781 GCA_046154065.1 Polaromonas sp. | reverse complement strand
CGCAGTCTTCGATAAAACTCACGGGTTTGCCGTCGCCCTTTAGGCTCATCATGATGTTCAGGCCGGCCTTGCGCACCTCCCACAGGTTTTTCTGCGGGGCGTCGTCCACCATCTCGACCACCGAGCCAGGCAAACCCAGCTCGCCCATCAGCTCGACCAGCTGTTTGATCTTGGGGGTCAGGTCCGCCTTGGATGCGCCCGAAAACTCGACCAGCAAAATCGCATCGGGCTGGCCGATCAGCGCGGTGCGTACCGTGGGCGCAAAAGCCGGGTTTTGCAGCGACAGCTCGATCATGGTGCGGTCCACCAGCTCCACGGCGGTCAGTGTGCCGTCGCCCAGCTTGACGATGTGCTGGGCCGCGTCCATGGCCGCGTAAAACGTCGGGAAATTGACCACGCCCAGCACCTTGGTGCGCGGCAGTTCGCTGAGCTTTAGCGTGAGTGACTTGGTCAGCCCCAGCGTGCCTTCGCTGCCAATCAGCAGGTGCGCCAGGTTCACCGAACCGTCGGCGGTGTAGGGCTTTTCGTTCTGGTTGTTGAAGATGTCCAGGTTGTAGCCCGCCACGCGGCGCATGACCTTGGGCCAGTGGGCCTCCAGTTCGGGGCGCAGCTGGTCCGACAGGGTTTTGACGTAATCACCCAGCGCTTTGGCTTGGCCCGTGGCCGTGTCGTAGCGACCCAGCGTCAACAGGCTGCCGTCAGCCAGCCAGGCCTCGGCCCCCAGCACGTTGTGCACCATGTTGCCGTAGGCAATGCTGCGGCTGCCGCAGGAGTTGTTGCCCGCCATGCCGCCCAGCGTGGCCTGCGCGCTGGTGGACACGTCCACCGGGTACCACAGGCCGTGTTTTTTCAGCGCTGCGTTCAGGTGGTCCAGCACGATGCCGGGCTCGACCGTGGCGGTGCGGGCCTCAGGGTCCACGTTCAGGATGTTGCGCACGTGTTTGGCGTGGTCAATCACCAGGCCCGCGCCCACGGTCTGGCCGCACTGGCTGGTGCCGCCGCCACGCGGCACGATGGGCACACCCAGGTCGCGGCAGATGTCCAGTGCGGTTTTCACATCGCCCGTGCTGCGCGGCACCAACACGCCGACCGGCATCACCTGGTAAATCGACGCGTCGGTGGCGTAGCGGCCTTTGTCGGCCGGGGAAAATAGCACACCGCCCTGTGTTTCGCTGGCCAGCCGGGCCGCCAACTGGCCGGCCACTTCATTGCTGACACGGGCTACGTCGTCGTAGGCGGTGGTTTTGAGGGCCTGGGTGATTTTCAGGGGGAGCGGGGCGTTCATGCGGTGTCCTTTTGGGCGGCATTCATGGCGCGCAGCTGCTGCACCACCACGTCGCGCTTGTTCGTCAGGTGCTGCATCAACACGCGCTGCATCGCGACGGCGTCGCGGGCGGCTAGCGCGGCAATCATCTGGTCGTGCTCGGCCATCGCGGCTTGCCATTTGCCCTCGTCCTGGTTGGAGCGAAAGCGCAGCGCCTGCAGCCGGGCGTTGACCTGCTGGTAGGTGGCGGTCAGCACCGGGTTTTTGGCCGCGCGGTTGATGGCGCTGTGAATGGCGGCATTGAGCTGGTAGTAGGCGGGCAGGTCGCGCCGGGTGTAGGCGGCCAGCATTTCGTAGTGCATGGCGGTGATTTCTTGCAGCTCCGCATCGGTCACGCGTTCGGCGGCCAGCGCGCCCGACTGCGCTTCCAGCCCGGCCATCACCTCGAAGGTGTTGAGCACGTCTTGCTCGGTCAGCGCCACGGCAATCGCGCCCCGGTTGGGCAGCAGCTCGACCAGCCCTTCGGCGGCCAGCATCTTGATGGCTTCACGCAAGGGCGTGCGGGACACGTTCAGGGCCTCGCTCAGGGCACGCTCGTTGAGTTTGGCACCGGGGGCGATGCGGTTTTCCACCAGCATCTGGCGCAGGCGCTGGGCCACCTGCTCGTGCAGGGTGGCACGCGGCACGGCGTGGGTCAGGGAAATGATGTCTGCGGTCATGGCTTAATTTTGTATGCAAAAAATACGGGTGTCAAATGCATCATAAACCCTAGCTTTCCTGTGATTTGGTTGACAAAAGTATTTTGTATGCAAAAAATGGGCGACACCTTCAGGAGATTGACCGCATGCTGACCCTTGACTTCCACCCCACCGGCCGCCACTTCTTGCAAATTCCCGGCCCCTCGCCCGTGCCTGACCGCATCCTGCGGGCCATGAGCTACCCCACCATCGACCACCGCGGCCCGGAGTTCGCCGCGCTGGGTCTGAAGGTGCTGGCCGATGTGCAAAAAATCTTCCAGACGCGCCAGCCCGTCATCATTTACCCGGCCTCGGGCACCGGCGCCTGGGAGGCAGCGCTGGTTAATACGCTGAGCGCGGGCGACCACGTGCTGATGTATGAGACCGGCCACTTCGCCGCGTTGTGGCAAAAACTGGCCGTGCGCCTGAGCCTGAAAACCGAGGTCATGAGCTACCCTGGCCCCGAGGTGTGGCGGCACGGCGTGCAGGCCCAGCTGATCGAAGCGCGCCTGAAGCTTGATACGGCCCACGCCATCAAGGCGGTGTGCGTGGTGCACAACGAAACCTCCACCGGCGTGACCAGCAACATCGCCGCCGTGCGCGCCGCCATCGACGCAGCGGGGCACCCGGCGCTGCTGCTGGTGGACACGATCTCGGGCCTGGCCTCGGCCGACTACCAGCACGACGCCTGGGGCGTTGACGTGACCATCAGCGGGTCCCAAAAAGGGCTGATGTTGCCGCCGGGCATCAGCTTCAATGCGGTGTCGAAAAAAGCGTTAG
>JBJXEI010000180.1:0-4824 GCA_046154065.1 Polaromonas sp. | reverse complement strand
TTTTAAGGTCGAAATCGGCTGCAGACCTCGTTTTTATTGCGGGAGCCGCTATCAAAATAAGAGTGGTTTTTAACGCGTATCTATCAGGCAAGCTGCACCCCGCCAAGCACGCCGCCTTGGCGATGTTCAGCACACCCCAGATCGACGAAGCCCGCCAAGGTGTGAACCGGGCCAAGTAGCAAATGGCAACCACCCCAAAACCGCAAATCCAGAATGCCCGATTGGCACCGACGGTTTGGATGAAATCCATCAGCGGCCAGTGGAACGCCTTTCGGTCAGCGCCAGCATTTCATCGGTGCCGTTGTTGTCACGGATCGGCCGCAGCCGATGATCTTCAACACTTCCCGTGTGGGTGTTTTTGACAGCTCTGTCATACGAAGCCGGCACGGCCGGGCCTACCACTCGAACGGCCCACAATGCACATCCTGGGGCTTCAGTCGGTTCCGATTTTTTCGGCGAGTTGAGCTAGCCACGTCGGCAGCTCGGCCTTACGTACGGCGTCCAGTAGCCTAGGCGTGTGAAATGAATGCAAGCGAAGCCGGTCGCATGCTAACGACAACAACCATTCTGGCAACGCGTTGCCTCGGCCGCTCGACCAACCCGCGAGTTCCGTCATGATCACGTCGAGAATCTCTTGGCTGATGTGTTCGTCGATTGAATAGTCGAGCTCTTGCTTGAACGTCATGCGGAGGAAGGCCGCGCGTAAGATTGAATCGTTGTAGTCGCGCATGTTGCGCGCGCACAGCGTAGCAGGCGCGAGTACGACTTGGCCGTACAGCGTCTGGTTCCACTGGATGTTGTCGCCAGAGGGCTTCAGGTTCGCTGCCGGCAAGGCAGCGTCGTTACACCGAACAGTTGCTAGCAGGTTGCTCACAACTGCCAAGACGTCCGCCTGACTGATCTCTGCTGGATTCGAGCCAGTGGATAAATAAACGAAGTCTGCGGCAATTGCGAGATCGCCCGTGGCACCCGGGAACAAAAGTCCGTCGCTCTCGCAAGACATACTTTCCAATCGAGCGAGTCGCGTCGCGAGCTCTGGCTCCAATGCGCCATCCGAAGCCATGCGCTGGAGCAGTTCGACTTCCGCATCCCACGCCGTCACTGACTCGCGTTGCCAGGGCAACATTAAGTCGTAAGCCGAACGAACTATGAACGTCTCGCCGCCGTGTTGGCCGTAGCTCAGGAACATCCTCAGGTCACCCAGGTTCCGGGGTGAGTCCGCCAGTGTGATGATGCTCAAGTACGCGACATTGCCTTGGGGCGCCTTAGTTCGCATCGTTGCGTTGATGCCTCGCATTCGCCCATGGTCATTAAGGCAACCCGCCAGTACCAGTATTGACCCGCGGTTGATTGGAGCGAACGCCTCGAGTTCCTCCCAGCCAATGCACAACGCGGTGCTGAACTCGTGGCGCATGTCCGCAAGCTCAAACAGGCGTCGCGCCGTGCTTTCATGAATGTCAACCAGGACGATGGCGTGCAACGGCGATGGCGTGAAGCGCCGCAGCAGCCTCACTGCGGCTTGAGATACCTCCTCATCTTGCGTCAAGCGGTCGATGTCGAACTTGACCAGATTTGCAGTCGCGTCAGCTGCATATGGCTGGATCTGCACTTGTCCTGTGCGGGCGTGACGCTCAAAAAACGCGCGTGCGTCCTTCTTCTGTGATGCAGCGGAAACCCTCAATCGCTTAATCGCGCGCTTCTCTAACAAGAACTGGTCCCCCGCCAACTCTGCCAGGACGTCACCACGGGCGCAGTTTGGGCAGGTCTCCGGCGGGTGACTTTCTATCGGTTGATATCCAAAGGTCCGGCTGGGCGCGGCAGTCAGGTTACAAACAACCTTCCCCCGTGCGGGCGGCTTCAACGGATCTTTTAACAAAAAAAGCGTGACGACGTTGTCCGCCACGATGCCCATCTCGATCAATCGATCCGCAAGTGAACCGGACGTAGAGGCTGATACCAGTGATACGTCACCGTAGCCCATTGTCGGTGCCCGGTCGATGCCCCCATATGAACTGAACGATACGACCGGCTGGGAAAAAGCCCATTGACCCAAGTTGCGAGCAATGCGTTGCATCGCTTGCGCTACTGCGACAAGAGGCGCAGTGTCTACGAAGATGCGACGCGGTTCCTCAGCAGGTAATCGGGCTAATGTCGCCAGGCCAACGAAGCCACAAGCCGCCGATGAAAGCAGGACGCTACTGGCGCGCAGGAAGTGGCTTGCATGCTTGCCAGAGCCCTTGCCGAAATGGACGCCAGCAGGCGCATCCACAAGAGCACGACTCTGATCAAAGAGGTTAAATAGCCAACCTTGGATCAATTCGTCGTTGGCTGAACTTGAAGCGCCTATCTCGCCAGCCACCTTATCGCGATAAAGGAATTGCAGGGCTAGTGGCTTATCGGTCGTTGGGCGCCCAACGAGTACGCCGATCTTGCCCGCAGCGCGCTCAAACGCGCTTCCTTCCAACGCCGCACGTACCACCGTCGACTCGTCCAAGAAGGGGGCGACAACGTAGATCTTCCAGGTATTGGGGCGTGCGTTCAAGACGTCTCGGACGTCGCTGCTCACCATCGCCGCGCTGAGTTCCGTCTCGTCATAGATAAGGAGGCAGGCATCGCCCTCGAAGGCGCCTTCACGATACCGGGTATTTAGAGGGAGTGCTCGCATGTCAAGCCAGCGGCAACACGATTCGAACAGCTGCACCGATCACCGCGTCATTGACGGTTGGCCTCGGTGTCAGCCTATTCTGCACATCCAGCAAGACTGGCTTCGGGAGCCTGATCCGCACCCAGGGCCCGGAGGGCGGACGCATCTGAGGGAGGATCGCGCCCTCGAAAAAGCTGCGATAGGCGAAGAGACGCCCCGTCCTCACCTCAATGCTGCCCTTGAGTTCTTGAAGGGCGCGCAATACCTCATATAAGCCCATGCCTCTTTGACGTTGCCTGTGGTCAGCCTGCTCCGAATCGAAATGCCTAGCGAAGCACTTGTGCATTACTTTCCATTCCTCGTCAATGCTCGCCGACAAATCCAACGCTTGGCGGGTATACGACCCGTAATAGCCCAAACCTGAATCAAAAATAGACACCTCCAGGCCAGGCACCTCACGCGCCGCAACGAGCAGACCCGACTTCTGGTGCTCAGGTAAGGTAACGCTGATGCGCCTGAACAACAACCCACGCATTGCGTCGGGCCCCACAGGAGTTTTCGCCAAATCAAGGCGACCGTGTAGGTGGGTGTTCTCGAAAAGTTCTGCAACGATGACCGCAAGCGCACCAGCCAGCGAGAATTTCTGGCTGGCCGTCTCCGCGCTATTTAAATGCGGGGACAACACACCCAGCACCATCGTCTCGATGTCTTCGCGGCTCCTTAGCGCGTTGCTTGATCGATCGTACAAGTCCAGCGGCCGTCCGTGGCCCCGGGCATCGACGCACAGCAAGATCTGGCTGTCGGTGAAGAAGTCACCGCGAAGTCTGTAGGTGAATATTTGGCGCCGGGCACCGGCGAGCAAATCGTCAACTTCGCCAGCGCCGATGCCCAAAGACTCGTGAGTTGCTCCTTGCAGGCTGGCAGCAACAGCCAATAAAGGGTGCAGCGAAGCCACTGTTGGCATTCGCACGATCAGGTCTGACGGCCATTGGACGTTAATCGGAGTCTTGTTCCTGGCGACGCTGAGCAAGCGCTGGATCGCAAAAACTTCTCCAGCGGACCCGGCCGACGAAAACAGTTGCTCATAGTCCGCCGGAATCTCCAATTCGACGCGACCAGCTAGGGCGTTGCTCCACTGACCTGGCGCAAAGTCGGCAAGACCCATCGGAATTCGGATTTTCGTGACGTTACTTTGCATGGATCAAGCCACTGTTGGATTGCTACATTGTGCCGGGCCAAGAGGTTCAATACACATTCGCAGCGACGACTGCCTTGAAGGGAGTACTCGACTTACTCGCAGGACCTTGACTTTGATAGGCTGGTGTGTCGATCCGAGCAGCCTAGAGATTCCCCAACCGCCAAAAAACTCTAAACGCTCTAAAACATCCATTTTTTAAACCTTAAATCTGCGGCAGCCCAAACTTTTCTTGCCCAGCCAGCTATCAAATAAATAGCGCAAAAAACCTCACCCCCAATAAGCCCCAGGCGGCATCGACAACTCCAGTTCCACCAGCGGCTGCGCCTTCAGCGCAGCCCGCAGCGCCTTGCGGACTTTGCCATGGTGGGCGGGGATGGCTTGGCACAGCTGGTTGATGCGGATTTCGGCGGTGCTGCGGTCGTTGCGGGCACCGAGCACTTCCTGCGCTTTTTTCAGCCATTTCAGCCAGGGCTCGACGTCAGCCTCTGTGTGGCGGCTGGCGATGAACTCGGTGAGGTAGCGCATCTTTTTGGCGACGATGCGCAGGCCGTGCAGGGGCTCGGGTTGCAGGTGGTGCAGGTCGTGCACGCCTCGTTGGAGTTCTTTTGCGTAGTCGTCTAGCTGCTTGTACAGCGCGGTGGGTGGTGTCGCATCGTCCGGGGGCTGGGACAGGCAGTGGCTGAGTTGCAGCAGCACCTGCTGGGCTGGGCGGCCGTTCAGGGCGGCGTGGGCTTGCAGGTGGGCCAGGCTGCGCTGCAGATTGATTTGTTCTTGCAGGGCTATGCGCAGGGCGGGGTCTCGGATGGTTGCGACCAGCGGGGGCCAGGTTTCTTCGGTGAACACGTCCCAGTCTCTGGCGGCACCGAGTTGCTGGCCTAACTGGCGCAGGGGTTTTTTCAGGGTGGCCAGGGTGTCGGTTTGCCAGCCTGCGCCGCGTGCCAGTGGCTCACAGGCGACGCGCAAGCGCCGCACGCCCACGCGC
>JBJXEI010000179.1:0-25946 GCA_046154065.1 Polaromonas sp. | reverse complement strand
TTTGAGCTTCGCAAAATCCTCGCCCGGGACAGCTACTTTGCGCTGATCCGGGCCTACGCCTACGCCGGGCTGATCAGCTCCGGCCCCTGGGTGCTGTCCATCCTCGGGCTGGTCGCCATCGGCCTGTTGTCGGTCAACCTGATGGTGCCGACCCTGCAGATCACCCAGTTCCAGGTGTCGGTCACCTACCTCATCATGGGCTCGCTGATCCTGACCGGTGTGCTGCAGCTGTCCTTCACCCGCTGGGTGTCTGACCAGCTGTTCGGCCGCAAAAGCGACACCATCGTGCCCAACTTTGCCGGGGTGCTGCTGGTCACCAACGCCGTGGCCGGCACGCTGGCCCTGGCGCTGGTGTTTGGCTCGTTCAGTGGTGAAAGCGTGATTTACCGCGCCCTCATGGTCGCCGGTTTCGTGACCATGTGCGACATCTGGATCGCCACCATCTTCATGAGCGGGCTGAAGTTCTACAAAACCATCGTCGCGCTGTTTGGTGGCGGCTACGGCGTGTCGGTGCTGCTGGCCGCGCTGATGCGCAGCGCCGGCCTGGAAGGCCTGCTGGCCGGGTATGTGGTTGGCCAGTTCCTGATGCTGGTGGGCATGATTTTCATCATCCTGCGCAGCTTCCCGGCCAACCAGCTGATCGCCTTTGACTGCTTCAAAAAAGGCGCCATGTACCCCAGCCTGATGGCGGTGGGGTTTTTGTTTAATTTCGCCCTGTGGGCCGACAAGATCGTGTTCTGGGCCGCCCGGGAAACCGGCCAGCAGGTCATCGGCCCGCTGCGCGCCAGCGTCATCTACGACATGCCCGTGTTCCTGGCCTACATCGGCATCATCCCCGGCATGGCCGTGTTTCTGGTGCGCTTTGAAACCGACTTTGTCGAGTGGTATGACAAGTTCTACAACGCCGTGCGGGCGGGGGGCTCGCTCGAAGAAATCGCCCGGATGCGCGACGAGATGGTGTTTGCCATCCACCGCGGCCTGTTTGACATCATCAAGATGCAGACCCTGTCGGTGCTGCTGCTGGTGGTGTTTGCCCCCGCCATTTTTGCCAAGCTGGACATCAGCGCGCTGTACCTGCCGCTGTTCTACGTGGACGCCGTGGCCGCCAGCCTGCAGGTGGCGCTGCTGGCCGTGATGAACGTGTTTTTCTACCTCGACAAGCGCCGCGAGGTGCTGGCCACCGTGGCGCTGCTGTCGGTGCTCAACGTCGCGCTGTCCGTCGTGTCGCTGCGCCTGGGCGCCGTGTACTACGGCTACGGCTTTGCGCTGGCCATGCTGATCACGCTGGTGTTTTCGCTGCGGGTGCTGGAGCGCAAGCTCGGGCGGCTGGAGTACGAAACCTTCATGCTGCAGTGATGCGGCCTGGGTCTGCTGCCCCTCTTGGCTGGCTAGATTTGCTATTAAATCAGTAGCGGGTCAGGATTTGTTTACCTAGGCTGGTGGCGGTTTTGACGCATATTTCAGCGAATTTCACGGAAAACGGGCGTCCAGCCAGCCCCGCAGCGTGTCAAACACCACTTGCGCGTCCAGTTCATTGAACAGCTCGTGGTACAGGCCCTCAAAGCAGCGGGCCGTCACCATGCCGGGGCGCACCGTGGGGCCCCTGGCGCGCGCTGCAAACTCACGGCTGCCTTGCGGGTCAACCAGACGGTCCGCCCCCGCATACATCAGCAGCGTCGGGGTGCGCCAGTGGTCGGCCGCCTCAATCGTGGGCGGGCCGTTGTGCTGAATGAACAGGCCCAGCCGGGCAGAAATCCGGTTGTGGACCAGCGGGTCCGCCAGGTACTGGCGGATCACTGCAGGGTCATGCGACAGGCCGGCCACGTCCAGCCCGTTGGGCACCACCAGCGTGGGCGCCACGCGGTGGGCCGCTGCCAGCGCCAGCTTTTGCAGCGTGCCCATCGCCACGCGCAGCGCGGGGGACGTCAGCACCAGCCCGTCAATGCGGCGCCTGTTCAGCGCCACCAACCGGCTGGCCACCAGCCCGCCCAGGCTGTGCCCCAGCAAAATCAGCGGCGGCATGGCCATGGGCACGCCCCGCGCTTCGGCCGCCTCGACAAACGCCCGGCTGCGGCTGCGAAACAAGTCCACCACGTCCGCCAGGTCGTCGAGCAGCGCGTCCTCGGTCGGCAAAGCCCCCCGAGCCCCGCCTGACTCCCCGTGGCCGCGCTGGTCGTACGCGCGCACCACAAAGCCCCACGCCATCAGCTGGCGAGCCACGTGCGCGTAGCGCCCCGCGTGCTCCCCCAAACCGTGGACGATGAGCACCACGCCCCGCGTGCCCGTGGTGCAGGTGCTCAGGTGGTGCTCCAGATCGTGGCCGCTGCCGTCAGCGTGCCGCCACTCGTACAGGGCCAGGTTTTCACCGTCACTGGCCGTGAACGGGGCTAGGTTGGCAAGTTCCATGTGTGCGTGGTCAGGTCAGCGCGGCCTCAGCCCGGCACACGCGCCATGACATGGGCCACCGCAGCGGTCAGCTTTTTGGCATAGGGCACGTGCAAAAACTCGTTCGGGCCGTGGGCATTGCTTTTGGGGCCCAGCACGCCGCACACCATCATTTGCGCGGCGGGGAAGCCCTTGCTCAGCATGTTCATCAGTGGAATCGTGCCGCCCTGGCCAATGGTGCCGCAGGGGGCGCCAAAAAAGCTGTTGGACGCGTCATTCAGCGCGTTCTCAAACCAGTCAACCGTGCTCGGCGCGTTCCAGCCGGTGGCGCCACCACCGCCTTCAAACGTGACCTTGGCCTGGTAGGGCGCGTTGTCTTCCAGCAGCTTTTTCAGCTCTTGCACCGCCACGCCCGCATCCACCAGCGGCGGGAAGCGCATCGACAGCTTGAACGCCGTGTATGGCCGCAGCACGTTGCCCGCGTCTTTCAGCGCCGGGAAGCCTTCCGCCCCCGTCACGCTCAGCGTGGGCCGCCAGGTGCGGTTCAGCAGCGCCTCGACCGGGTCCGTGGTGGTGGGCAGCGCCGACAGGCTGGCGCCACCACAGTCGTAGTGCGCCCAGGGGAAGCGCTTGTAAATCTCGTCACCCAGAATCTTGGCCGTGGCCTCGGCCTGCGCCAGCCGGTCGGCTGGCACGTCGCAGTAAAAGCTTTTCGGCAGCAGCTGGCCCGTGGTGCTGTCTTCCAGGCGGTCCAGCACCTGCCGCATGATGCGAAAACTGTCTGGCACCAGGCCGCTGGCGTCACCCGAATGCACGCCCTCGGTCAATATTTCCACCTTCAGCACGCCCGCCGCGTTGCCGCGCAGGCTGGTGGTCAGCCACAGCTGGTCATAGTTGCCCGCGCCCGAGTCCAGGCACACCACCAACGCCACCTCACCCAGCCGCGATTTGAGCGCATCGACATACGGCAGCAGGTCGTAAGAGCCGCTTTCCTCGCAGGTTTCAATCAGCCCCACGATGCGCGGGTGCGGCACGCCCTGCGCCTTCAAGGCCTGCACCGCCGCAATGCTGGCGTACACCGCATAGCCATCGTCCGCGCTGCCACGGCCGTAGAGCTTGCCATCCTCGTACTTGGGCGTCCACGGCCCCAGGTCACTGCGCCAGCCGGTGAACTCGGGTTGCTTGTCCAGGTGGCCGTACATCAGCACCGTCTGCGTCGAATGGACACGCGTCGCCGGGATCTCAAAAAACAGCACCGGCGTGCGCCCCTCCAGCCGCACGATCTCCAGCGTCAAGCCCTCGATTTTTTGCGCCTCGACCCAAGTCGCTGCATTGCGCATCACCGTGTCGATGTAGCCATGCGCCGCCCAGTCCGCATCAAACCCCGGCGACTTGGCCGGGATGGCGATGTAGTCCGTGATCTGCTGCAGGATGTCTCGGTCCCACTGGCTGGAGACCTGGCTCAGCGCCTGCGCAGCGTTGAGGATGTCGGCGGGGATTTCTTGGTGCAGGGGGGCGTTCATGGCGGGGCCTTTGCGAATGGGGTGTTTGACTCTACCCCTTGGGGCGGGGTGGTGCCAGTGCGGGGATGTTCAGCATCGGCACTGCAGCATCAAAAGGACGCTGCAATTGTCAACGTGTTCACGCCTGCGCAGGCTGCGCCACCAAACGCACGCCCAGCGCCTTGCACACCCGGCTGATGGTGTCAAAACGTGGTTTTGAATCAGGGCGCAGTGCCTTGTACAAGGCTTCACGCGTTAGCCCCGACTGAGCGGCCACGCTGGTCATGCCACGCGAGCGGGCCACCACGCCCAGCGCGTGCGTCAGCTCACTCATGTCATCGCCTTCCAAGATGACGCTCAGGTAGGCGGCAATGTCTTCATCGGTGGTGAGCATTTCTGCCAGATCAAAGTCCGGCAGATTGGCCACATTGATTTTTGGGGGGGGTTGTGTCGTTTGAGTCATGGTCAGACGCCTTCAAGGGTTTGGGCCAACGCGATGGCCGTGGCAATGTCGCTGCTCTGGGTCGATTTGGTGCCCCCGCCGAGCATCACGATCAGCACGCCGTTGCATTCAACGTAGTACATGCGCCAGCCAGGGCCAAAAAACTCACGCATTTCTGTGACGCCACCGCCAACGGGCTTGACATCACCCAACAGCCCGCGCTGCGCTTTGTCCAGTCGCACGCCAAGCCGAATACGGGTCATCGTGTCTTTGATGCCACCCAGCCAGTCATCAAATTCAGGCATGCGTTTGATGGTGTACATGCTGCTAGTGTAATCACTTGTTCACGATTGGTGATACTGAGCAATGCTCGTTACCTGTAAAGCACAGGGAAATTCAACAAAAAAAGCAGTTTTCAGTGTGACGTCGGGCGTCCTATCTGAGGAAGTGCGTTGTTCGATGGCATCAAACGCGTGGTAGAACTGCACGTTAGAACGGGGTTGTTTTTGACCTCATCAGCCTTTCATAGCTAAATTTCATCTGTGAAGTCACTGTTAGTGCAAGCAACTCAGCCACTGGTGCTGCCCGACATGCAACCTGTTATGCGGATTACTGCCGCAACGGCCACTTGCAGTCGAGATGGGTCGGTTCATACTTCTCCGCATTTCCGTGAATCCGATGACGAATCTCAATAGCTACGCTGTTTGGGTTCGATCCCGGCAAAGGCCGGGTTTCAGACGGTTTGATCGTGACGCCGACTCTCTCCGAGATGCCCCAGTGAGAAAAAAGTCGCTTCAAATTAAGGACGCGGCGCTCAAACAGGTGGTCCATACGTTGGAGTGTGATGCCAGATTCAGAGCTGCGAAAACCTTCGAATAAGAAAACGTCGAAGTCGCACTCATGCACAGGGGCGGCATCAGTATGAAAAATTGATTGCACCAGGGTTTCAAGTTTCGCTCGCTCGGCCACGTTCAAATCGACGTCGCTAACCTCAAAGCGCACTTCCTGAAAAATTAGCTTGAATGGCTCGACCACTACACCGGAGGGCTGCGCGCGGCAAAGGGTGCTTGCACACATCAAGCACAAGATGAAAAGCTGGCGAGCGATATGAGATCGCATTGGTAACCTAAGGCGATTCATCCCGCAATATGCGGCCGAATAACGCGGCGAAATCTCCTGAACAAACCCGCACATGAGCCAGTTCTCTTGAAATACTTTGCGTCATTAAAAACCCCAGTCCCCTACCCGCTCACCATCCCCGCCCCACCCCATTGCCCATCTCCTCCCCCAACCGCACCCCCCGCCCCGCCACCCATGCCGGGTTGAACTGCAGCGGGCCTTTGGGGAACAGCATCACCACGGTGGAGCCGAGTA
Source organism: Polaromonas sp. (assembly GCA_046154065.1). Taxonomy (GTDB): domain Bacteria; phylum Pseudomonadota; class Gammaproteobacteria; order Burkholderiales; family Burkholderiaceae_C; genus Polaromonas. Next base: position 20,243 of record JBJXEI010000179.1, on the reverse strand, counting down.
AAAACCGGCCCATTTCGTCGCCTTGTTTCAGGCTGACCTGGCCGGCCGGGTAGATCCACTCGCGGACGTCGGCGGTTCGCGGGGGGTTGATGACGCCGTGCCAGGGGGTGGCCATGCTGCCGACGATGGTGGCGCCGACCAGAATCAGGGCGAACGGGCCGTTTTGGCCGTCAAACAGGCACACCACGCGCTCGTTGCGGGCGAACAGGCCGGGCACGCCGCGGGCGGTGGTGGGGTTGACGGAAAACAGATCGCCGGGCACATAAATCATGCGGGTCAGCACGCCGTCGCACGGCATGTGGATGCGGTGGTAATCCTTGGGGCTCAAGTAAATGGTGGCGAAGTGGCCGCCTTCGAACTGCGCGGCCAGCGCGGGGTTGCCGCCCAGCACGGCGGTGGTGCTGTAGTGGTGGCCCTTGGCCTGAAAAATCTGGTCTTTGTCGATCACCCCGAACTGGCTGATGGCCCCGTCAACCGGGCACACCAGGTCGGCATGGGCCAACGGGCGGGCACCGGGCTTCAGGGCGCGGGTGAAAAACGCGTTGAAGGTGGGGTAGCTGGCGATGTCGGGGTCCAGCGCCTCGTCCATGTTGACCTGGTACTTGGCGACAAAGCGGCGGATGATTTCGGTGGTGACCCAACCGCGTTCCCGCCCGGCGACCCAACCTGCAAACACCGTGAGCGCCTGCTTGGGGAAAAAGTACTGGGGCAGAACGGCTAAACGGTCAGACATAAGCAAGGGGGCGAGGCCACGTGAACAAAAATTCATTCTATCGACGCCCTCGGGCGATTCGGCACGCTGCGCAGCGCCCCAAGGGCAAACACGGGTGTGCGTGGTGGGGTGTTCGGCCCCGCTGGCCATCCAGCCGCCCGCCAAACCCGCATGGCGGTGACAAACGGCAGCGCCATAATCGCCCATCCAATCACAACTCAGGGAGCGCGGCATGGCTTTAATGGACTTCATCAAGAAACAGTTCATCGACGTGATCCAGTGGACCGAGGACGGCGACGGCACGCTGGCCTGGCGCTTCCCGATGGCGGGCATGGAGATCCAGAACGGCGGCTCGCTGACGGTGCGGGAGTCCCAGGTGGCGGTGTTCGTCAACGAGGGCAAGGTGGCCGACGTGTTCGGCCCCGGCATGTACACGCTGACCACGCAAACGCTGCCGGTGCTGACCTACCTGAAAAACTGGGACAAGCTGTTCGAGTCGCCGTTCAAAAGTGACGTCTATTTTTTCAGCACGCGCCAGCAGGTGGACCAGAAGTGGGGCACGCCCCAGCCCATCACGATTCGGGACGCTGACTTTGGCGCTGTGCGCCTGCGCGCCTTTGGCAACTACAGCTTCCGGGTGGCGGACGCCAAGCTGTTCCATACCGAAATCTCGGGCACCCGGGAGCTCTACACCACGGCCGACCTGGACGGCCAGCTGCGCGGGCTGGTGTTGCAAAACATCTCGAACGCGATTGCCGCCAGCAACATTGCGTTTTTAGACCTGGCGTCTAACCAGCTGATGTTTGCGCAGGCGCTGACGACCCAGCTGGCCCCGGAGTTCGCCAAGATCGGTTTGAAGCTCGAAGCCATGACGGTGCAAAACGTCTCGTTGCCCGAAGAGCTGCAAAAAATCTTCGACCAGAAAATCGGCATGGGCATGGTCGGCAACGACATGGGCAAGTTCATGCAGTACCAGACCGCGCAGGCGATTCCAAAGTTTGCCGAAGGCGGCGGGGGCGGCAGCGGCATTGCCGGTGACGCGATGGGCCTGGGCGCGGGCGTGGCGCTGGGCCAGGTGCTGGCGCAGAACCTGTCGCAAGGGCTGCAGCAGCCCGCCGCCGCCGCGCCAGCCGCCACAGCCGCGCCGGTGACCGCCAACGACATCATGGCCACACTCGAAAAGCTGGGCGCCCTCAAGGCCAGCGGCATCCTGACGCAGGAAGAGTTTGACGCCAAGAAGGCCGAGCTGCTCAAAAAGCTGGTCTAGGCGCGGGCCGCCTTTTGGCTACCGAATCCGCTTATCGGGCCTACCGCACGCCGTGCCCAGGGTGTGGCGCGCCGGTGGCGTTCCTCAGCGCCCAGTCCACCCACGCCGTGTGCGGCTACTGCCAAAGCACGGTGGTGCGCAGTGGTGACGTGCTGGCGCGCGTCGGCAAAATGGCCGAGCTGTTCGACGACTTCAGCCCGCTGCAGCTGCAGGCCTCGGGCACGTACGTGCAGGACGGGGCCGCCCGTGCCTTCACCCTGGTCGGGCGGTTGCAGTACCAGTACGGCGAGGGCGTCTGGACCGAATGGGCGCTGGTGCTGGACGATGGCGGCACCGCTTTTCTGAGCGAAGACAACGGCGCTTACGTGTTCAGCCTGCCGGGCAGCACCCAGCAGGTGCTGCCCGCCGCCGAACGGTTCCGCGTTGGTGCCACCACCGCCATCAGCGGCAAGCCCTTCAGCGTGGCGTCCAACCAGCAGGTGTCGCTGAAGTCTGCCCAGGGTGAGTTGCCGCGCCTGCCCGCGCTCGGGGTGCCGTTTGCCATGGTCGAGCTGCGCAGCGCCGACGGGGAGGTGCTGAGCATTGACTACGGCGACGCTGCCCAGCCCGCCGTGTCGCGCGGGCGCGCGGTGTTGCTGGACGATTTGAAGCTCACTGGGCTCAAGGACGGGTCAGCCACCGATGAAAAAGGCCAGCAGTTCGACTGCCCGAACTGCGGCGCGGCTGTAGAGGTGACGCTGGCCACCAGCCAAAGCATCACCTGCCGCGCCTGCAACAGCCTGATTGACCTGAGCCAAGGCGTGGGCGGTGCGCTGGCCCACGCGATGCAGCAAGAGCCCATCGCCCCACTGATTGCGCTGGGCAGCACCGGCCAGCTGCAGGGCACGAGCTGGCAGGTGGTCGGCTTTCAGCACCGCCTGGGCCGTGAGCCGGGGGACGACGAAGAGTTTGGCTGGAGCGAGTACCTGCTCTACAACGCCAAGCGCGGGTTTGTGTTCCTGGTTGATGCACAAGACGGCTGGAGCCTGGTCAAACCCGTGACGGGCGCGCCCACCCACAACCCGGGCAGCCAGAACGCCAGCTACCTCGGGTCTGACTACCGCTTGCTGACGACCTACACGGCCGAGACGGACTACGTGGCCGGGGAGTTTTACTGGCGCGTGGTGCGTGGCCAAAAAAGCCAGAACCAGGACTTTGCCAAGGGCCCGACCGTGCTGTCGCGGGAGCAAACCGGCCGCGCCGGCGCGGGCACGGGCGGTGAAGTCACCTGGTCCAGCGGCAGCAAGCTCAACGGCGACACCGTGGCCAAGGCCTTCAAGCTGGACGGCAACAAGGCCCTGTTCCAGCGCACCGACGCCACGCCCCTGAGCGGGGCGCGCAGCGTGGGCTGCGGCACGGTCATCATCGTGGTCGTCGTGATTGTCATCTTGCTGGTGCTGCTGTCCCGCTGCTCAAGCTGCGACCCCAACCGGGAAAACTGTTCCACCCGCACGTCCGGCGGCTCGTTCGGCGGGTTTTCTGGCGGCGGCGGGCACAAGTAACCCGCAGGTCTGCGCTACCGCTTCTATTTGATTTTTTAGGAGAACCCCATGGCACTTGAATGGCTCAAACCCGCCGCCTTCCTCGGCTCGATTCTGTTCGCGCTGATCGGTGTGCTGATTTTCTGGATCTGTTTCATCATCATCGACAAACTCACCCCCTACGACCTGTGGGGCGAGATTGTTGAAAAGCAGAACGTGGCGCTGGGCCTGGTGGTTGCCGCGATGTCGCTAGGCATCTCCATCATCGTCGCCGCCGCCATCCACGGGTGAATTGGCTACCGAACGGACCGGGGGCGGCGTTGGTGCGGTGCGCGCCATCCTCACGTACCTGAAGTACGCTGCGGTGGCTGTGCTCCGCCCGCCTTGCCCGCGGCCCGTTCGCTACGCCCTTACGACCGCTGTAAAACATCAGTTAAGCGGCTCGCTACGCATTGCATGACATCTACACCTTCCGCTCCCTCTGCCCCCCGCCCCCTCGAAGTCGCGCTGCTGGCCAGCGTCTTTGTGGTGGCGGCCTGCGGGCTGGTTTATGAGCTGGCGGCCGGGGCGCTGGCGTCGTATTTGCTGGGGGACTCGGTGCTGCAGTTCTCCACCGTCATCGGCAGCTATTTGTTTGCGATGGGCATTGGCTCGTACCTGTCGCGGTTTTTTGACCGGCAACTGCCCGCCCATTTTTTACGCATCGAGCTGCTGGTGGCCCTGGTCGGTGGTGCCTTGCCTGCTATTTTATTTGTAGCGGGTGCGTTTGTGCCGGGCGCGTTTCGTTTCCTGCTGTACTTTCTGGTGCTGGTGGTGGGCACGCTGGTGGGGCTGGAGATCCCGCTGGTCATGCGCATCCTGCGGCGCAACGTGGCGCTCAAAGACCTGGTCTCGCAGGTGCTGACGTTTGACTACTTGGGCGCGCTGGCTGTGTCGCTGGCGTTTCCGCTGGTGCTGGTGCCGCAACTGGGGCTGATCCGCACCGGGCTGCTGTTTGGCTTCATGAACGCCGCCGTGGCCGTGTGGGCGCTGTGGCTGTTTCGCCATGAGCTACGTCACTTCCGGGCCCACGCCACCGCCTGCGCGCTGACGCTGGCGGCGCTGGGCGCCGGGTTTGTGGGCGCGGACCACATCACCACCCTGGCCGAAGACCATTTTTATCAAGACCGCGCCGTGTTCACCACCACCACGCCCTACCAGCGCATCGTGCTCACTGCCGGGCGCAGCGGGCACAAGCTGTTTTTGAACGGCAACCTGCAGTTTGCCGAGCGCGACGAGTACCGCTACCACGAGGCGCTGGTCCACCCCATCATGAGCGCCCACGGTGCGCCCAAAAAAGTCGCCGTGCTGGGTGGCGGCGACGGCATGGCCGTGCGCGAAATTCTGAAATACCCCAGCGTGGAAAGCGTCACCCTGGTCGAGCTGGACCCGGCCATGACCGCCGTGTTTTCCACCCGGCCCGCGTTGACGCGGCTGAACGCCGGGTCCCTGCTGTCGCCCAAGGTCCACATCGTCAACCAGGACGCCTTCAAGTGGCTGGAGGCCATGCCCGAGGTGTTTGACGTCGTCATCGTTGACTTCCCCGACCCGACCAACTTTTCCATCGGCAAGCTCTACACCACCTCGTTTTACGCCCTGCTGGACCAGCACCTGGCCGCCAGCGGTTACGCCGTGGTGCAAACCACCTCGCCCCTGGTGGCGCGGCGCAGCTACTGGACGGTGGTGACCACGCTGGAAGCCGCCGGCTTTGCCACCGCCCCCTACCACGCCAACGTGCCCAGCTTTGGTGAATGGGGTTTTGTGGTCGCCAGCCACCGGCCCTTCAGCCCCACCACGCAGGCGCGTGATTTGCCGCCCGGCCTGCGCTACCTCAACCCGCAAACGCTGCCGCTGTTGTTCAACTTTCCGCAAGACATGGCGCGTGTGCCCGCGGCGGTCAACCGTTTGTCAAACCAGGAACTGGTCTATACGTATGAGCGGGAATGGGGCAAGGTCGGCCCGTGATGGTGGTATGAAACGGCGTGACTTTCTGGGCGCAGCCGCCCTGCCGTGGGCCCTGACCGGCTGCCACCCGGCCGCCCCCATCACAGGTGGGTTTGTTGGCGCGTCTTTTGAGCGCGGGCATGTGCTCAAGGCCAAAAGCGGCGACCTGCCCGCCCCCACCCACACCTTTCGCTGCCGGGTGCTGATCGCCGGGGGTGGCGTGGCCGGGCTGGCGGCGGCGCGGGCGCTGCGGCGGCGCGGGGTGGACGATGTCGCTTTGCTGGAGCTGGAAGACGTCGCAGGGGGCAACAGCCGTGGCGGCAGCATCAACGGCATTGCCTGCCCGCTGGGTGCGCATTACCTGCCCGTGCCCGGAGACCACGCCCGCGACGTGCAGGACCTGCTTGAAGACCTCGGTGTGCGCCAGCGGGTGGCCGGCCGCTGGACGTATGACGAGCGCACCCTGTGCCACAGCCCGCAGGAGCGGCTGTTCGTCGGCGACAGCGCCACCGGCGAATGGCACGACGGCCTGTTGCCCCAGCCCGGCACCGACGGCGTGGACGCTGCGGCCTTGGGCAACTACCAGCGCTTTGCAGAACTCGTCCAGCAGGCCGCCCAAGCCGGAAATTTCACGATTCCAGTGCCAAACAGGCCGCCAGCCTACGCTTTGCTTGCCTGGGATGCTATGACTTTTGAAGCATGGCTGGACCAGCAGCAGCTGCACAGCCCCGCGCTGCGCTGGTACCTGGACTACTGCTGCCGCGACGACTACGGCGCGGGCATCTCTGTGGTGTCCGCCTGGGCCGGGCTGCACTACTTCGCCAGCCGCCACGGCTTCACCGCGCCAGGCGACGCGCCCACGCAGGACAAAGACGCGGGTGTGCTGACCTGGCCGCAAGGCAACGGCTGGCTGACCCAGCAACTCGCCGCGCCGCTGGGGGAGCGCCTGCACACCGGGCGTGTCGTGCTGCGCATCGACGCAGGCCCGCACGGCGTGGTGGTGGACGCGCTCAACGTCGCAACGGGACAGGTCGAGCGCTGGCAGGCCGAGCACTGCATCACCTGTCTGCCGCTGTTTGTGGCCGCCCGCGTGGTGCAAAACCCCCCGCCCGCACTGCGCCCAGCCGCCAGCAGCCTGCGCTACGCCCCGTGGCTGGTCGCCAACCTGCATTTGAGCGCCGCCCTGCACGACCGCCCCGGCGCCGCGCCCAGTTGGGACAACGTGATCTACAGCCCGGGCCAGCCCAGCGCCTACGGCCAGAGCCTGGGCTACGTCGATGCCAGGCACCAAAGCCTGGACCGCGTGCCCGGCGCCACCGTGCTCACCCACTACCGCGCCTTCGGCACCGCCCCGGCCCAGCGCCAGGCCCTGTATGACCAGCCGTGGTCGCACTGGCGTGACGCGCTGCTGGCCGAGCTGGCCGTGCCCCACCCCGACCTGCCCGCCAAGGTCAGCCGCATCGACGTGATGCGCTACGGCCACGCCATGAGCACCCCCGTGCCCGGCACCCGCGCCAACGCCGCGCTGCAGGCGCTGCAGCAACCCGCCGGGCGGCTGCAGTTCGCGCACAGCGACTTGTCGGGTTATTCGGTGTTTGAAGAGGCGTTTGCGCAGGGCACGCGGGCCGGGCGGGCGCTGCCGCTGTGATTATCAAAAATGATAGCGGACCATGCAATGAACGCCTTGGCTGGTGGCGGCTTTGACCCAAAAAAAAGAGGGTCGGCCAACGCCAAGCCTCAAACCCGGTGCCGCCCCACGTACTCGATCAGCGCCTTCAGTTTGGACGGCTGGTCGTGGCGGCTGGGGTAGTAGAGCTGAAAGCCGGGGAAGGTCGGTGAAAACTCGGTGAGCACGCGCTGCAGGCGCTGGGCCTCGATGTGCGGCCGGGCCAGTGCCTCAAAGGTGTAGGCCAGCCCGATGCCCTCCAGGGCGGCGTCCAGGCTGAAGGTGGTGTCGCTGATGACGAGGTTGCCGCCGACCTCGTACGCCACCTGTCGGCCGTCCACGTCGAATTCCCATTTGTAGATCGCCCCCGTGGCGGCAAAACGCATGCGCACGCAGTTGTGGCGCAGCAGCTCGTCCGGGTGGCGGGGCGCGGGCACGCGGCGCAGGTAGTCGGGGGACGCCACCACCGCCACCGCGACGGGCCCGCCGATGGGCACGGCGACCATGTCGCGGTCAATGCTTTCGCCGAAGCGGATGCCCGCGTCGAAGCCTTGCTCCACGATGTTGATGAAACCCTCGTCGTTGGTCAGCTCCAGCTGCACGTTCGGGTTCTCACGCAGAAAGCCGTCGAGCAGCGGACGCAGTACCAGCGCAATCGACACACGCGCGGCGTTGACCCGCAAGGTGCCTGACGGCCGGCCCTGCAGCACGTTCAGCTCGTCCCCCGCGTCAATGACCTGCCCCAGTGCCGGGCCGATGCGCTGCAGGTAGGCCTGGCCGGCCTCCGTCAGGCTCACGCTGCGGGTGGTGCGGTTCAGCAGGCGCACGCCCAGGCGCGTTTCAAGTTGGCGCACGGCCTGGCTCAGCGCGGAGGGCGACACCGCCAGGTCGGCCGCTGCGGCGGTGAACCCGCGGTGCTCCGCGACTTTCCAGAAAGCGATCAGTCCGTCGAGGTGGTTCAGCTTCATACCTTGAAGCTTACCTTCACAAGGTATGCGGTATTGACCCATTTTTCTTTGGGGTGCTTGTTCCTAGACTCACGCCAACGCCCCCGCCGTCCATGGCGACGCCCCCCGACATTTGCAACAGGAACCCACATGAAGAACGTTTTGATCATCAACACCCACCAGGTGGTGCAAGGCATTTCCCCCGGCCATCTGAACGCGGCCATGGCCGACGTGATTGACGAAGAAATGGCCCAACGCGGCTTTGCCGTGCAAAAGACCCACATCGAAACCGGCTACACCCCCGACGCCGAGGTGGACAAACACCTCTGGGCTGACCTGATCGTGTTGCAGTCGCCGGTGTACTGGTTTGGCATGCCGTGGATCTACAAGAAATACGTGGACGAGGTGTTCACCGCCGGCATGCAGCAGGGCCGCTTCATCACGGGCGACGGCCGCACCCGCGACGACCCCGGCAAGCAGTACGGCTCGGGCGGCTTGCTGCAGGGCAAGCAGTACATGGTGTCGCTGACGTGGAACGCGCCCAAGGCCGCCTTCAACGACCCGGATCAGGCCCTGTTTGCGGGTAAGTCCGTGGACGATGTGCTGGTGGCCAACACCGCCAACTACCGGTTTTGCGGCGTGGAGGTGCTGCCTTCTTTTTCCTGCCACGACATTTTCAAAGCGCCCGATGTGTCGGGCGACATCGCGCGGCTGCGCGGCCACCTGGCCGGGCTGATCGACTGAGCTGATTCTTTGACCACCACCCCAAGGAGCACCCCATGACACAGCTGACCCTCAACGGCCGCCCCCAGACGGTCAACACCGACCCCGGCACCCCTATCCTCTGGGCCCTGCGTGACACGCTGGGCCTGACCGGCACCAAGTTTGGCTGCGGCGCGGCGCTGTGCGGGGCCTGCACCGTGCACCTGGACGGCCAGGCCATCCGCTCGTGCATCACGCCGATCTCGGCCGCCGAGGGGAAAACCATCACCACCATCGAAGCCGCCACCGACGGCCGCGACCGCGTGGGCAGCGCGGTGCACGCCGCCTGGGTCAAGCATGACGTGGCGCAGTGCGGCTACTGCCAAAGCGGCCAGATCATGAGCGCCACCGCGTTCCTCAAAGCCCAGCCCAGGGGCACACAGCCCACCGCCGCTGACATCGACGCGGCCATGGCCGGCAACATTTGCCGCTGCGGCACCTACGCCCGCATCCGCGCCGCCGTGGCCGATGCGGCCCAAACCCTCGCTTGAACCCTCGCCCGAAGGAGTCCCCGCCATGATGCCCACCCCCCTGAACCCCCTTGAGCTGCCCCGCGCGCTGCAGCGCCTGATGGCCACCCACCCCCTGGAAGACGCCGCCACGCTGCCCCGCCGCCGTTTTTTGAAGATGGCCGGCGCGGGTGGCCTGGCGCTGGGGGCCTTTCCGCACCTGGCCCTGGCGCAGGCTGGCGGGGCGGCCAAACCGGCCGAGGCCCTCCAACCCACGCAGCAGCCGTCGGCCTTTGTGCAGATCGCCCGCAATGGCGAGGTCACCGTGACCATCAACCGGCTGGAGTTTGGCCAGGGTGTGCAAACCGGCCTGCCGATGATCCTGGCTGAGGAGCTGGACGCCGACTGGCGCTTGGTGCGCAGCCAAAGCGGCACCAACGACGCCGCCTACCACGACCCGCTGTTTGGCATGCACCTGACGGGCGGCTCCCATTCCATCAAAAACAGCTACACGCAGTACCGTGAACTCGGCGCGCGGGCGCGGGCCATGCTGCTGTCGGCGGCGGCCGCCCGGTGGAAGGTGGACGTTGCCAGCCTGCGCACCCAGGCCGGCACGGTGATCGGCCCCGGCGGACGCAAGGCCGCCTACGGCGAGCTGGCCGAAGCCGCCATGGCACTGCCCGTGCCAGAGAAGGTGGTGCTCAAAGACCCGAAGGACTTCCGCATCATTGGCCAGCCCACCACCCGCCTGGACGCGCGCGCCAAAAGCAGCGGCCGCCAGGACTTCGGCATCGACGTCAAGCGCCCGGGCCAGCTCACCGCCGTGGTGGCGCGCCCGCCCGTGTTCGGTGCCCGCCTCACGTCGCTGGACGACAGCGCAGCCCGCGCCGTGCAGGGTGTGCGTGCGGTGCTGCGCATCCCTGGGGACCTGGGCGGCGAAGGCGTGGCCGTGGTGGCCGACGGCTACTGGCCCGCCAAGCTGGGCCGCGACGCCCTCAAATTGCAGTGGGACACCAGCGCCGTGGAAAAGGTGGACAGCGACCAGCAACTGGTGCAGTACCGCGCGCTGGCCCAGCAGCCCGGCCCCCGCAAGTTCGACGCCGACCTGTCCGCGCTGAGCACCGCCCCGCACCAGCTGGACGCCGAGTTTGTCTTCCCCTACTTGGCCCACGCGCCCATGGAGCCGCTGAACTGCACGGTGCAGCTGGGTGGCGACCGGGCCGAACTGTGGGTGGGCACCCAAAGCGCCGGGCTGGACGCTGCTGCGGCTGCGAAGGTGCTGGGCCTGAAGCCCGAGCAGGTCAAGGTGCATGTGCAGATGGCCGGCGGCGGTTTTGGCCGGCGGTTTGTGGGCAGCAGCGACTACGTGGTCCAGGCCTGCGAGGTCGCCAAGGCCGCCCGCGCCGTGGGCCTGAACGTGCCCGTGCGCCTGCTGTGGAGCCGGGAAGACGACATCCAGGGCGGCTACTACCGCCCCATGCATCTGCACACCGCCCGCATCGGTTTTGACGCGCGCGGCAAGGTGCTGGCCTGGGACCACGTCATCGTTGGCCAGTCCATCACCACCGGCACGGTGTTTGAAGGTTTCCAGGTGAAGAACGGCATCGACGGCACGGCCACCGAAGGCATGCGCGACCCCTACCCGCTGCCTATGCGCCTGACCGTGCACCATCCCCAACTCAATGTGCCCGTGTTGTGGTGGCGCAGCGTGGGCTCCACCCACACCGCGTTTGTGATGGAAACCCTGCTGGACGACATTGCCCGCACCACCGGGCAAGACCCGGTGGCCTACCGCATGGCGCTGTTTGGCGACCAGCACCCCCGCCACCGCGCCGCGCTGCAGCTGGCGGTGGACCAGAGCGGCTACGGCAAAACGCCGCTGCCCGCTGGCCGCGCCTGGGGTGTGGCCGTGCACGAATCCTTCGAGTCCGTGGTCGCCTACGTGGTCGAAGCCTCGGTCAAGGACGGGCAGCCCGCGCTGCACCGCGTCACGGCGGGTGTGCACTGCAACCTGGTCGTCAACCCGCGCAGCGTCGAAGCGCAGGTGCAGGGCGCGGCCATCATGGGCCTGTCGATGTGCCTGCCGGGCGCGGCCATCACGCTCAAGGATGGCGTGGTGCAGCAAAGCAACTTCGGCGACTTCCCCGTGGCCCGCATCACCGACGCGCCCGCGTTCGCGGTGCACATCGTGCCCAGTGCCGAGCCCCCCAAAGGCATGGGCGAACCCGGCCTGCCGCCGCTGGCCCCGGCGTTTGCCAACGCCATCGCCCAGCTCACCGGCAAGCCGGTGCGCCAGATGCCGTTCAAGCTGGCTTGATGGCGGGTTGGAGTCATCAAAAAAGATAGCAAACCAGGCAATGAAAACCTAGGCTGGCGCGGTGTTGGGCTTTAAAACAGGCGGTTGAGGGGGCAAATAGCCGCCCACGGTGCCCCACAGGGCCCGGCGGGGGGTGAACTGCGCGCAGTGTTGGCGGGGCGGCGCTACACCGTGAACGGCAGCGACGTGGTTTTGATGCGCAGCGGCACGCTCCTGCTTTGGTAGGGCGTGGGCGGCAGGCCCAAAATCGTCGCGGCCAGGGTGTTGGCCTGGCGGCCGATGGGCTCGATGTAGCGGCTGACCTGCCCGTCAATCGAAATGCAATCCCCCAGCGCGTGGATGCCGGGCACGCTGGTGGCCAGGGTGCCGGGCTGCACAGCGATGCCGTGGTGCCAGGCCAGGCCGGCGGACGTGGCCAGCCGGTTCGGTGTTTGCAGGCCGGCCGCCAGAATGATGTGGTTGACCTCGAACACCTTGCCGGATTCGGTGGTGATCTGTTTGCGGCCCTCGGCCAGCGCCTGCACCTGGCGGACGGCTGTGCCGCCGACAAACTGGATCGGCAGCGTTGTCCAGGCGTCCATCAGCTGCTCTGACTGTGCAGCGGGCAGGGCGGCGGCCAGGGGCCGGTCGGCCACGTCCAGCAGCGTGATGTGGTGCCCGGCCAGCGCCAGGTCGTTGGCGAGTTCGGACCCGATCAGCCCCGCGCCAACGATGGCGATGCGCTGGGGCTGGTCACTGAGCTGGGCCCGAAAGCGGGTGTACACATTCAAGTGGTTGATGCGCCAGCACAGCGCGGGCGGAAACTGCGGCAACGCACGCGCTTCGGCCCCGTGCGCCAGCACCAGGTGCTGGTAGCGCAGCGTGCCCCGGCTGGTACGCAGCTGGCGGCTGGCCGGGGTGATGCGCACGGCGGCGGTGTGCGCCAGCAGTTTGACGTTCAGCCGCCGGGCGGCGTCCGCGCCTTTTTCCTTCGGCAACTGGTCCACGGCAATGCCACGCGCCAGGGCCACCGACAGCAGGGGTTTGTCGTACACATCGCCGCTGCAATTGGTGACCAGCGTGATGGGCAGGTCGACGTTGCGTTCGCGCAGGGTTTGCGCCATTTGCCAGCCCGCACGGCCAGCGCCGACGATGACCGTGCCGGGGTTGGCGCGGGCACCGGCTTTGGCCGATGTGCTGGGAGCTTTGCGGGCCTGCTGGGGCAGCGCTTCGGCCACATAGGGTTCAAAGTCAAGTTTGGTCACACCGCACAGCGGGCAGGCCCAGTCGTCGGGGATGTCGGCAAAACGCGTGCCGGGGGCCAAGCCGCTGTCTTCGTCGCCCTTGGCTTCGTCGTACAGCAAGCCGCAGGCCCGGCAGATAAATATCTCCCACGGCAGCGCGACCACGGCGCTCATGCCGGTTGCTCCAGCGCGCTCAGCCGGGCGATTTCTTTGCGCAGGTGTTTGATGGCGGGGGTGACGATGGCGACAAAGTGGGATTCGCGCACGCGGCGCTGCACGTCGGACGTCATCAAATAGCCGCGTGCGCCCTGGTGCAGCAGCGCGGACTGGGCCGCCCGCAGCGCCAGCTCGGACGCGTGGGCGCGCACGTCCAGCACGTCGATGACAAATTCGTTGTCGCTGCGAAACGGGGTTTTGGCCAGCGCCATGATGCGGGCGGTCAGGTCGTCCAGCTCGGCCTGCAGGTCGTCGGGCCGGTCGTCCAGAAACTCATTGACGTGGCCCAACTGGCGCTCCACGGTCCACATCGAGTCGATTGCGCCCTGCGCCACGCCCAGGCCCATGCCGGTTTGCAGCAGGATAAAAGCGCAGCGGATGCGGCCGATGAAGGGGCGCACCGGGTCGGCGATCAATTGCGCGTCGCCCACGAAGTAGTCGGTCAGCCGCACCGCCCAGGTGTTGGTGCCTTCCATGGCCGAAAACGAGGGGCAGTTGCGCAGCTCCACACCGGGCGCGTCGCAGTGCACCATGAACATCATTTCGGCTTTTGGGGCGCTGGGGTTTGTTGGGTCGGGGTTTTCAATGTCCGCCACCGCCCCAAAATAATGGCCTGGCCCCAGGTTGCTGACCCAGGGCAGCGTGCCGTTGACGCGGTAGCCGCCGTCCACCTTGTGGGCGTGCAGCAAAAAGGTTTCAATGCCGGCAAAGGTTTTCATCGGGTTGGACATGCCGGTCGCACCCAGCGTGTCGCCCCGGTTGTGCCGGGCCAACGCCTCGCCCATCAGCTGCGGGTTGCCGGACTGCTGCATGTACACACCGCACACGTCGTGGCACCAGACCATGAAACCGGTGGCCCCGCAGACGCGGGCGATTTCCGTCATCGCCTGGATGGCCAGGCCGTAGTCGGCCGGGCGCTCGGGCGTGTCGATGTGGGCGGACAGGCCCCCCAGTTCGCCCAGGCGCTGCAACACCGACTTCGGGTAGATGCCGCGCCGGTCAATGTCGTCAGCCAGCTCGGCCAGCGGGCCGTTGGCCAGGGCGCGCACGGCGGCGATCAGGCTGACTTGGTGGGCTGCGGCCAGCGCCGTGTTTTCGCGTTCTAGGACTTCCATACAGACTCCGGTGGATGTATGTCTTTTTAAGCAGGGGCCGTGGAACCGGCTTTGCCGGGCCACAGGCGCAGCGGCCCCCTCGGGGGGCAGGGAGTTACACGCAGTGAACGACCGTGGGGGTCATTCAGCCAGGCCAATATCGAAAGCGATTGGGTTGCGCATGGAATTGGCGACCGGCGAATACCTGTTCGCGTGCTGCACGATCTCGTCCAGCACGGCGCGGGGGGCGTCGCCCTCGACCAGCACCTTCACCCGAATGGCCTGAAAGCCCATCTCCGGCGGCAGTTTTTCAGCCCCGCCCGCGCCCCAGGCGGCGGGGTTGCCAATGTCGCCTTCCATGAAGACTTCCAGCTTGGTCAGCTTGACGCCTCTGGCCGTGGCCACCGCCGTGATGCCCACCGCCAGGCAGCCGCCCAGGCCGGACAGCACGATTTCACCGGGGGCGGGGGCGGTGTCTTCGCCAAACAGGTGCAGCGGCTCGTCCACCACCACCGGGTCGTGCTGGCCCACGTAGCTGAGCGAGCGGTACATGCCCTGCATCACGGTGCGGACCTTGTTGGTGCCGCGTGAGGCGGGGTTGGCGCGCCCCTTGGCGGCAAACGCGGCCAAGCCTTCGCTGTCAATCGGCTTGAGGTAAGCCTTGAGGGTGGTCGGTGCTGTCGGGGTGTCTACGGTTTCGGACATCAGGGGAGTCTCCAGAAATGAGGGGAATCAGGCGGCCATGGCCAGCACGGGCTTTTTGGCGGCCATCACGGGCGCGTCGGTCTCAATTGGCAGGGACTCGTCGCGGGACCACTCGTTCCACGAGCCGAAGTACATGCGCACGTCGCTGAAACCGGCTTGTTTGAGGGCCAGGAAGGTGTTGGACGCGCGCGCGCCCTTGAAGCAGTACAGGTACACGGTGTCGTCCTTGCCGATGCCGGCGGTGGCGGCTTCGGCCTGCACTTCCAGTGGCGACTTGAACACCGGGCCCTGGGCCGAGGGTTTCATGAAGCGGTACCACTCGATCCACTTGGCCCCCGGCAAGCGGCCCTTGCGCGGGGCGAAGTCCTTGCCGTAGGGGCTGGAGCTTTCGCCCGTCCACTCGTCAATGTCCCGCACGTCGAGCAGTTTGACGTCGGTGTTCAGCGCTGCCACCACGTCTTCCTTGGTCAGCATGACGTCGGTGCCCGCCAGGTCGGCCGGGAAGGTTTTGGCCACGGGCGTGGGCACCTCAAGGCTGACGGCCAAGCCTGCGGCTTTCCACGCAGAAAACCCGCCGTTCAGCACCTTGACCTTGGGGTAACCCAGCCAGGTCAGCAGGTAGTAGCCCCGGCAGGACTGGCCGTAGCCGCTGTTCAGCGCGTCTTCATAGAACACCGCTGTCTCGGTGCCCGACAGGCCGACCGCGCCGAAGTGTTCGGCAAAGGTGGCTTTCAGCGCGACCAGGCCTTCGGGCGTGGACGTGGCCAGGAAGGTGAAGATCTCGCGCATGTTGACGGCGCCTGGCAGGTGGCCGGCGGCGTAGGTGTCGGCGTCGCGGGTGTCAATGACGACCACCGGCTCGGCGCCCATCAGGCTGGACAGTTGTTCGGGACTGATCAGAACGCTTTCAATGGTCATGGGAGGCTCCAGGTCAATGTGGAAGGGATTCAAGGGCGTGCGGCACAAGCCAGCGCAGTGTTCATTGCAACGGCTGTGCCAGCGGGGACCTGGGCAGAATTTTGATGACCAAAACCATGGCCGGCCATGGTTTTGATTGCCTGTTGTGCTATTAAATTAATAGCAATTGGCGGGGCGTGTCAGTGGGCTGGCACCGACACTTTGTCGACAATGTCTACAAAGTGTCGAGCGCGTTGGGGCTGGCCGGGGTGATCTTGCGCAGCCGGTAGCTGAATTGCCGCACCGTCAGCCCCATGGCTTGGGCCGCGCGGGACTGGTTGCCGCCATGCGCCGCCAGCGTTTGCTGCAGCTCGGTGGCCGAGTGCGAATCAACGCCCAGGTAGCCGCGTACCAGGGGCAGGGCCAAGGGTGGCACCTCCTGCGCAACGGGCAGCGGCGCGGCCACTGTCGATTCATTCGGCAAAAACCGCTCCAGCTCCCGGGCTGACACCACGGTGTGGTCGGCCAGCAGCACCAGCCGTTCAATCACATTGCCCAGCTCCCGAATGTTGCCCGGCCAGGGGTGCTGCTCCAGGCGGCGCAGCGCGTCGGGCGACAGGCTCACGTTGCGGGGGCTGGCCTGGCTGCCACGTGTGTGGTGGCCCGCGTGGTTAAAGCGGCTCAAAAAATGCAGTGCCAGCGGGCGAATGTCTTCCTGGCGCTCCCGCAGGGACGGCAGGCGGATCGGGATCACGTTCAGCCGGTAGAACAAGTCCCGCCGGAAGGTGCCGCGCTGCACGGCCTGCTCCAGGTCCCGGTTGGTGGCGGCCACCACGCGCACCTGCACCGAAATTTCACGCTGGCCGCCCAGCCGCACCAGGGTGCCTTCCTGCAGCGCGCGCAGCAGCTTGGTCTGCATCGCCAGCGGCATGTCGCCGATCTCGTCCAGGAAAATCGTGCCCCGGTCGGCTTGCTCAAACCAGCCTGCGCGGGCGGTTTGCGCGCCGGTGAAGGCCCCGCGTTCGTGGCCGAACAGCTCGGACTCGAACAGCGTGTCCGGAATGGCGGCGCAGTTGACCTTGATGAAAGGCTGGTCGCGCCGCTGGCTGGACAGGTGCACGGCCCGGGCAAACAGCTCCTTCCCCGTGCCCGACTCGCCCAGCAGCAGCACGCTGGCTGTGGCCTCGGACACGCGCTCCAGCTCGCTCAGCGCCTGCAGCAGCGCGGGGGACGTGCCGATGATGCCGTAGCGCGCGGCGGCGGCCTCCAGCGCGCGGGTCAACAGCTGGTTTTTGGCCTGCAGCGCGCGGGTTTTCTCCAGCACCAGCGCCTGCAGCTGCAGCAGTTGCCCGGCCAGCGTGGCCAGGATCTTCAGCACCGCCACGTCGTCGTTGAGCTGGCGGTCCCGGCGGCGAATGCGGTGGCAGGCCAGCACCCCAATCACCTCGCGGCCGGAGGACGTGTTGACCTCGATCGGCAGCGCAATGAAGGCCACCACGTCCTGCGGCAGCTGGCTGCGCGCCACGGCCCGCATCAAAAACTGCGGCTCCGCGTCAATGTCCTGCACGATGATGGGCTGCGCCGTGGCCAGCACCCGCCCGGTGATGCCTTCACCCGGGCCGTAGCGGCCCAGCGCCATTTCGGCCCGCGTCAGGCCGTAGGCGTAACGGATGGCGGAGGACGGCCCCACCTGCGCCCCGCGTGCCAATGGTTTTCGGTCCGCCAAGCCCTCCAGCGCCACGTCGCCGACAAAGTCCGCCAGCACAATGCGCCCCCGGTTCAGGCCCAGCAGCTCCGAGATCAAGTGCAGCATCTCCCGCAGCACGATGTCAGGTGCCAGGCTTTTGCCCACCAGCCGCATGATTTCGGTCATCAGCAGCAGCTCCTGCGCGCGCCAGGGCGGCTCGGTGGCGGGTTTGTCGGCAGGGCGGGCGCTGGTGGGCATGGTGGGGTCAAGCAATATTCCCGCCAATCTCCGGGCTTGCCAGGCTGGGTACTAACCCTAGGCGCCATCACGGGGCAGGCGGCCAGAATGAGCCATCCCGGGCCGCCTGACCCGAAGGCACAGGAATTGCTGACGAAGATTGCAAAAGAAAACCGCCAGGGATCTTTTCGTCTGATTTATCTTCACTTCAAGGACTCGCACCCGTGACCCCAAACCCTTCCATCAACGGCCTGCGCTTGCGCTGGCTCACCCCCGTGGCGCTGGCCACCCTGTCCCTGTTGGGCTGTGGCGGCAGTGATGAAGCCGCGCCCATCCAGGCCATCAACCCCATCGGCCAGCTGACCACGCCCTGCCTGCAAACCGCCAGCAGCGGCGCGGTGGTGGTGGGTTCCGGCCTGCCCGGGGACCCGGCCATTCCCGAGCCGTCGTCCGGCTACAAAACCGGCAAAACCGCTGTCAAAGCCTCGAGCTATATGGTGGTCACCGCCAACCCGCTGGCCACGCAAGCCGGCTGTGATGTGCTGGCCAATGGCGGCACCGCCATGGACGCGGCTGTGGCCGTGCAGGCCGTGCTGGGCCTGGTGGAGCCGCAGTCGTCCGGCCTGGGCGGCGGCGCTTTCATGCTGCATTACCGTGCCAGCACCAACACCGTGCAAAGCTACGACGGCCGCGAAACCGCCCCCGCTGCCGCGACCCAGGACTACCTGCGCTACGTCAGCGCCACGGACCAGACCAACCCGCTGCCCAATTTGGGCTCGTCCTTCAACAGCACCAAGGCCAGCGGCCGCTCCATCGGCACGCCCGGCGTGGTGCGCATGCTGGAGCTGGCCCACACGGACCACGGCAGCCAGCCCTGGACGGTGCTGCTGCAGCCCGGCATCAAGCTGGCCACCGACGGCTTCCCAATCGGCGGGCGCATGGCCGCAGCGATTGCCGGGGCCCGCACTGACTTTCTGCGCGACCCGGACGCCGCTGCCTACTTCCTGAACCCTGACCTGACGGCCAAGCCGCTGGGCACGGTGATCAAAAACCCGGCTTACGCGTCCACGCTGGCCAGCCTGGCCCAGGGCGGTGCCAACGCCTTCTACACCGGGCCCATCGCCCAGTCCATCGTCGACAAGATCAAGGTCACCAGCGGCGGTGTGCCCACGCCCGTGGCCATCACCCCGGGGCTGACGGAGCTGTCGGACCTGGCCAACTACCGCGCCGTGCGCCGCACACCCGTGTGCAGCAACTACCGCAGCACCGTGGTCTGCGGCATGGGCCCGCCGTCGTCTGGCGGCATTGCCGTGGCGCAAACGCTGGGCATTCTGGAAAACTTCGACCTGGCTGCCGCCAACACGGTGCCCACGCTCATCAACGCCGAAGGCGGCAAGCCCTCCGTGCTGGGTGTGCACCTGGTCAGTGAAGCTGAGCGCCTGGCCTACGCCGACCGCAACAAGTACGTGGCCGACACCGACTTCGTGTCGCTGCCCGGCAGTGGCGTTAGCAGCATGATTGCCAAGGACTACCTGCGCAGCCGCGCCGCGCTGATCTCCCCCACCCGCAGCATGGGCACCGCCACGGCCGGTGTGTTCCCGGCCACCACCGCCTTGGGCAGCAGCGCCGCTGAGGGCAACGGCACCACCCACCTGTCGATCATCGACAAGTTTGGCAACGCGGTGGTGATGACGACCACGGTCGAAAGCTCCATGGGGTCCTACCACTTCACGCGCGGCTTTTTGCTCAACAACCAGCTGACCGACTTCTCGTTCGAGCCGTCTGACGCCACCGGGCCGATCGCCAACCGCGTGGCTGCCCTGAAGCGCCCGCGCAGTTCCATGGCGCCGACGCTGGTGTTCAACGCCGCGGCCGACGGCTCCCGTGGTGATCTGCTCATGGCCACCGGCTCGCCCGGCGGGGCCGCCATCATCCAGTTCGTCGTGAAAACCGTGGTCAGCGCGGTGGACTGGAAGCTGGACGCCCAGCAAGCCACGTCGATGGTGAACTTCGGCGCAGCCAACAGCGCCACCACCGGCGTCGGCGGCGAGCACCCGTCGATCGACGTCACCAACAGCGGCCTGAATGACCCGTTGCTGGTCGGCCTGCGCAGCCTGGGCCACACCGTGTCCTTTGCCGCCCAGTCCAGTGGCGTGTCCACCATCATCAAAACCCGTGTCCCCAACATCAGCACCCCCGTGCTGGTCGGCGGCGCAGACCCCCGGCGCGAAGGCATTGTGCTGGGTGACCAGCTGCCGTGAACCGGCGCTGAGGCCTGAGCAGGGCGGCGGGAGCCTGCTGCTTGTGTTGACGTCCTTTATGGCGCAAAATGCGCCATAAAGGAGCCGCCCCATGACCACATCCATCAACTTCGCATCCGTCAAATTGCCCACCGAGCTGGTGAGCCAAGCCAGGCAAGCCGCCCAGCCGCTGCGCCGCTCCACCGCCGGGCAGATCGAGTACTGGGCCACGCTGGGCCGCGTGGTCGAGCATTCAGGCCTGACGGTGCAGGAGGCGCGGGACGCGATTGAGCGGTATGAGGTTGCGGCGAAGGAGGCGCG
>JBJXEI010000178.1:0-4165 GCA_046154065.1 Polaromonas sp. | reverse complement strand
TTTTAAGGTCGAAATCGGCTGCAGACCTCGTTTTTATTGCGGGAGCCGCTATCAAAATAAGAGTGGTTTTTAACGCGTATCTATCAGGCAAGCTGCACCCCGCCAAGCACGCCGCCTTGGCGATGTTGAGCACACCCAAGATCGACTACGGCCGCCAAGGCGTGAACCTGGCCAAGTAGCAAATGACAACCACCCCAAAACCGCAAATCCAAAATACCCGATTGGCATCGACGGTTCGGATGAAATCCATCAGCGGCCCCTGGAAAGCCTTTTGGTCAGCGCCAGCATTTCATCGGTGCCGTTGTTGTCACGGATCGGCCGCAGCCGATGATCTTCAACACTTCCCGTGTGGGTGTTTTTGACAGCGGTGTCATACGAAGCCAGCACGGCCGGGCCCACCACCCGAACAGCCCACCAGCCATACCCATGCGGTGAGGGCAAGGGAAGGATGTCCACCAGCCGTCCCACATTGGTTCCCTTGGTGATGTAAGCCAGATCATCGATTTTGCAGCGAAGCATGGTCAGTCTCCTTGTGAAGGGTTTGGTTGGAAGGCCATGACGTGGCATGCGCGGCAGGTCATCGGTTGTCTCACTGCCCCCGCTGAGCTTTGAAACTCGTCGCCAGCCAGGTCCGACACCACAGCGTCATCATTACAACGCCTTGATGGTTACGAACAAAGTCACCCAGCGAATCGATAAAAACCCTAGCGATCGGGTTTGTGCGAACTGTATAGACGGCTTGCTTCATGCCGGACATCCCACGCGGAGTAATCCACCCTGCGACTATAGGAAACAACTCATGATTGGCCGTCCTGAACCTCTTCGCTACCAGCGTCCATCGGGAAACCCGGATGGTTGTTCCAGTCACACGCACCGCAGCTGAGAAAGTAATCGCCATCTGGCGGAATGTCGATGTCGAAGAAGGTTCGGATGTTTCGTGAGCGACAAGAAGGGCACTCTTCTGCTCCTCCCGTTCTCAGACGTTCTAGAAGTTGGATCAATGTGCGAAGCGTGGCTTCGCAGCCACCTATCGCAATCTCCGTTGCCACTCGGTCCGCGCTTCGAGAGTGTGTTAACCAGTTCACTAGCTGCCATGTTTCCTTCGCGTGGCTCTTAAGGTACTGGCGCAGGCGCTCGTTACTTCCGCCGCCGCACAGGACATTCAACAGCACATCCGACCAGGCAACGAAGTTGGCGACTTGCGGAACTTCCACGTCTTGAGGCAAGACAACCCTTCGGTGCACTGCGGTAGTGAGCGAAATCAATCCCTCGCGTAGAAGCATTCCGATAGCCTGCAAGTCCTCAACTTCGATTGCGTGCCCAAAACGCTCGCCCGCTTGCTCGAATCTTCGCAAAACCTCATCGAAGGGTGTCGGGTCGTTCCCATCGGGCGAGCCCGAGCGGCTACGAACTCTCGCCATCAGTCCAACATGGAACGAAAGTGTGTAGTCCAGACTCGGAAAGTGTTCCTGCGAATATAGGTTCGTGGGGTTAGTGATGACCCACCACCTGCCTTGGTCAGTAGTCACGTCCCACATCTCGTAGGGGTCGCCCATCACGACCTCACGCTTCACGCGCTCTACGTGACTGACGACCTCGTCATGGGCCTGAGTCTGGACATAGTCGGCAATGTCTTTCTCGGCGAACGGATCGCGTTCAACGGAGTAGCGTCGAAGGAGTTCGGCGGGAACCGGATGATCAGGCGGTAGTACGCAGGCATCTTCTGCGTCCAAGAGTCCATTTGGCTTAGCGTTTTCAGCAGTCATCTTGTGTCATCTTGGCTTCGGTAAAGATTGACCATTATGAGTAGCTCTATCAAGGCTTCCTCTGGTACGAGAGCTACTTGCACCGATGTCCGCTTGCTGCGACTGGCTGTGTCCGAGGTATACGGTCGTCCAACATATCGGTGACTGCGTCTGTAGCACCGGGCGCCAGCGGATTACTCGTCGTCCGGCGGGCTGTAGTCGAGTTCGACCTCGAAACCTTTTAGGGAGTAGCTGCCGTCAGCGATCTCGATGTCGGTATCCCAGTCGTTCGGCTCAGTTTCTAGATGCACGTCTGTGCATGTCAGGAATACCTCAACATCGACCTGTGTCTCTGTGGTGAACTCTTGTGCCCCGAGACTCAGCTCCTCATGGTCAATAGAGTCCCAGGCAAAGAACTCCGCGGACACGTCGACGTTCGCCTTAACGCGCACCGTCAACTCGACGATCCACGTGGTCGGCTCACCCTTTACAGACCAAACGCTTGCATCACCGTCGATGCTGTATTCAGTGACATTTGCATCGTAGACATCCGGCTCTACCCGGTAAGTTGAGACTGTGTACACATCCGAAGCGTCCCACTGCGCGTTGGCAATGTGTAGCTTTAGCGCGTGCTCGAGATCGGAGCCCAACGGCGAGCCGGCGTCCTTGACCGCGGCTGCGATCTTCGTCTTGATGGATTCGGCGTGTTCGTTAGTCGCTGCGAAGAGCGCCGCCAGCTCGTCGATCGAACCAGCGCAGTAAAGTGTTTCCGACTCGGCGGCGTATTGCTTCCACCCCTTGTCATCCGACGCGATGATTCCAATGGTGTCGTTGTCCTTGGCGTACTGCTCTAGCTGCCACAAACACATAGCATCCGGGAACTCTGACTTCTTGTTCTCACTTAGGCCGAATGGAGGCCTCTGGGCGAAGTAGTCGGCAAACAAGCTTTTCACGGCGTCTGCACCTGCCGTGGGCATGACTACACCTCGACACTGGGCCGCGTAGTCGTGAACCTGCTGGGTGAACCGCTGAGTGGCCGCCTCAATGGCGTTGAGCTTGTCAATGGAGTTACGGACCTCTGAGACGTCAATTGTTGTCTGCCGGTGCAATGCATCTGCCGCATTTTGGAGCTGCTGGTGCGTTTTGTGAACCGACTCCATTCGATGCTTCACGATCTCACTGACCACGATCTCCGGTAACTGCAGTCCGATCGACTCGGGCAGTTGATTCGGCAGTTGATGTAGTGCACCTTGCGCAAAGTTGTAGCCAGCGGCCTGGATCAGATTGGTGTCGATCGAGAAGAAGGTGAGGTCTTCCCAAGCTTGGGCTGCGGTTGGTAAGTTTTTTGGCATAGCGGATTCTCACCTGCGTTCGCCTCTGACGGCCGACGCTGCGGCAGGAAGCGTAATGGCTGGTCCCTAGAAGGTTGCGATCAGTCACACGTCTCAGTCGACTCGCTGCAATCTCTGCAAAGGCGACGTTCATCCGACACCGTAAGCCAATCTGCCCTGCCCTATGAAGGTAGAGCGATGTTACGAAAATAACATCGAAATTTAACTTGCAAGTTAAATTTCGATGTTTTCTGTGCTTCGGAACTTGCCCCAACCGCTAAAACACTCCAAAAACAGTCTTTTTTTAACCAAAACTGGCTGTAGCCCAGGCGTTTCTTGCCCAGCCAGCTATCAAATAAATAGCGCCAAAACCCTCACCCCCAATAAGCCCCAGGCGGCATCGACAAATCCAGCTCCACCAGCGGCTGCGCCTTCAGCGCCGCCCGAAGCGCCCGGCGGACTTTGCCGTGGTGGGCGGGGATGGCTTGGCACAGCTGGTTGATACGGATTTCAGCGGTGCTGCGGTCGTTGCGGGCGCCCAGCACTTCCTGGGCTTTTTTCAGCCATTTCAGCCAGGGCTCGATGTCAGCCTCAGCGTGGAGGCTGGCGATGAATTCGGTGAGGTAGCGCATCTTTTTGGCGACGATGCGCAGGGCATGCAGGGGCTCGGGCTTGAGGTGGTGCAACTCGCGCACGCCTTGTTGGAGTTCTTTTACGTAGTTGTCCAGCTGCTTGTACAGCGCAGTGGGTGGTGTCGCATCTTCCGGGGGTTGGGACAGGCAGTGGCTGAGTTGCAGCAGCACCTGCTGGGCGGGGCGGCCGTTCAGGGCGGCGTGGGCTTGCAGGTGGGCCAGGCCGCGCTGCAGCTGGATTTGTTCTTGCAGCGCCATGCGCAGGGCAGGGTCTTGGATGGTTTTGACCAGCGGGGGCCAGGTTTCTTCGGTGAACACGTCCCAGTCGCGGGCGGCACCGAGTTGCTGGCCTAACTGGCGCAGGGGTTTTTTCAGGGTGGCCAGGGTGTCGGTTTGCCAGCCTGCGCCGCGTGCCAGTGGCTCACAGGCGACGCGCAAGCGCCGCACGCCCACGCGC
>JBJXEI010000177.1:0-6246 GCA_046154065.1 Polaromonas sp. | reverse complement strand
TGCTCCAGCGCCTGGGTGGCCATCGGGCCGCGCCAGATCATGGCCTCGTCCTGCGCCACCAGAAAACCGATCGACATCACCTGAATGCCGTAGTTCTCCATCGGCTCCATGTTTTTGCCGTCCACGCTCTCGGGCCGGCCTTCAATGCCCATCATCATGGGCTGGCTGGGGCCGTAAATATCGGCGTCGAGCAGGCCTACGCTGGCGCCTTCAGCCGCCAGCGCCAGCGCCAGGTTCACGGCCGTGGTGCTTTTGCCCACGCCGCCCTTGCCAGACGCGACAGCAATGATGTTTTTCACATTGGGCAGCAGTTGCACCCCGCGCTGCACGCTGTGGCTGGCGATCTTGACGGTCACGTTGACCGACACATTGCCCACGCCGGCCACCGCCTTGGCGGCGGCGATCAGGCTTTTGCGAATCGCCGGGATCTGGCTTTTGGCGGGGTAACCCAGCTCCACATCAAAGGCCACGTCGTCGCCCGTGATCTGCAGGTTTTTGATGGATTTGCTGCTGACAAAATCTTTGCCAGTGTTGGCATCTAGCACGGTCGCCAGGGCGGCGAGGAGTTGGTCTTGGGTGGGCATGGGCTTGTTTCCTGTGAACCGGGCAGTGTAGCGAAGCCACCTAAAATCACGCCTTCCCCTTCAGAAAAGCACTACAGATGTCCCGCACACTCTTTGTCACCACCGCCCTGCCCTACGCCAACGGCAACTTTCACATCGGCCACATCATGGAATACATCCAGGCCGACATCTGGGTGAGGTTTCAACGCATGCAGGGCCACCAGGTGAACTTTGTCGGGGCCGACGACGCCCACGGCGCGCCCATCATGATCGCCGCCGAAAAAGCGGGCGTCACGCCGCAGCAGTTTGTGGCCAACATCGCCGCCGGCCGCAAGCCCTACCTGGACGGTTTTCACATCAGCTTTGACAACTGGCACAGCACCGACGCGCCCGAAAACCATGTGCTGGCGCAGCAGATCTACCGTGACCTCAAGGCCAACGACCTGATCGACGTCCAAACCATTGAGCAGTTCTTTGACCCTGAAAAGAACATGTTTCTGCCTGACCGCTACATCAAGGGCACCTGCCCCAAATGCGGTGCCAAAGACCAGTACGGCGACAACTGCGAAAGCTGCGGCGCGGTGTACGCCCCCACCGATCTGATCAACCCGTACTCGGCCCTGTCCGGTGCCACCCCGGTGCTGAAAAGCTCGGAGCACTTTTTCTTCAAACTCTCGGACCCGCGCTGCGTCGAATTTCTGGAGCGCTGGACCCAAGACGGCAAACTGCAGCCCGAGGTGGCCAACAAGGTCAAGGAATGGTTCAGCGTGCGCACCAACCCCGACGGCACCACCAGCGAAGGCCTGGGTGACTGGGACATTTCTAGAGACGCGCCCTACTTCGGCATTGAGATCCCGGACGCGCCGGGCAAGTACTTTTATGTGTGGCTGGATGCGCCCGTGGGCTACCTCGCGTCGCTGCAAAATCTGCTGGAAAAACGGGGCGAAGACTACGCCGCCTACATGGCCAACCCGGCACTGGAACAGCACCACTTCATCGGCAAGGACATCGTGACCTTCCACACGCTGTTCTGGCCCGCCATGCTGGAATTCAGCGGCCGAAAAACTCCAGACAAGATTCACGTCCACGGTTTTTTGACCGTGAACAACGGCGAAAAAATGAGCAAAAGCCGCGGCACCGGCCTGGACCCGCTCAAGTACCTGAGCCTGGGCATGAACCCCGAGTGGCTGCGTTACTACCTGGCCGCCAAACTCAACGCCAAAAACGAAGACATCGACTTCAACGCCGATGACTTCATGGCACGGGTGAACAGTGACCTTGTGGGCAAGTACATCAACATCGCCAGCCGGGCGGCGGGTTTTATTGCCAAACGATTTGGCGGTCAGCTGGGTGTTGTCTCTGCCGACGGTGCGGCCCTGCTGGAAGGCCTGCGCGCGCAAACAGCCACCATCGCCGAGCACTACGAAACCCGGGAATATGCCAAGGCCCTGCGTGAAACCATGGCACTGACCGACCGTGTCAACGCCTATGTCGACCAGAACAAACCCTGGGAGCTGGCCAAACAAACCGGCATGGACGCCCGCCTGCAGGACGTATGCACGGTGTGCATTGAAGCCTTCCGCCTGCTGACGATTGACCTCAAACCCGTGCTGCCCGCCCTGGCCGCCCAGGTCGAAGCCTTTTTGAACGTCAGCCCCCTGCAGTTTGCCGACGCGGCCACGGCGCTGGGCGCGGGCCACACGATTGGCAGCTACCAGCACCTCATGCAGCGTGTTGACATCAAACAGCTGGACGCCCTGTTCGAGCCCCCAGCCCAGGCAGAGCCAGCCCCAGCCGCTGCCGATTCAGCAGCAGACAGCCTGCCCGGCGGCGAGGCCATCGCCCCGCTGATTGCCATCGACGACTTCGCCAAAATTGACCTGCGCATCGCCAAAATCGTCAACTGCGAAGCGGTGGACGGCTCCACCAAGCTGCTGCGCCTGACGCTGGACGTGGGCGAAGGCCGCATGCGCAACGTCTTCAGCGGCATCGCCAGCGCCTACCAGCCGGCCGACCTGATCGGCAAACACACGGTGATGGTGGCCAACCTGGCGCCGCGCAAGATGAAGTTCGGCATCAGCGAAGGAATGGTTCTTGCTGCCAGCCACGGCGACGAAAAAACCGTGCCAGGCATATACGTGCTGGAGCCGCTGCCAGGCGCACAACCGGGCATGCGGGTCGGCTAAAACCCGCCAGGCACGGCACCCGTTTGGCACCTCCCGCAAACCCCACCCCGAAGCCTGCACCCCATGCACCTGCCGCCCTACCTGTCGCCCTTTCGCCCCCGCCTGCTGTCGGCACTGTCTGGTTACGACAAAGGCCGGTTTTTCAAGGACGCAGGCGCCGGGCTGACGGTCGGCATCGTGGCGCTGCCGCTGGCCATGGCGTTTGCGATTGCTTCGGGCCTCAAGCCTGAAGCAGGCATCTGGACCGCCATCATTGCGGGCGCGCTGATTTCCGCGCTGGGCGGCTCGGCGGTGCAGATCGGCGGGCCCGCCGGGGCTTTCATCGTGATCGTCTACGGCATCGTCGAGCGTTACGGCCTGGCCAACCTGCTGATTTCCACCACCTGCGCGGGGGTGCTGCTGTTTTTGCTGGGCTTTTTGAAGCTGGGCACGCTGGTGCGGTATGTGCCGGTCAGCATCGTCACGGGGTTCACCAACGGCATTGCGGTGCTGATTGCGCTGTCGCAGGTCAAGGACCTGCTGGGCCTGAAAGTGCCCAAAATGCCGGCGGATTTTTTCAGTCAGATCCAGGTGATTGCCGCACACGCCAGCACGCTGAACCTGTACGCCCTGGGCCTGGGTCTGGGTTGTTTGCTGGGCCTGTTCATCTGGCCGCTGCTGTTCCGCGCGCGGCAGGGCACGGTTTTGAGTGCCCGGCTGCGCAAGATGATGCACGCCGTGGAGGGCGGGCAGCTGCGCAGCGCCGTCGCAGTGGCGTCCCGCATGCCGGGGCCCATCGTGGCGCTGGTCAGCCTGACGGCGCTGGCGTTTTTCCTCAAGCTGCCGGTCGAGACGATTGGCTCCCGGTTTGGCGGCATTCCGCAGGCGCTGCCCGACTTTGCCCTGCCCGACTTTTCATGGGACACGGTGCGCCTGCTGCTGACCCCCACCATCACCATTGCGCTGCTGGGCGCGGTCGAGTCGCTGCTGTGCGCCCGCGTGGCGGACCAGATCTCCGGCCTGCCCCGGCATGACCCCAACCAGGAGCTGATGGCCCAGGGCGTGGCCAACATGGTGGTGCCGTTTTTTGGCGGCATGCCCGCCACCGGCACCATCGCCCGCACCGTGACCAATGTGCGATCGGGCGGCACCACCCCGGTGGCCGGGCTGATGCACTGCGTGACGCTGGCGGTGGTGGTGCTGGCCGCCGCGCCGCTGGCCGTGCATGTGCCGCTGGCCGTGCTGGCGGGCATCTTGCTGTTTGTGGCGTGGAACATGGGTGAGTGGCATGAATTTGCCAACCTGCGGCGCGCCAGCAACCACTACCGGCTGCTGATGCTGGGCACGTTTTTCCTGACCGTGGTGTTTGACCTGACCGTCGCCCTGCAGGTCGGGCTGATCCTGGCCTGCGTGCTGTTTGTGCGGCGCATGAGCACGCTGTTCCAAGTCGTGCAAACCAGCCACACGGCCGAACAGGCCAGCTTCACGCTGTACGGCGCGCTGTTTTTTGGCGCCGTCGCCAAGCTCGACCCCATCCTGACCGTGGTCGAAAGCGCGCCGCAGGGCATGGCCATCCGGCTCGACGTGCAGTCCCTGCAATCATTGGACGCGTCCGGCCTGGACGTGCTGGAGCAGCTGCACAAAGCCATCACGCTGCGCGGCGGCCGCCTGACCTTTGCCGGGCTGAACGCCCAGCCCCGCGCAGTGATGGAGCGCTCGGGGTTTTTGGCGCAGGTGGAGACGGTTTAACCCGGCTTTGGGGGCTCAGTCATCACCAGACTCGGACCGCTTGAACGGCCAGCCTTGGTACTCGGACAGCCGCAACCGGTACCGCGCGATGTTGCCTTCATACAGGTGGTCCAGATCGGACTGAATGGCTTGCACGAACGCCAGCCAGTCATGCGCGGCAACGGTGTTTGCGGCCAGTTGCCTGACTTCTTCAGCCGTACCGCGCAAGGGCGCACGGACCAGTGCCTGCACCACGTCCACCAAGGCGGCGCGGTATTTCAGGCGAAACGCATCCGGCTCACCGACCGACTGCCTGATCGCCAGATAGCGCTGGCACGAGCGCTCATAGGCCCACACAAAAACATCGCGCAGCAGCTCCATCCGCCCCAGTTCATAAACGCCCAGCATCCCTTCGATGTAGGCCCGCTCAGGCACGTCAATGAACGACAGCGGGCACAGGTTGTGGCGAATCAGCGGGATGTTGGCCGCCAGACGTGACACGCGCTTGTTCACGTCCTCAAAGGGCTGCAGGTAAGGCAAATGCACCATGCCAAAAAAAGCCTGCTCGAAGGGGTCGGTGATCTGCGCGGCCTTGTACAGCACAGCGTCAAAGCACTCATTGAGTTGCTGCGGCATGGCCAGGGGCAAAAAAACCGTGCCGCTGATCGCCACGTCCCGCCGGCGAAGGCGGCCAGACGCCATGGGGTCAGACATCAGGTTGTCCGACAAAATCGCATGCAGATTCAGCACCGTGAACCGGTTAAACCCCACCTCGGCCGCCCCTTCCACCAGCATTTCAATGGCCGCTTTGTGATTCAGGATCATCTGCGTTTCATGCGCATTTTTCCCCTCGGCGGCCTGCCCCAGCTCAATCAGATTTTGAGTGTCCAGCCGCGTGTAGGTGTTGCCTTCCAGCCGGGACGATGCCCACGACAGATCAATCAGCAGCCGTCCCAGAATGTCGCGGGCGTAGGTGCCTGCGGGTTGCATGTTGGCATGGGTGCGGCCTGACACATGCAGCCGCTCACGCTGCGCTGGCAACAGGTAGAAGTCTTCATTGGGCCGGTAGCGGTCCAGCAGGCTCCGGTCATACCCGACGGGAATACGCTGGGTCAGCGGTCGGCGCACCGCGTCGCGAACATCCAGCCCGGCCACAGACACAGTGACATAAGGCTCATCCTGCGCCGCCAGTTCAGCCTGCGGGGCCAGCGGCCCGGCACGGTCATGAACCGGGCTGGGGATAGGGTGGCTGGGCTGTACTGCGTGATAGACCGTGGCACGGCTGCTGCCCGTGGCGCGAATGCGCGCAGTGGCCAGCAACAGCTGCAAACGCCGCTGCAGCGTGCGGCGCGGTAAGTCATGGCCTTGCCCCCTCAGCGCACCCTGCAGTTCAGCCACGCTCAGGCCCGTCGGCTGCTGGGCAACCATCTGGACGATCAGGTCAAGTTCTTGGTTCGGCGTCAGGGTGTGCATGACGCATGATGGCACGAATGTGGCGCATAACTGGCGCATAACTGGCGCGTAATGGATAAATGTGGCGCGGAAGTGGCGCATAACTGGCGCGTAAATTCCTACCCCTGCTCAGCGCATCTCTTCTGAGCCGCCTCATATCGCTATATTTTTAATAGCTGCCCCCGCATGATTTTTTAAGGCTGGAGTTGGTTTTGAGGGATTGCTAAATAAGTATTGATTTCAAAAACCAATGCAGTCAAAATACAGGCATGTCAATCCAATGCACCAACTGCTCAAGCGATCAATGGGTCAAAAACGGACGCAGCCGTCACGGTCAT
>JBJXEI010000176.1:0-4620 GCA_046154065.1 Polaromonas sp. | reverse complement strand
CCGCTGGTGTCGATCTTGGCCAGAATTTCTTCCAGGCTCATGCGGCCCTGGCTGAACTCGGTGCCGTTCAAGAACACGGTGGGCACCGCCATCACCTGGCGCGCCTTGATCTCGTCCTGGAACAGGGAGCCGTCGATCATCGTGGTGCGAATGCGGGGGTTCTGCACAGCCATCAGGTTCAGTGCCTGGACCACGTCCGGGCAGCTGTGGCACGACAGGGAAATGTAGATTTCAAAGTCAAAGTCGCCATCCAGGGCGCGGATCTGTTCGAGAATTTCCGGCTCGACTTTCGGCGGGTAGCCGCCCACCTGCAGCAGTGCCAGGATCAGCGACGTGAACTCGTGGCCCATCGGCAAGCCGGCAAAGCGCGGGCCGTGGTTTTCGCTGGGGCGGTTGACGGAAAAAGACGGCTTGCGCAGGTTGTCCGCGCGGCTTTCGGTCACGGTGACCAGCGGGGACGAGTCGGTGATGTCTTTGAGCAGCGACTGCAGATCGCTTGATGCCTTGCTGTCGTCGAGCGAGGCCACGATTTCAATCGGCTGGGTTGCGCGTTCGAGGTAGCTTTTGAGTTGGGCTTTGGTGGCGGCATCAAGCATGGTGGTCTCGCTTTTCGATTTGGAATGAGGAATAAAAAAGCCCGGCCGCAAGCGCCCGGGCTTTGCAGGGGGCGTGTTTAGATCTTGCCGACGAGATCGAACGATGGCTTGAGTGTTTCAGCGCCTTCGTTCCACTTGGCCGGGCAGACTTCACCCGGGTGGGCGGCGATGTACTGGGCGGCTTTGACGCGGCGCAGCAGTTCTTTGGCGTCGCGGCCAATGCCGTCTGGGTGCACTTCGATCGTCTGGATCTTGCCTTCAGGGTTCACGATGAAGGTGCCGCGCAGGCACAGGCCAGCGCCATCGCCTTCGGTGATCAGCACGTCAAAGCCCTTGGCCAGCACCTGGGCTGGGTCACCCACCAGGGCGTACTGGACCTTGCTCATTTCGGGGGAGCTGTCGTGCCAGGCTTTGTGCGTGAAGTGGGTGTCGGTCGACACGCCGTAGATGTCCACGCCCAGTTTCTGGAACTCGGCGTAGTTGTCGGCCAGGTCACCCAACTCGGTCGGGCACACAAAGGTGAAAGCTGCTGGGAAGAACACAAACACAGACCACTTGCCTTTGAGGTTCTCGTTGCTGACAGGCACGAACTTGCCGTTTTGGTAAGCAGTGGTCTTGAACGGGACAACGGCGGTGTCGATAAGGGACATGTGAGCTCCTGAGGAATAGTGAAGAGGTTGAAAAACTTAGCGAACTGATAGTTTAATACGTGTTTACCCTTGTCTCTCATAGTCTTTTGCTATTTGAGGTGGTGTCTGCGCCTATGACGAAAACCACGTTTTGTCATCAGCGTTTCACCGTCTGGCCCGGCTGGGACGAAGCTGCCCACGGATTATTTTCTGGCAAATGAGAATCATTATCATTTGTCGGGTAGAATGAAGCCAAGCGCGGTACCGACGGCCTCAGTCCTGCCCCGCGCGCATTCCCAGCCAGCCACCTGCACGCCCCTTCGGTCGACCCGACGGGCCGCGCGCCCCGAGCCAGCGGTTGTTGTCAACTGTCTCAAGGTGTTGCCGTGGCCCCCTCTCGCCTGTTTTCTGGTTCATTTTTCGCTGTTTCCAACGCTTTTGCGCTCACCCGCCTGGCCTGCGGCCTGACGCTGGCTTATGCCTCACTGGCTGCTGCACAGGCGCAAACCGTGCGGCCCACCGTGGTCGCGTCGCTGAAAGAAATGGTCGTCAGCGGCAGCCGGGCTGAGCAGGACAAGGACGACATTCCCGCCACCATCGAGGTCATTGGCGCTGAGCAGCTCGAAGCCGGGCAGATCCGCGACATCCGTGGTCTGGTCAAGGACCTGCCCAACGTGTCGGTCAAACGGGCACCGGCCCGCTTCACGCTGGCGGGCAGCGGCACTGGCCGGGAAGGCAACGCCGGCTTCAACATCCGTGGCCTGGATGGCAACCGCGTGCTGATCCTGACCGACGGCATTCGCGCCCCGCGCAGCTATGTGTTCAACGTCACCTCGTTCGGGCGTGACTACGTGGACGTCACCCTGCTCAAGCGGGTCGAAATCGTCAAGGGCCCAGCGTCCGCGCTGTACGGCTCGGACGGCTTGGCCGGGCTGGTCAACTTCATCACGAGGGAACCGCAGGACTATCTGAAGGGCGGCAAAACCATCGGCGGCACCGCCTCGGCCAGCTACAGCGGTGAAGACAGGGGTTTTGGCCTCAGCGCCACAGTGGCAGGGCAGGCCAGTGACACGGTGCAGTGGCTGCTGTCAGCCAATGTGTCAGGCGCCAAGGCGCTGGAAAACCGGGGCAGCAATGACGCAGCCAACGTGGACCGCACCACCCCCAACCCGCAGCAAGACCGCGGCCGAGGCCTGCTGGGCAAGGTCATCGTCACGCCGAGTGCCGCGCAGCGCCACACGGTCACGCTGGAGCATGTTGAAAAACGCTCGGCCTATGACCTGCTGACCGCCGTGAGCAAGCCGCCGCTGGTGGCCGCGTCCACGCTGCGCAGCGACTCGTTTGCCACCCTGAACCGGGACCGCGTGACCTGGGACGCTCGCTACCAGGTGGACGCCGCCTTCGCCGACCGGCTGCAAACCGTGGTCAGCTGGCAAAAGGCTGATTCGCGGGAGTACACCTTTGAAGACCGCAACACGTCAGCCGACAGGGTGCGCGACGTGACCTACTTTGAGAAAACCCTGCAGCTGGGTGTGCAGGCCGACAAGCTGATCCGCGCTGCGCCGGGCGGTACCTGGTCGCAAAAAATCACCTACGGCGCAGACACCACCCGCGCGGACATCGAAAACCTCAACAACGGCGTGACGCCCCCAGCCGGGGAGACCTTCCCGCTCAAGCGCTTCCCCGACACGGTGGAGACCAGCGCCGCCCTGTACGTGCAAGACGAATTCATCAGCGACGCCTGGAGCATCACGCCCGCGCTGCGCTACGACAGCTACCGCATCAAGGCCAGCCAGGCCGGGTTCTCGCCACCGTCCGGCACGCCCGCTGCGTCGCTGGCGGGCTCGGCGGTGTCACCCAAGCTGGAAGCGGTGTGGCGCGCCAGCCCGGTGTGGTCGGTGTTTGGCAACCTGGCCAGCGGCTTTCGGGCCCCCAACGCCAGCCAGGTCAACGCGTTTTTCGAGAACCCGACCCAGTTCTACCGCACCATTCCCAACCCGAACCTCAAGCCCGAGAAAAGCCGCAACCTGGAACTGGGCGCCCGCGCCCGCTACAGCGCGCTGCAGCTGGACGTAGCCGCCTTCACCGGCCGCTACAAAGACCTGATCGTGGACTCCCAGCAGGTCGGCGGTGCGGGTGTGGTGGGCAACCCCACGGTGTTCCAGTCCGTCAACGTCGGCAACGCCACCGTGCAGGGCTTTGAGGTCAAGGGCAGCTACCAGTGGGGCCGCTTCGCCAACGGCTTGCTCTCCACCCCGTTCACCTTCGGCATGGCCAAGGGAAAAGACAAGACCACTGGCAAGCCGCTCAACAGCATTGACCCGGCCAAGCTCACGGCAGGTGTGGCCTACAGCAGCGGCCCGTACGACCTGCGCCTGGACGCCAGCCACCACGCCGCCAAAAAGAGCAGCGACATCGACAGCGCCGGCCTGGTCACACCGCCCGCCCAGCAGTTTGAAATCCCGTCGGCCACCACGCTGGACCTGAGCGGCCAGTGGCGCATCCGCAAGGACCTGCGCCTGAACCTGGCGCTGAACAACCTGACCAACAAAAAGTACTGGAACTGGAGCGACGTGCGCGGCCTGTCCAGCGCCTCAACCGTCACCGACAGCTACACCCAGCCCGGCCGCAACCTGGCCGTGTCGCTGGTGGCGGACTTTTAAGCCTGTTTTTTTCAGCCTCAACCTCAAGGATGGCCATGCGACCCTTCAACAGCCTTTTCAACCACACCACGACCACCCCGGCGTCTGAAAAACCGGGCCTGCTGCCCCAGGCCGAACCGCTGCTGGCCGGCACGCTGGCGCTGATGACCAGTTACAGCCAGGGGTGCTGCGACATGCACAGCCTGCTGATTGCCCGAAAAATCGTGGACAACCTGTCGGCCCTGTCCACCCACCCCGGCGCGTCGGTGGCTTTTCAGGCGATGACCGCCAACCTGCGTGTGCTGTGGCTCAACGTGCTGGACAACCTGCAACGCGCCGACGCACCAAACGCCGAGCCGGTCGCGCCAACCCCCGCGCCAAATTCAGCGCCAACCATCACGTGGCCGCCCCAGCCCGTCAACGCCAACGCCCTGTGGCACACCACCCCGGAGACCGTGCAATGAGCGCCGTTCTGCAAAAACCCATCCCGCGCCTGCTGCAATCGGCCCCCCACAACGCCGACATCCGCGAGCGTTTTCGCGCTGCCCGGCACAGCGGCCAGCGCGCCATTGACGCGGCCGCCGCCATCGGCGTGAGCGAAGGCCAGGCCGTGGCCGCCCACGCCGGGGCGCATGACCACACCCTGCAAGCCACGCCCCTGCGCGGCCCGTGGGTGGAGCTGCTGCAGGCGCTGGAGCTGTGCGGCCCCGTGATGGCGCTGACCCGCAACGAGGGTGTGGTGCATGAAAAAAT
>JBJXEI010000175.1:0-4802 GCA_046154065.1 Polaromonas sp. | reverse complement strand
TCGATGGACAACGTGCAGGTGCATTACAACGCGCCCAAGCCTGCGCAGCTTCAAGCCCACGCGTTTGCGCAAGGCAGCGACATTCACGTTGCGCCGGGGCAAGACGGGCACGCGCCCCACGAAGCCTGGCAGGTGGCGCAACAGGCGCAGGGCCGCGTGCAGCCAACGGTGCAGATAAGTGATGGGCAGCCAGCTGCGATGGGGACGAAGGCCCTGGATGACGCTTCACCGCCCACAGGCCCTGCGCCCGCTGCTTCTGAACGAACCTGACAGTGGATGCGTGGAGGCTCAGCACGCTTTGAAAATCGACGTTCACCCTCTGCAGGGGGGCAAAAATTAACCTGTGAGTTAATTTTTAGTGCTATTGAAACTGTTTTTAAGCCCAAATCACCCACCAGCCTAGGTAACCATTGCCGGGTCTGCTCCTGAATTAATAGCGTCCTGCAGGCGTGCAACGACTGCAACACCGTGGCGATTCGCCTGCATCGGCCCCGCTGCCGCAAGGCATTCAGCCCGCCCGGCCAACCGCCATAATCCAGCGCAATATCCAACCCATCCACCCTAACCACCAGGAGCCCCACCATGACCATGGACGTGATTGACTACCAAATTTTCGGCAGCGAGATGCAGTTTGTCGAGGTGGAGCTGGACCCGAACGAGGCGGCTATTGGCGAGGCGGGCTCGATGATGTACATGGAGTCGGGCATTGCGATGGACACGGTGTTTGGTGATGGCTCGGCGCAGCAGGGGGGCTTATTTGGCAAGCTGCTGGGCGCGGGCAAGCGGCTGGTGACGGGGGAGTCGCTGTTCACCACGGTCTACAACAACACCGATGGGGTGAAGCGCAAAGTCGCGTTTGGCGCGCCCTACCCAGGAAAGATTTTGGCGATGGACTTGAGCCAGCTGGGCGGCACGCTGATCTGCCAGAAGGACGCGTTTTTGTGCGCGGCGCGCGGCGTGAGTTTGGGTATTGCGTTTCAGCGCAAGCTGGGCGTGGGCTTTTTTGGCGGTGAAGGTTTCATCATGCAAAAGCTGGACGGCAACGGCATGGCCTTTTGCCACGCGGGCGGCACCGTCATGCAGCGCCAGCTGGCCCCGGGGGAAACGCTGATGGTGGACACGGGCTGCGTGGTGGCCTACACGCCGGACGTGAGTTTTGACATCCAGTACGTGGGCAAGATCAAAACCGCGCTGTTCGGCGGTGAAGGCCTGTTTTTGGCCAAGATGACCGGCCCTGGCCACATCTGGCTGCAAAGCCTGCCGTTCTCACGTCTGGCCAGCCGCATTTTTGCCGCCGCGCCGCAAAACGGCGGCAGCAAGGAGCAAAGCAGCCTGCTCGGTGGCGGGCTGCTGGGCGGCACCTTGCTGGGCGGCATGTTGGGCGGTGGCGATGATGAATAAGCTGGCTGCACTGCTTTTTGGGCTCGGCTTTGGCTTTGCAGCGTTGGCGGCCAGCCCGCCGCTGGTTCAGCCGGACGGCGCCCTGCCCGCCATCGGCAACAAGGACGCGGGCTTTGGCGCTGACTTGAAAAAGAAAAAACAGCTGCAGGTGCGCCAGTCCGTCAGCGGCATCGCCTGCGCGCTGAACGCCAAGCAGCAGCGCGTATGCCTGCTGGCGTTTGATGAAGGCGCGGACGGCTACTTTGCCCGGCTGGAAGGCAACACGCTCAAACCTTTGAAAAAACCCGTCACGCTGATCCCCGGTGACGGGGAACTGGACGCGGAAGCCGCCGCCACCGACGGGCGTTATTTCTACGTCGCAGGCTCGCATTCACCGCGCCGCTCTGACTGCAGCGCCCGCCCGGACAGCCGCCACATCGTGCGCTTTGCGCGGGACGCTGACACGGGCCGTGCGCTGAAACCCGGCGTGGTCAAGCGTGCGATGAACAAGATGCTGGGCGACGCTGCACCCGCAGGCTACGCCGACTCCACACGCCTGTGGGCCATCATGCAGGCGCAGCCCGCGCTGGCCGATCATGTAGCAAGTAGGGTGGCCGACAAGCTGTGCATGGGCGACCGGGGGGCCGTCAACATCGAAGGCATGGCCGTGCAGGACGGGCGGCTGACGTTTGGTTTTCGTGGCCCGGTGGCCGATGGCGTGGCCACGCTGCTGTCGGTTGATGCCGACGCGCTGTTCGACCCCACAGGCCGCGCCGACCCGAAAGCCGTGGTCCACACCTTGGCGCTGGGCGCGCACACCGGCATCCGCGACCTGGTGGCCGTGACCGGCGGCTTTTT
Organism: Polaromonas sp.; assembly: GCA_046154065.1. Lineage (GTDB taxonomy): Bacteria > Pseudomonadota > Gammaproteobacteria > Burkholderiales > Burkholderiaceae_C > Polaromonas. The sequence goes on along the minus strand of JBJXEI010000175.1, from coordinate 2,564 downwards.
GCTGCTGGCCGGCCCCGACGACGAACGCGCCAGCCAGAAAACCGTGGACTTCAGCGTCTGGTTCTGGGACGGCCACAGCCCCCAGGCCCGCGCGCTGGCCCAGCTCGACACCCGCCAAGTCAGCCTGCGCAGCTGCGACAAAGAGATCAAACCCGAAGCCCTGACCGTGCTGCAGGAAACCGCCAAGGGCTACCAGCTGCTGGTGCTGTCAGACGGGCTGTGTGATGGTGGGGCGCTGGGGTTCACGGTGGGGCGGTGAGGGGATGGGTGTGCACCATTTGCATGACGCGTGTTACGCCGTAACACATACAATGCGAACATCAACTGACCGTGAACCAACCCAACTACGAGCTGCCCATGACCACCTCATCTGTTGCCAAAACCCTGAATGTTCGCGTACCCGACGCGCTTTACGCCCAGCTTGAAGCGCTGGCGGGTGCCACCGCGCGTACCAAGTCGTTTCTGGCCATAGAAGCGCTGACCCGCTATCTGGAAAGTCAGGCTTGGCATATTCAAGACATCCATGACGGCATCGCCGAGGCAGATCGAGGCGAATTCGCATCCAGCGAGGAAGTCAGTGCCGTGTTTGCCAAATACACCCAACAGTGATGGCGCTGGTTTGGACCCGAACCGCCCTCAAGTCGGTCGATGAAATTGCCAGTTACATCGCCCGAGACAACCCTGTCCGCGCAGCGTCTTTTGTAGCCGAGCTTCAAGCCAGTACAGAGCGGCTGGTGTCGTTCCCTGGTATGGGTAAAGCGGGCCGGGTGCCAGGCACGCGAGAGCTGGTTTTGCACAAGAATTACGTGGCAATTTACCGCGTGGTGCGCACCGATGTGCAAGTTTTGCGGATTCAACATGTGGCGCAGCGGTATTGATTTTCCGCTTGTCAGCAAGTAAATCTGAGGAGGCAGGGAGTCTGGCAGTAGCCCCCATATCTTTTCAGCTTACTTTTAAACGTCGCCAATAAGGGCTATCAAAGCAAAACCTAACCGTGAACCGATGGCTGCCGCTTCGACTGAACTCAAGGTTCACCCCATGAAATACAAACACATCGATTCAGCGCTTCACAACTTCGGACACTCGTTCGTCAGCCCGATGAACTACGTCGATGACGTCTACATCTGTGATTTGTTGGATGCCGCTGCGCGAGACTCAGGATGCAGCGAGGCGCAAATTAACTTTTCTGGCGAAGTCGCTGATCTTCCAGAAGGCAGTGAGCCCGCGTTGAAAATATCATTCGGATGGTTTAAGGCTTGGTTACCAAAACTGCTTGAAGGGCAAAACGTGGAACCCGCCCGCCTCGGCTCCATTGTGTTGCGCTACAAACTGACCAGCATGGGCCGGGAAATTCTCATCGAAGCATTGGATGACAGAGACATACACCACAGCGTGCTGGTAAAGCACACGCGTTAGAAGGACGTTCATTGACTTGTGTCTCAACACCATTCACAAGTCACCCAGCCGACGCCGAATGCGTCGCCGCCGCAGCCGCAGGCACGCCTTCCCCACCTGTCGGTTCCGGCGCTTTCGCCTTCAACCGCCCCGTGATCCGCCAGGCCACCACGATGGCCAGCAGCCCGAAAATCGCGCTGCCGACCGACTGCCCGATCAGCACACCTGACGCGCTGTAGTGGGAGCCCCACCACGCAAACGGGATGGTGCCCAGCGTGGCGCGGCCCCAGTTGAAGGCGGTGGACAGCAGCGGGAAGCCGAGGTTGTTGAAGGCCGCGTTGGCCACGAACAGCGCGCCGATGAAAAAGAAGCTGGGGGCCAAGCCTAGGCAGAACAAAGTAATGAGCTCGGCCGCCGCCGCGTCGGCCGAGAACATGCGGATCAGCAGCCCCTGGCCACCACCCCAGGGCACCACGGCCAGCGCCAGCACCACCCACGCCAGCGCCACGGCGCAGGCCATGAAGACCAGGCTGGCGCGCAGGCCTTCGCGCACGCGGTCCACCCGGCCTGCGCCCAGGTTTTGCGACAGGATGGGGCCGACCGCGCCGCTGAGCGCGTAAATCACGCCGAAAGCGACAGGGCTGACACGGTCAATCGTGGCCGCGCCCGCCACGGCGGAGGGGCCGAACTGTGCGATGGAATGGGTGACAAACGCCGCCGCCACGGGCGTGGCGAGATTGGTCAGGATGGCAGGGGTGGCTACGGCCATCAGCGTTTTGGCGTCAGCCTTGAAGCGGCTCAGGTCCAGCCGCGACAGCATGCGGTGGCGTACCAGCACGCCGTGCAGGCCAACGGCCGCCAGCACCACGCGGGACACCACGGACGCAATCGCCGCGCCGTCCAGCCCGAGCTTGAAGCCGAAGATCAGAATCGGGTCCAGCACGGCGGTGACCAGCGCCGCCGCCAGCGTGACGGCCATGGCGCGCCGGGCGTCCCCCACGGCGCGCAGCAGGGCCGCGCAGGCCATGCCGATGCCCATCAACGGCAGCGAATGCACGGTGACCGCCAGGTAGCGCTGCGCCAGCTGGGCCACCTCCCCGCTGGCGCCCAGGGCGTGCAGCGCAGGGCCCAAGAACAGCGCCGTGCCACTGCCCACCACGGCAGTGATG
>JBJXEI010000174.1:0-10231 GCA_046154065.1 Polaromonas sp. | reverse complement strand
CATGCGCCAACAACTGGTTGAGGGCCTGAAAGCGGCTGGCGTAGCCCGTGATATGGGCTTTATTACCAGTCAAATCGGCATGTTCAGCTATTCCGGCTTGAACAAGGACCAGATGGTTCGCCTGCGCAATGAGTTCGGCGTCTATGGCACCGACACCGGCCGCATGTGCGTGGCCGCGCTGAACAGCAAGAACATCGACTACGTGTGCGCAGCGATTGCCAAGGTGATGTGACGCACCGCAGGCGGGAAATTTGCTATCAAATGAATAGCTAAACCCGATTTAAAACCGTAGGCCAGAGGCTGATTTGATTCTTCAAGTCAGCCTTTTTCACGTCTGGAGGGTGCCAGAAGGCCAAAAAGACCCTGAACGGCCTGTCAGCCCCACACCACCGAACGCATCGAGATCGAGCCGCCCTGAAAGCTGGTGTTGAAAAACCGCATCGGCTCCTTCGCATCAACCGCGCCAGCGGCGTACAGCAGCGGCAGGTAGTGTTCATGCGTTGGGTGGGCCATGGTGGCCAGCGCGCCCAGTTTCTGGAAGCTCTGCAGCGCCGCCAGGTTGCCCTGCTGCACATGGCCGCCGATGGTCTGGTCAAACTCCAGCGCCCAGTCATAGGCCTGGCTGCCGCTGGCACCGCGCTGCATTTGCCGCAGGTTGTGCACGATGTTGCCGCTGGCAACGATCAGCACACCGCGGTCGCGCAGGCTTTGGAGCTGGCGGGCCAGCGCGTAGTGCTCGTTGGGGGCACGGCTGTAGTCCATGCTGAGCTGGATGACGGGGATGTCCGCGTCGGGGAACATGGGTTTGAGCACTGACCAGGTGCCGTGGTCCAGGCCCCACTGGTCGGTGTCCAGGCCCAGCGGGAGCGAGCCGCGTTGGCGCACCAGCTGGCTGATGGCCCCAGCCGCAGCCGCATCGCCAGGCGCGGGGTATTGCTGGTCAAACAGTTCCTGCGGAAAGCCGCCAAAGTCGTGAATGGTTTTGGGCTGGGGCATGGCCGTCAGCCACCAGCCTTGCGTCAGCCAATGGGCAGAGATGCACAAAATCAGCTGCGGACGGGCCCGCTGGCTGCCGAACTCAGCGCCTAGCGTGCGCCAGCTCTGGTAGTAGGCATTGCCGGGCAAGGCGTTCATCGGGCTGCCGTGGCCGACAAACAGCACTGGCATGCGGTCGGACTTTTTCAGGGAGGCAATGCGGTCAAGCGCGGCGGGGTCCAGGGAGGTCAGCATGGGGTGGGTTCCACGAACACGTTAATTGTTGAGAGATGAAGGAGGTTAACTGGTAGTTGTCCTAGGGCTTGCAAGGGCCACCCCTGTTATATTGCTGCACTGCAACATAGAATTACTCCTACGGTTTTCAGTCTACTTTTCTAAAGGTTCGTCCCATGCTGTATCAACTCTACGAAACCCAGCGCTCTTTGATGGAGCCTTTTGTGGACCTGGCGCAGGCCGCCGCCAAGATGCTGGCCAAGGAAGACTCGCCCATGGCGCAGCTGCCCCTGGTGCAGCGCCTGTCGGCGGGCTATGACCTGATGTACCGGCTGGGCAAGGACTACGAAAAGCCAGTCTTCGGCATTCACACCGTGGATGTGGACGGCGTGGACATCGCCATCCACGAAAAAATCGAGCTGAACAAGCCGTTTTGCGAGCTGCGCCGCTTCAAGCGGTTTTCGGACGACGTCAACACGCTGGGCAAACTCAAGGGGCAGCCTGCGGTGCTGATCGTGGCCCCGCTGTCCGGCCACTACGCCACGCTGCTGCGCGACACCGTCAAAACCATGCTCAAAGACCACAAGGTCTACATCACCGACTGGAAAAACGCCCGCACCGTGCCGCTGTCCGAAGGTGCGTTTCACCTCGACGACTACGTCAACTACGTGCAGGAATTCATCCGCCACCTGCAGGGCATGTATGGCAACTGCCACGTCATCAGCGTGTGCCAGCCCACCGTGCCGGTATTTGCTGCCATTTCATTGATGGCTTCACGCGGTGAGACCACGCCGCTGTCGATGACCATGATGGGCGGCCCGATTGACGCGCGAAAATCCCCCACGGCCGTGAACAACCTGGCCATGAACAAGCCGTACTCGTGGTTTGAAAACAATGTGATCTACAGCGTGCCAGCGAACTTCCCTGGTGCAGGCCGCCGCGTGTACCCGGGCTTTTTGCAGCACACGGGTTTTGTCGCGATGAACCCCGACCGCCATGCCACCAGCCACTTTGACTATTTCAAAGACCTGATCAAGGGTGACGACGCCAGCGTGGAAGCCCACCGCACCTTCTACGACGAGTACAACGCCGTGCTGGACATGGACGCAGACTACTACCTGGAGACCATCAGCACCGTGTTCCAGGAGTTCAAGCTGGTCAACGGCACCTGGGAGGTCAAAAACCTCAAAGGCAAGGCCGAGCTGGTCAAGCCCGGCGACATCAAAACCACCGCCGTGATGACGGTGGAAGGCGAGCTGGACGACATTTCAGGCTCGGGCCAGACCCGCGCCGCGCTGGACATGTGCAGCGGCGTGCCAGCGGCCCTGAAAAAGCACTACGAAGCCAAAGGCGCTGGCCACTACGGTATTTTTGCCGGCCGCCGCTGGCGTGAGATGGTCTACCCGGCCGTCAAGGCTTTCATTTTGCAAGCCAACAAACCCAACCAGGCCGACACAAAAAAAGCCACCCCACCCGCTGACAAAGCAACTTTGGCCGCGCCGGCTAAAACCACACCGCTGGTGACGAAGGCGGTGAAAACCCCGGTCAAGGTCGCCGCCAAAACGACGGTGAAGCTTGCAGCGGCCGCCGCCCCGGCAGCGCCAGTAGCCAAAGCAGCCGCGGTCAAGGCGGTGGCGCCCATCGCGCCCAAACCGGCAGTGAAATCTGCGGTCAAGCCTGCTTTGAAAGCAGCCACCAAGCCAGCAGCAGCCCCAACGGCCAAGCCTGCCGTCAAGGCAGCGCCCGCAGCCGTGCTTGCAACGGCCAAGCCAGCGGTCCAACCAGCGGTGAAAGCTGTCGCCAAGCCCGTCACCGCCGTCAAGACGGTGGCAGCAGCCCCCGTGAAACCGGCTGCCCCTGCGCCCGTGTTGGCGTCGGTTCCAGCGGTGCCGAAGGTTGCGGCCAGCCAAAGCGTCAAGGCGCCTGCGGCGCCCGCAGCCGTCAAGCTCACGGCCAAGCAAGTGGACGCGGCTGTTGCCAGCGCCATGGCCGCCAGCGCTGCGCCACAGGCAGCTGAGACTGCACCCGTGCCAGCGCCAAGCACAGCCGCTGCCAGCAAGTAACTGGCTGGCGATGAAGGCCGGGGCACCGCTCCCCAGCCACTTCACACGGTATTGAAACCGCGACAATCAGGGGGTGACTTCACCTCCTGATTTTTTTTTGGCAGACCGGCTCAACGCCGCCCTGCCCCAGACCCAATGCACCCGCTGCGGCTACCCGGACTGCGCCGCCTACGCGCAGGCCATCGCCTCCGGCATTGCGGCCATCAACCAATGCCCCCCGGGCGGTGTGGAAGGCATTGCGCGGCTGGCGGCCATCACCGGCTTGCCTGCCCTGCCCTTGAACCCCGTCCACGGCCATGAAGGCCCACGCGCCGTCGCGGTGATTGACGAGGCCTGGTGCATTGGCTGCACGCTGTGCCTGGACGCCTGCCCGACCGACGCGATTTTGGGCAGCAACAAGCTGATGCACACGGTGATCGAGCCGTGGTGTACCGGCTGTGAGCTGTGCGTTCCGGTGTGCCCGGTGGACTGCATCAGCCTGGAGAATGTCACCGGCAGCCAAACGGGCTGGGCCGCCTGGTCAAACGACGCCGCCCAAATCGCCAGAAAACGCTATGAAATCCATAGCACAAGGAGCAATCAAACCGTAGGCAGAGGCGTGAAAACACCTGAAAAGCCTGCTGTTGAGGCCGTTTTGGAAGCTGCAATGCCCTCTGCCGACCAAAAACGTGCCGTGATCGAAGCGGCCATGGCCCGTGCCAGAGCGCAGCGGGCCCCAAAAAGCTGAGCGATCAGGCCGCCGCCAGCGCCGCAAACGCGCGAATCACCTCGGGCGGGGCCTGCACCATCTCGATCAGCACACCCTCCCCCGCAATCGGAAACTCGTCGTTTGCCTTGGGGTGCATGAAGCAGATGTCAAACCCCGCCGCCCCTTGGCGGATACCGCCCGGCGCAAAACGCACACCCTGCGCCGTCAGCCACGCCACCGCCTGGGGCAGGTCGTCAATCCACAGGCCGACATGGTTCAGCGGCGTGGTGTGCACGGCCGGCTTTTTGTCCATGTCCAGGGGTTGCATCAAATCCACCTCGACCTTGAACGGGCCGCTGCCGATGGCGCAGATGTCCTCGTCCACGTTCTCACGCTCGCTGACAAAGTTGCCGGTGACTTCCAGGCCCAGCATGTCCACCCACAGCGTGCGCAGCCGGTCCTTGCTGGGCGCGCCAATGGCGATCTGCTGGACGCCCAGCACCTTGAAGGGCCGCGTCATGCTGCAGCCACCGGCCGGCGGCCGGACCAATAACTCACGCCTTGCGGCCCGGCGGCCTCCAGGTGCGGTGTGCCGGCGGGCAGGCGAAACACATCGCCCACGCGGTAGTGGCTGGACACGCCATCGACCACCAGCGTGATGTCACCGGCGGTGATGAAGGCGCAGGCATCAAACGGGTGCTGGTGCTCGCCCATGGCGTAGCCGATGGGGCGGTCTACCGGCACGGCTTCGTCGAAACCGTTGGCCTGGAGTTCATCGTGAAATGCCTGGATGTTCATGGTGCTGTGCTCCTTGTCTTGCTTCCAACGAATGTCAAACAAATTCCACAATTGGCTGGTCCACCGTCAGTGACTCGCCCTTGGCGGCCAGCACCTTGCCAACCACACCGTCAGCGATGGCGAACAACACGTTTTCCATCTTCATGGCCTCAATCACGGCCACGCGCTCACCGGCCTGCACCTTCTGGCCGACCTGCACCGCCACGTCCACCAGCAAGCCAGGCATGGGCGACAGCACGTAGCGGCTCATGTCGGGCGCTTGTTTGAAAGGCATCAGCGCGTGCAGCTCGGCCGCGCGGGGCGACAGCACCAGCGCGTCCAGCCGGGTGCCGTTGTGGGCGATGCGAATCGCCAGCGGATTTTTGCCCACCCCCCGCTCGACCTGCGCGGTGAACGGCTGGCCGTTGGCGGTGCCGCGAAGGCGCGCGCCACCCAGGTGCCAGGTGCTGCAGATGTCGTAGCTTTTGGCGGTGCCGTCTTCGCCCACCGTGACCGTGCCGGACCCCGACTGCGGCACATAGTCCTTGATCACCACGGGTTGACGGGTGTTGTCGCCCGTGGAACCCAGGCCGATGACCACAAAGGCTTCGCCCACCGTCACCCCATGGCCAGGCACCTGCCCGCTGATGCCTGCCGCACGGCCCAGCATGCGCCGGTTGACGTAAGCGCTAAGGGCCACCAGAAAGTGAGGGTCGGCATGCGGCACGTCTTCGGCCTTGAAGCCCTGGCTGTAGTTTTCAGCGATGAACCCGGTGTTGAAGTCCCCCGCCACAAACCTGGGGTGGGCCAGCAAAGCCGCCTGAAACGGGATGTTGCTGCTGACGCCTCGAATTACAAAGCCATTGAGCGCCTCCCGCATCTTGGCAATCGCGTCCAGCCGGTCGGTGCCGTGCACGATGAGTTTGGCAATCATTGAGTCATAGAACATCGGAATCTCGCCGCCGTCTTGCACGCCGGTGTCTACCCGCACGCCCTGCAGGTGGTCGATGTCCCCCGCAAACATCGTCGTGTGCGGTGGCTGAAAGCGCACCAGTCGGCCCGTGCTGGGCAAAAAATTGCGGAACGGGTCTTCGGCATTGATGCGGCATTCAATCGCCCAGCCGTTGCGCTGCACGTCTTTTTGTTCAAGCGGCAGCGGCTCACCCGCCGCCACGCGGATCATCAGCTCCACCAGGTCCAGCCCGGTGATGCATTCAGTGACCGGGTGCTCCACCTGCAGGCGGGTGTTCATCTCTAAAAAGTAAAAGCTCTGGTCCTTGCCGACCACAAACTCGACCGTGCCCGCGCTCTGGTACTTCACCGCCTTGGCCAGCTGCACCGCCTGTTCGCCCATGGCTTGGCGCGTGGCGTCGGTGATGAACGGCGACGGTGCTTCTTCAATCACCTTCTGGTGGCGGCGCTGGATGGAGCATTCACGCTCGTGCAAATAAATCACATTACCCTGGCTGTCGCCAATCAGCTGGATCTCGATGTGGCGCGGCTCCTCGACAAACTTTTCAATGAACACGCGGTCGTCCCCAAAGCTGTTGCGCGCCTCATTGCGGCAGCTCGTGAAGCCTTCCAGCGCTTCCTTGTCATTGAAGGCCACCCGCAAGCCCTTGCCACCGCCGCCCGCGCTGGCCTTGATCATCACCGGGTAGCCGATACCCTGCGCGATTTCAACCGCGCGCTCGGGCGTTTCAATCGCATCGTTCACGCCGGGAATGCAGTTCACTCCCGCCGCACTCGCCAGCTTTTTCGACTCGATCTTGTCGCCCATGGCGGCGATCGAGTAGTGCTTGGGGCCGATGAATACGATGCCTTCTTCTTCCACACGCTTGGCAAAACCCGCGTTCTCGCTCAAAAAGCCGTAGCCGGGGTGTACGGCCTGCGCGCCGGTCTGTTTGCAGGCCGCGATGATTTTTTCGGCCTGCAGGTAGCTGTCACGGCTGGGCGCAGGGCCGATGTGGACGGCCTCGTCCGCCAGTTCGACATGGCGCGCGTCCTTGTCCGCGTCGGAATACACCGCCACGGTCTGGATGCCCATCTTGCGGGCGGTGAGGATGACGCGGCAGGCGATTTCGCCGCGGTTGGCAATGAGGATTTTTGTAAACATGGTTGTCTTTCTTGATTGTTTACAGCGGAATATTCCCGTGCTTGCGCCACGGGTTCTCCAGCTTTTTGTCTTTGAGCATCACCAGCGACCGGCAGATGCGTTTGCGGGTTTCATGCGGCAGGATCACGTCGTCGATGAAGCCGCGCGCGCCGGCCACGAAGGGGTTGGCAAAGCGGGCTTTGTATTCGGCCTCTTTGGCGGCCAGTTTCACCGGGTCGCCCTTGTCCTCGCGGAAGATGATTTCCACCGCGCCTTTGGCGCCCATCACCGCAATTTCGGCGTTGGGCCAGGCGAAGTTGACGTCGCCGCGCAGGTGTTTGGAGGCCATCACGTCGTACGCGCCGCCGTAGGCCTTGCGGGTGATCACCGTGATTTTCGGCACGGTGCATTCGGCGTAGGCGTAGAGCAGTTTGGCGCCGTGTTTGATGATGCCGCCGTACTCCTGGGCGGTGCCGGGCATGAAGCCGGGCACATCGACAAAGGTGACGACCGGGATGTTGAAGCAGTCACAAAAACGCACAAAACGGGCCGCCTTGATGGACGACTTGATGTCCAGGCACCCCGCCAGCACCAGCGGCTGGTTGGCCACGATGCCGACGGTCTGGCCTTCCATACGGGCAAAACCGATGATGATGTTTTTGGCGTACTCGGGCTGGATCTCAAAAAAGTCACCGTCGTCGACGGTTTTGACAATCAGCTCCTTCATGTCGTAGGGCTTGTTCGGGTTCTCGGGCACCAGCGTGTCCAGGCTCAGGTCCATGCGGTGGGCCGGGTCCGCGCTGGGGCGCACAGGCGCTTTTTCACGGTTGTTCAGCGGCAGGTAGTTGTACAGGCGGCGCAGCATCAACAGGGCTTCGACGTCGTTTTCAAACGCCAGGTCGGCCACGCCGCTTTGGGTGGTGTGGGTGATGGCCCCGCCCAGCTCTTCAGCGCTGACTTCCTCGTGCGTCACGGTTTTGACGACCTCGGGGCCGGTCACAAACATGTAGGACGAGTCCTTGACCATGAAGATGAAGTCCGTCATGGCCGGGCTGTACACCGCGCCGCCGGCGCTGGGCCCCATGATCATGCTGATCTGCGGGATCACGCCGCTGGCCATCACGTTGCGCTGAAACACATCGGCGTAACCACCCAGGGACGCCACACCCTCCTGGATGCGCGCACCGCCCGAGTCGTTCAGGCCGATGACCGGCGCGCCGACCTTCATGGCCTGGTCCATCACCTTGCAGATTTTCTCAGCGTGGGCCTCGCTCAATGCGCCGCCAAACACGGTGAAGTCCTGGCTGAAGACAAACACCAGGCGGCCGTTGATCATGCCGTAGCCAGTGACCACACCGTCACCCGGCACACGCAAGTCCTGCATGCCAAAGTCGTGGCAGCGGTGCTCGACAAACATGTCCCATTCTTCAAACGTGCCCTCGTCCAGCAGCAGTTCCAGCCGCTCACGCGCAGTGAGTTTGCCTTTGCTGTGCTGCGCGTCAATGCGCTTTTGGCCACCGCCAAGCCGGGCGGCGGCGCGTTTTTGTTCGAGTTTTTCAAGGATGTCTTGCATGGGGGTTTTCTCGGGTGAAATTGAACGCTATGAATTCAGGAGCTACTCAGGCAATCAAAGCCTAGGCTGGGAGGCGATATGAAGCAGATTTCGGGCTGCGGTAGACGCGGGGAGCTGCCCGGAGGCCACCTGGGCCGTGAACTGCGGCAGCAGCGCACTGACATCCGGGTGCTGGCGAAAAGCCTGCTTCAGCCCGGCGTCAATCCGCTCCCACATCCACGACAGGGCCTGCGCCTGGCGTCGCGCGGCGAATTTGCCGTTGGCGGTTTGCCGGGCGGTGAAGTCAGTGACGGCGGCCCAGAAGGACTCGACGCCCTCGCCCTTCAGCGCACTCAGCTGGATGGCTTTGGGGTGCCAGTTCGCCTCCACATACCCGCTGAACATGCCCAGCAACTGCATGGCCGACGTGATTTGCAGTTGCGCCCGCTGCGCGGCGATGGCGTCGATGTCGGCCTTGTTGATGACCACCAGGTCGGCCAGCTCCATCACGCCTTTTTTGATGGCCTGCAGGTCGTCGCCCGCGTTGGGCAGCTGCATCAGCACAAACATGTCGGTCATGCCGGCCACTGCGGTTTCACTCTGGCCCACGCCCACGGTCTCGACGAGGACCACGTCGTAGCCAGCGGCTTCGCAGACCAGCATGGCTTCACGGGTTTTTTCAGCGACACCGCCCAGGGTGCCGCTGCTGGGGCTGGGCCGGATGTAGGCACGTTCGTGCACCGACAGCAGCTCCATGCGGGTTTTGTCCCCCAGGATGGAGCCGCCCGACACGGTGGAAGACGGGTCAATCGTCAGCACCGCCACGCGGTGGCCCTGCCCGATCAGGTACAGGCCCAACACCTCAATGAAAGTGGATTTGCCCACACCCGGCACGCCGCTGATGCCCAGACGAAACGATTTGCCCGTGTGCGGCAGCATTGCCGTGAGCAGCTCGTCACCCTGCGCGCGGTGGTCGGCGCGGGTGGATTCGAGCAGGGTGATGGCTTTGGCGATGGCGCGGCGTTGGGTGTGCTGCGACTGATTTACCAGGCCGTTTAGATATTCAGTCATGCGTAGGCGGTATTCGAAAACCACGTGACGTGGAATACCTTTTGTGTGAACGTATAAGGTAAAAAACACCCAGCGCCACCCACAACGTACCCCCAACAACTACACCCCAGAAAACGGAATTCACCATAACGCCAACTACTAGACATGCGACGAGCCCGCCCAGCAGCAGCAACTGTCCCATTAGCTGCTGCAGCAGTGCAGCAATAACCGTGATCAAGGCTTTGATCACGCCCAGTTCTCCAACTTCAACCCATCAACACGCTCAAACTCACGCGTGTTGTTGGTTACCAGAGTTAAATTCAGTTCGAGCGCATGGCTGGCGATCAACAAATCCATTGCGCTGATCAATATACCAACCTCCTTCAATTGCTTACGAATGCGGGCGTAGTGCCAGATAGCGCTGGGCTCCCAGGCCAGCACAGTGACCGTTTGCAAAAACTCATTCAGGGCATCGCGATTAGCAGGACGGTTGCTGTTTTCGGCACCAAACGCCAATTCCGCGGCGACCACTGCAGAAATACCCAAACTTTGCGGTCCATGTTCACGGAATTTTTCCAGTACCGAGCGGTGGGTGGCATTCAGGGCGTAAATACAAATGTTTGAGTCCAGCATGTATTTCATTTGCCTGTCTTGCTTTCTTGTCCGTCGGGGGCTGGTACATCCATAGACTCAATTTCGCGAGGAGGGCTGGTGTCACGCTCTACTTCTTCCATACCCTCAAACGAGGCCAGAATTTTTTCCATCTTGGCCCACCACTCGTCTTTGGTTTCGACTTT
>JBJXEI010000173.1:0-6589 GCA_046154065.1 Polaromonas sp. | reverse complement strand
TGGCCGCCCCCACCGACCCGGCCGACCCCAGCGCCATGCGCGCCGCGCTGCAGGCCAGGGACCGCGTGCGCCAGCAGTACTTCAGCGCTGAAGAGCACGTTGCCCTGTTTGCCCAGGACGAGCGGCTTGACCGCTACACCCTGGCGCGCCTTGGCATTGAACGCCAGACGCAACTGAGTGCCGAGCAAAAACGAGCCGCACTGGACGTGGCCGCGCAGGGGCTGACCGACAGCCAACGCGCCCAGCGCTCAGCCGCCGTGCAGCACCTGGACGTGCAAACGCAAACCGCCGCCTTCGACAGCCGCAATGTTCCCGCGGCCGAACGCCATGCCCAGCGCAGCGCGCAGTACGGCGAACAAGCTGCCAGCCGCCTGGCACAGCTGGATGGGCAAGAGCGCCAGTGGCAAACCAGCCTGGACCAGTACGCTCAGGCTACCGCAGCCCTGCCAGCCAACGCCAGCGCTGCGCAGCGTCTGCAGCTGGAGCAGCTTCGCCAGCAGCTCTTCACGCCCGAGCAGCAACTGCGGGTGGACGCCGGGCTGGAACTGCGGGCACTGAGCCGACAGGCGGCTAAGAACTAAGCCCCGGCCTCGCAGCCTTCGGGTTTGAACACCCGCTCGGTCGAGGCGGGGAACCGGGCCAGCTTGGCGTCAGGGCGGCGTGGCCGCGTCACCAGCTCACCGCCGCAATTGGGGCACATGCCATGCAGCTTTTGGTCGGCGCAGGTGCTGCAAAACGTGCATTCAAAGGTGCAAATGCGCGCTTCGGTGGACGCGTTGGGCAGGTCGGTGTTGCAGCATTCGCAGTTGGGGCGGAGTTCGAGCATGGCGGGCCTTCGTCAAGGAGGTGTTTTTGCTATTTAATTAGTAGCGGAACAGGCAATTAAAACGCAGGCTGGTGGGTGATTGGGCTTAAAAATATGATTTTCAGCCGTCTGAAAACGGGTTTTGGGACGTCTGACAGGCTTCTACAGGTCAAACAGCCGCTGCGCCAGCCACCAGCTGGCCAGCACGGCCACCAGAAGCGAGCCGCCTGTCAGCACCCCCACCCGGTAAAACCAGGTGCGGCGCAGCGCGAAGGCGATCGGTAAAAACAACGCGACGATGGCCAGCTGGCCCAGCTCCACGCCCACGTTGAAGCCCACCAGCGCCAGCACCAGCGCGTTTTGCGGTAGGCCCAGGTCGGCCAACACGGATGCAAAACCAAAGCCGTGGATCAGCCCGAACACAAAGGCCATGACCCAGCGTTTGCCTTCGATGGTGCCTCGCAGGTTGTTCAGCGCGGCCAGCACCACCGACGCGGCAATCACCGACTCGACCAGCCGGGACGGCAGGCTGATGACGCCCAGCGCGGCCAGGCTCAGCGTGATGGAATGGGCCAGCGTGAAGGCGGTCACCACCTTCAGCACCTCGACAAAACTGCCCTTCAGCGTGGGGGCGGGTTCCCACTGGCCCGCGCGGCGCAGCAGCACGGCGGGCAGCAGCAGGGACAGCAGGAACAGGATGTGGTCGTAGCCGATCCAGATGTGCCAGACCCCGTCCACGATGTACTGCTTGAGGGTTTGCCACGCGCCGGCGGGCTGCAGCGCCAGCGTTTGCTCGGCCGACTCTGTGCCAAACACCAGCGCCTGCGCGGTGTCGTTGCCGGGCGCCACCCACTGCACCAGCCCCCGGTGGGACGGGTCCACGTCAAACAGCATCGAGTAATTGAGCTTGAGGGGGGCTTTCAACGCGCCATTCACCCCCCCGTCACCGGCGCACTGCGCCGTCAGGCTCAGCACGGCGTAGTTGCCATCGCTGTGGGTGTCCAGCATCAAGGGGCCGCTGGGCGTCAGCGGGCAGGCAGCGCCATCGGCCGTCAGCGCCAGGCGGCTGGTGGCGAGTCTGGTGATGTCGGCGTCGCGCTGGCGCACCTCACCCCAGGTCAGTTCGCCATTGCCGTCGCGGTCCAGGGTCAGCACATAGTCCAGGTCACGCAGGGCGATGTCCCAGCGCACGGTGACGGCGGTTTGGCCCTCAGCGGCGCGCAGGGTCAGGTAGCTGTCGCTGGGTTTGTGGGCCCAGGCGGGGGTCAGGCTCAGCAGGGAACCCAGGGCCAGCACGGTGGCCAGGAAAAAACTTCTCATCGTGCAGGTCCTGTGGTGGATGTATTCAAGGCGCGCACTTGCGCGGCCACGGCGCTCATGGCCGGGTCTTCGTAGCGGCTGGACTGCAGCCAGTCCAGTGCGGGTTGGGCTGGCTGCGTTTTGCCAGCGGCCAGCGCGGCGCGCAGCAAAATATCCGCGTCGCGCGGCTCTTTTTGCACCTCATAGTTATGGCTGGCCAGGGTCACGGCCTTGGCCGGGTTGCCTTCAATGGCCAGCTCAAAGCGGGCGGCTTCCTGTTCGTGCAGACGGTCACCGCGCAAGGCGGCGGCGGCAAACCGGTCCCGCAGCTGGGCGGCCCAGCCGGTGGCGCGTGGGTCGTTGGCGGCCTTGCCGGCCAGGGCCAGCCGCAGCAGCAAGATGTCGGAGCGTTCCCAGTCGACCAGCAGGGCCATCACCTCGGCAGGGCGTTGGCGGTCCAGCAGAAAGTCGGCATACGCACCCAGCAAAAACTGGTCGGTCACACCCAGTTTTTGGGCGGCTTTGAAGTGGCCCTCCGCCACGTCGAACCGCTGCAGCCGCCAGGCCATTTCAGCCAGCCGGGTGTTTTGCCACAGCAGCAACTCGGCTGACGCTTGTGGCGCGGCTTTGACGGCGGCTGCCAGCATGTCGTAGGCAGGGGCCAGCCGGCCGGTGGCGGCCTGCACGTAGGCGCTGCAGCCGGTGGCGGTCAGCGGGTCGGTCAGCGGGTCGGTCAGAGGGGCTAGGCGGGCGCATTCGGCGGCGGCGTCACTGTAGCGGGCCTGCACCATGAAGATGGCGGTGCGCCACAGCAGCGGCTCAGGCGACTGCGGGGCCAGCTGCGCGGCCTTGGTCAGGCTGGCCAGCGCGGCTTCAAAGTTGTGGCTGTACTGCTGGATCAGGCCCAGCGCCATCGGGTAGCCCGGCTCATTCGGGGCCGATTTTTCCAGCGGGGCCAGCGCGCTGGCGGCGTAGCCCACGTAGCGCGGGTCGCCCTGCGCCATGGCCATGTCGAAGTAGCGCCGTGCCACCTCGATGCGCAGCGCCGCGTCATCGGGCCGGGCGGCCAGCTGCTTGCGCAGCGACTCCACACGCCGCAGGGCCGGGTCACTGGCACGGCCGGGCAGGCGCTCGACCACTTCGGCATCGCTTTTGGGCGTGAAGGGCGCGGCGGCGGCGGGCAGCGGCCAGAGTGTGGTGGCGGCCAACACAGCGGCGGCCAGACAGGTCAGGACGGGGGGAAGGGCCGGGAAGGTCAGGTGCATGAAATCAGTGTAGTGGGGTGGACGGCTTTGAATGCCTTTGCAGTACGCACCAAAACCTAGAATGGTTGCATGACCATGAACATTGCAGTGATGGGCGCAGGCGCCGTGGGTTGTTATTACGGCGGCATGCTGGCCCGGGCCGGGCACCGGGTGGTGCTGATCGCCCGGCCCCAGCACGTGGCGGCCATCACACAGCACGGCCTGCGGCTGCAAACCACCACCTTTGACGAGCAGGTGGCCCTTAGCGCCACCGCGGATCCGAGTGCGCTGCAGGGCGCCGACCTGGTGCTGTTTTGTGTCAAATCCCCGGACACCGAAGCCACTGGCGCGCTGATCCGCCCGCACCTGGCCCCTGGTGCGCTGGTGCTGTGCCTGCAAAACGGTGTGGACAACGCCGACCGCCTGCGCGCCGTGCTGCCCCAGCACACCGTGGCCGCCGCCGTGGTGTATGTGGCCACCGAGATGGCCGGCGCCGGCCACGTCAGGCACCACGGCCGCGGGGAGCTGGTCATCGAGCCCAGCGCCCAAGGCGACGCGGTGGCGCAAGCCCTGATCGCCGCCGGGGTGCCGACCGAAATTTCAGCCAACGTGCGCGGCGCGCTGTGGGCCAAGCTGATCCTGAACTGCGCCTACAACGCCGTGTCCGCCATCACCCAGCTGCCCTACGGCCAAACCGTGCCCGGCCCCGGTGTGCAGGACGTGATGCGTGACGTGGTGGCCGAATGCCTGGCCGTGGCCCAGGCCGACGGCGTGCAGGTGCCCGGCGACGTGGCGGGGGCCATCCAGAAAATAGCCGACACCATGCCCAGCCAGTTTTCATCCACCGCGCAAGACTTGGCCCGCGGCAAACACACCGAGATCGACTACCTCAACGGCCTCATCGTGCGGCGCGGCCAGGCCCTGGGCGTGCCTATGCCCGCCAACCGCGTGCTGTGGGCGCTGGTCAAGCTGCTGGAAAGCAAGCTGGTCAATGAGATTGATACGAGTTACCAAATAGTCGAACGCATTAATGCGGGCATCTGCAACTAAATTAGTTTCTCCTCCTCCAGTCATATGCTGTAAAGAATGAGATTCACTTTGCTAGGGGTAAATGGTAAAAGTTGAGGTGAAGTATTGTTTCGATCGAAAAATAAAAGGAGAAAAAATGGGTCAAGCGAAGCAACGAATGGCTGAAATCGACGCATTGAAAAATCGTGAAAAAGACTGGTTTGCAGGACTGTTCGGCGATGAAAAAATCGTGGCTGAAGTAGCTATTGAAGTATTTAAAAGAGTCGTTTTTGCCCGTCACATGACTGGTGGGTGCTACAACTTAGCATTCTTCATTCGGGAATACCTCAAACGCGAGAAGGACATTGACGTAGAAATGGTCGTTGGGTGGATCACCGAAGACTCGTGGGCAGGTTGTAGCTCACACGCCTGGATCGAACACAACAGTAAGAAGACTGATGTCTCACTTTCGATAACCGAACAACCAAACATTCAACTGACTGGCTCGGTGATTATTCAAGATTTCGATTACCGCCGAGGCGCTACAACATATGTGTATCAGCGTGAATCGCCTGCCAATGCTCGGATTTACCTTGATTTAGCTGCCTCAAAGAGCGCTGAATTTAATAGAAATTACAGGCGTAAAGAGATAGAGCACTTATCAATGAAAGCGCTGGCAGAAAGAGAAGGAGGTGCCTCGGAATATTTCAATATGGCACCCGTTGATATGAAGTACGAAACAATGAAAAAAATAATGGCATCAAAGCTCGAGATTCCAGTGCTTTGATGTGAAGGTGTAAATTAGGCAGGCCGGTATTTTATAGATGTAGTTGTATTTCATAAAATTTCGGTACGTGAAAAACATAGAAATCTATACAAGCAGATTGGTTCTTTAAATAAAAAAATTGTATTTTGTATTGGTCGTCAAAATAAGGCTTCACTAAATTAATCTGCTAAACCTCTATTACCTCAGCTAGCCAGAAGTCCAAGCCTAGCGGTATAGCAAACTCCTCAATCACTTTCTTTTGGCTTGCCTGGATCTTGTCTCTTGGCGCTTTAACTTCAACAAACCGAAGTTCCTCATCGCGCCACATGGTGATGTCGGGCCACCCGCGACGGTACTCATAGGGATCTTCGCTGAATTTGCTAGCGATGCGGTGAATAAGTTGCGTGCCCGCTGCCCTAAAAAGGCCTACAAACATCCATTGCTCCAGTCCGGGAAAAAAATCCAACATAGATGTTTTGTTGATTGAACTCGATCCTCCGTAGCCTTCTGTTACTACGTGTGACGAGGCCATGAAGTCGAAATTTTTGATAATCGTCGCCTCATCTGAGGAAGCTAGAGTTTCAAGTAAAAAAGCTTTCTCATACCGATCTTCAGCGAACGCAACATTTTGAGCATATAGAGCCTCAATATACGTAGCGCGATGGCGTGGCGCTACAACTTTGAAAGACATCGATTTGATAAGGTTTAGTATTAAACCTCCTTCTCCAGAAAAACCTCTCCAGCCGTCAACTGAAAACCCGTCTAAGACTGCTTGTTCGACGCTACAAGACTTCCCTGTTAATGGGTTTAGCCACTGTCTCGGGTGGTTGCTTCGATTAAGTTGAATTTCTATATGCTTGATGCCTAATTTTGTGGCTGTGGTAACGAGAGGTGATAGCTTCATATGAATATTTTATTTTAGTGTGTTGCTTAAAATATATTTTCGGGAGTTTTATTTAAATTAACTAGTTGGTTCATCTCGTTTTTTAAAGATGAAATTTTCGCAGAGTTACCATAAATCAATGTCGGTTGAGGTTGACTTTATTCTTATATTTCAAAGCAAATCCTCAATCACCCGCCAGTGCGTTGCGTCCACCGGTGTGATGGACAGGCGACTGCCCTTTTGCAGCACCAACAAATCAGCCAAAGCAGGCGTGGCCCGCAGCTCAGCCAATGTCAAATTGCGGGTTTTACGCAGCGCCTGCACATCCACCAGCAGCCAACGCGGCGCAGCCGGCGTGGACTTCGCGTCAAAGTAGGGCGACTGTGGGTCGAATTGAGTCGGGTCCGGGTAGGGCTTGGACGCCACCCGCGCCATCCCCACAATGCCCGGCTCCGCACAGCTGGAGTGGTAGAACAGCACCCCGTCGCCCACGCTCATCACGTCCCGCATGAAATTGCGCGCCTGGTAATTGCGCACGCCAACCCAGGGCACGGTGGCGTTGGGCGCGGCCAGCGTGTCGTCGA
>JBJXEI010000172.1:0-41852 GCA_046154065.1 Polaromonas sp. | reverse complement strand
CCTTGCGGCGCTGGAAAAGCGCAAAACCCAGCTGCAACTCGGCATGCTGCAAGGTGCGGCTGACAGCCGGCTGCGTGACATTGACCAAACGAGCCGCCCCGCTGACGCTGCCAGTCAACATCACAGCATTAAAAACTTCAATGTGGCGCAGGCGCATGGGTGTGGGAGGGTCCGGGCAAGGTTTGAAGCGCGAACGCGCCATTCAATTATGGTGGGCGCGCAGGCAAAACCAGACGGACACAAAAAAGCCACCCGAGGGTGGCAGTCTTGTTTTGGCGGAAACGGAGGGATTCGAACCCTCGATGAGGCTCTACACCCCATACTCCCTTAGCAGGGGAGCACCTTCGGCCACTCGGTCACGTTTCCAATCCTCAGATTATCTCACGACTTGAGCCGTGATTTGCGCGAAAGGCTCAGCTTGTTGGCTGATCCAGATCAAACGCTTTGTGCAGGGAGCGCACGGCCAGCTCCATGTACTTTTCATCAATGACCACGGAGGTCTTGATTTCGCTGGTGGAGATCATCTGGATGTTGATGCCCTCTTCGCTCAACACGCGAAACATCTTGCTGGCGATGCCCACATGGCTGCGCATGCCGATGCCGACGATGCTGACCTTGCAGATCTTGGCGTCGCCGGTGACTTCCTGCGCACCCAGCTTCGGCAGCACGCTGGTTTTCAGCAGGTCGATGGCTTTGGCGTAGTCGTTGCGGTGAACCGTGAAGCTGAAGTCGGTTTTGCCGTCCTTGCTGATGTTCTGGATGATGACATCCACTTCGATGTTGGCGTCAGCCACAGCGCCCAGGATCTGGTAGGCAATGCCGGGGGTGTCGGGCACGCCGAGCACGGAGATTTTGGCTTCATCGCGGTTGAATGCGATGCCCGATACGATGGCTTGTTCCATGTTTTCGTCTTCCTCAAAACTGATCAAAGTGCCTGATTTGGCTTCTGTGTTGATGTCAATGTCCCAGTCGGTGAAGCTGGACAGCACCCGCAGCGGCACCTTGTATTTGCCCGCAAATTCAACCGAGCGGATCTGCAGCACCTTGGAGCCCATGGACGCCATTTCCAGCATTTCTTCAAAGCTGACGGTGAGCAAACGGCGCGCTTCGGGCACCACACGCGGGTCGGTCGTGTAGACACCGTCCACGTCGGTGTAGATCAGGCATTCGTGCGCTTTCAGGGCCGCAGCAATCGCCACGGCCGACGTGTCCGAGCCGCCCCGGCCGAGCGTGGTGACGTTGCCCAGGCTGTCAACACCCTGAAACCCCGTGATGATGACCACGCGCCCGGCGTCCAGGTCAGCGCGCACCTTGGTGTCGTCGATCGACTCGATGCGAGCCTTGGTGTGCGCGCTGTTGGTTTTGATGGCGACCTGCCAGCCGGCGTAGCTGACCGACTCCATGCCTTCGGCCTGCAGTGCGATGGCCAGCAGTGCGCTGGACGCCTGCTCACCGGTGGCGGCCAGCGCGTCAAGCTCACGCGCATGCGCGTCAGTGGGTTTGGCGGGAGCCAGCTCTTTGGCCAGACCGAGCAGGCGGTTGGTCTCTCCGCTCATGGCGCTGGGTACCACCACCATCTGGTGGCCCGCGCGAGCCCATTTCGCGACCCGTTTGGCCACATTGCGGATGCGCTCTGTTGAGCCCATGGACGTGCCGCCGTATTTATGAACGATCAAAGCCATTGCAAAAAATGTGATTGGAAGAGGTTAAAAAAATGCAGTCTGTGAGCGGTCTGCGCCGTAAGGCATGCGTTGAACAAGCAGGTCAACCGTCTCAGAGCAACCCATGATTATATGCAGCGCCCTCTGAGAGCCACTGGCGGCCGGACCCACGCGTTATCGGGCCGCGTAGGCCAGCCGCTCACCCTGCCGACGCACATGGCCCGCGCCCACCTTGATGTTGATCTGATGGCCACGTGTGGTGCAGGCGGCCACCTGGCTCAGCAGTTGCGCCATCTGGGCGGCGGTGGGGGCGGTTTGATGGGCCTGTCGCAGCCAGTGGCGCAGCACGTTGGTTTGCCGGGCGCTAGAGAGTTGGTGCAACAGCCGGATCACTGGCGGGCTACCCACCACCAGCAAATCCTCGGCCGCCAGTTCGGCCAGCAAGTTCTGCCCCTGGGCCGCATGCTGCGCGCTGCGTGCAAAGGTTTCCCGAAAATGCGGGAACGCAGCCGCGAGCACGGGCAGCAGCTCGGCACGGATGCGGTTGCGGGTGTAGCGCAGGTCCAGGTTGCTGGGGTCATCGATGAAACGGGTCTGGCTCTTTTGCAGCCAGTTGCGCAGCGGCTCTGGGGCGGTTTGCAACAAGGGCCGGTAAAACCGGGTGCCACCGCGCGGCAACACCTCGGGCATCGCCGCCAACCCAGGCAAGCCCGCGCCGCGGCTGAGGGCCAGCAGCAGGGTTTCGACTTGGTCATTAGCGTGTTGGCCGAGTAGCACCGCCTGCAGCCCGTACTGCTGCGCCAGCTGACCCAGTGCACGGTAGCGGGCTCGCCTGGCCGCGTCTTCCGGGCTGGCACCCGGGTTGGGCCTCGCGTCAACCTGGATCACATGCAAGGGAACGTCAAGGCTGCAGCACAACACGCTGCAGACACGCTGAAACTCATCTGCAGCGTCTTGCAGCCCATGGTGAATATGCAATGCGCAAACCCTGCCGGGCCACAAAGCCACAGCGGCCAGCAGCAACGCGGTGGAATCAGCGCCGCCGCTGTAGGCCACGCCGATGACCTCCCCTGCTGCAGGAGCTACGTGGCCGGGGCGGGCAAAAAACCGGGTCAGCGCCGCCAGTGCGGGGTTGGCGTCGTTCGCCTGCGCCGCGTCAGCGACCGGCAAAGAAACGCTACTTGGCGTCGGCTTTGGTGTCAGTGAATCGGCCAAAACTTTGCAGCTTGTCGTAGCGGCGGTCCAGCAGATCCTTGACCTTGAGATCACTGACCTGGCGGAAGGCGTCGTTCAGCGCACGCTTCAAAAAGGCAGCCATTTGTTTGTGGTCGCGGTGTGCGCCGCCCACCGGTTCGTTGACGATTTTGTCAATCACGCCCAACGCTTTCAGGCGGTGGGCGGTGATGCCCAGCGCTTCGGCGGCCATCTCGGCCTTGTCAGAGGTTTTCCAGAGAATGGACGCACAACCTTCAGGGCTGATAACCGAGTAGATGGAGTACTGCAGCATCACAACCTGGTCGGCCACCGAAATCGCCAGCGCGCCGCCGGAGCCGCCTTCACCGATGATGGTGGTGATGATGGGCACTTCCAGTTGCGCCATCTCGAAGATGTTGCGGCCAATCGCTTCCGACTGCCCGCGCTCTTCGGCGTCGATCCCGGGATAAGCGCCCGGCGTATCGACAAAGGTGAACACCGGCAAGCCGAATTTTTCAGCGGTTTTCATGAGCCGGAGTGCCTTGCGGTAACCCTCGGGTTTGCTCATGCCAAAGTTGCGCAGGCCACGCTCTTTGGTGTCGCGGCCTTTTTGCTGACCAATCACCATGCAGGCGGTGCCGTTGAAACGTGCCAGCCCACCGACGATGCTCAGGTCATCCGAGAAATGCCGGTCGCCGTGCAGTTCCACAAAATCGGTGAAAATTTCGCGAACATAGTCCAGCGTGTAGGGACGCTCGGGGTGGCGGGCAATCTTGGTGATCTGCCAGGGCGTCAGGTCGCTGTAGATGTCTTTGGTGAGCTGTTGGCTTTTTTTGGCCAGCTGGTCAATCTCTTCCGAAATATCCACAGCCGACTCGGTCTGCACGTAGCGCAGCTCTTCGATTTTTCCTTCCAGCTCCGCAATCGGGTGCTCGAAGTCGAGAAATGTCTTTTTGGCCATACGTGCTCCTTAAAGATTCTTGAAATGGTGACAGGCGGGACGGCCGACAGGGTCACGGGTCATGGTGCGGCGACCACCGGGTCCAGCGAGCGCCAAATATACCAAGTTGCCACGCTGCAGTAAGGGGCCCAGGCGGCCGCGACCTCACGTGCGTCGCTGCGGCTGACCGACTCCCCTGAAAAATAGTTCTGGCTGATGCCATTGATCAGGCCGACATCGTCCAGCGGCAACACGTTGGGCCGCGTCAGGTAGAAGATCAGGAACATTTCCGCCGTCCAGCGGCCAATGCCCCGAATGGCGATCAGCTCGGCAATGATGGCCTCGTCGTCCATGGCCGCCCAGTCTTTCACATGCACCGCACCCGTGTCGAAATGAATCGCCAGATCCACCAGGTATTCCACCTTGCGGGCGCTCAATCCCACCGCACGCATGTCGTCGACCTTGAGTTTGAGGACCTCGGCCGGGCTCATCGCCTTGGGCAGCGCGGCGAACCGGCGCCATACCGTCTGCGCGGCCTTGACGGAAATCTGCTGGCCGATGATGCTGCGCGCCAGGGTGCTGAAGGCATCCCCGCGCGACTGAATGCTGGTGCCCGGAAACTGGGGAATCAAGCGTTTCATCACCCGGTCTTTTTTGACCAGGTGTTTGCAAGCCTCGGCCCAGTAGCCAGGAATCACCTGCAGCGGTGCTGAGTCGTCTGCCATCAATTCCGTCTCGACTTCGGCATCGATGGACGCCATCACCGCCTTTTTCTTCATCGCACCCACCGCAACCATCATTTCTGGACCACCCAGGTGGTGCCCACAGGCGAGTCTTTCAACACAATGCCTTGGTCCGCCAGATCCTTCCGGATGCGGTCAGCGGCGGCAAAATCCTTGCCAGCCTTGGCAGCGGCGCGCTGGGCGATCAGCGCCTCAATGCTGCTGCTGTCCAACACAGCACCCGCCTGCAAATACGTTGCTGGTTTGCCCTGCAGCAGCCCCAGGCAGCCGCCCAGCGCTTTCAACAGGCCAGCCTGCGAGGCAGAGCCGGTCCGGTTGACCTCGCCCGCCAGTTCAAACAGCACGGCAACCGCTTCCGGCGTGCCGAAATCCTCGTCCATCGCCGACTTGAATCGGGCCGCGTACGGCGAAGCCCAGTCGACCACCGCCTCGGCAGGTGCGACCTGGTGAAGCGCCGTGTAGAGCCGTGTCAAAGCCGCCCGGGCGTCATCAAGGTGCACATCGCTGTAATTCAACGGGCTGCGGTAGTGCGCCCGGATGATAAAAAACCGGATGGTTTCCGCATCGTATTTCGCCAGAATTTCCCGAATGGTGAAAAAATTGCCGAGTGATTTCGACATTTTTTCGTTGTCCACCCGCACAAATCCGTTGTGCATCCAGGTGGTTGCCAGCGGTTGACCGAAAGCTCCTTCCGACTGGGCAATCTCGTTTTCGTGGTGCGGGAACTGCAGGTCAGCACCACCACCATGAATGTCAAACGACTCACCCAGCAAAGCGCAGGCCATGGCTGAGCACTCAATGTGCCAGCCGGGGCGACCTGGGCCATAAACACTGGGCCACTTGGCGTCGTCGGGCTCGCTGGGCTTGGCGCTTTTCCAGAGCACAAAATCGAGTGGGTCGCCCTTGCCGTCCAGCACATCGACACGCTCACCAGCACGCAATTCGTCCAGCGACTTGCCCGACAACTTTCCGTACCCGACGAATTTGCGCACCGCAAAATTGACATCGCCCACACCACCTTGCGCCGTCTCATCGGCAGACTGGTAAGCCAGCCCTTTTTGCGCCAAGAGGCCAATCACCGACAACATCTGCGGCACGTAGTCCGTGGCCCGAGGTTCGTGGGTCGGGCGTTCAATGCCCAGCGCGTCGGCGTCCTGGTGCAGAGCGTCAACCATGCGGTTGGTCAGCGCCCGGATGGGCTCACCGTTCTCCACCGCGCGACGGATGATCTTGTCGTCTATGTCTGTGATGTTGCGCACGTAGGTCACGTCCAGACCCGACACCCGCAACCAGCGCTGAACCACATCAAACGCGACCATGGCCCGCGCATGACCTAGGTGGCAAAGGTCGTAGACCGTCATCCCGCACACATACATTCGCACCTTGCCGGGAATCAGAGGGGAGAAGTTTTCCACGGCACGCGACAGCGTGTTGTAAATGCGAAGGCTCATGAATAATCGGACGAAAACAATTGAAAGGAAAACGGCAGCGAAATGGTGCCAGCAGAGCAGGTCGGAGATTGGAGCCTGCCATCAAAGCGCGTGCATGCGAACGGGGCATCACACCCTGCCAATTCACTGCCGCCGCGAGGTGGCACGAGATGGCCAAAGTACCATGAGGTTGGCTTGCTGCAACCGCCTGCATGCCCGCCAAAAACCAGCGTCTGGGGGCTTACCCCTCAGCTACAATTGTTGAGTATAGCCAGCCTAAGGCACCTGACGCAGGAGTTTACCGGGCCGTCAATACCTGCCACTGTGGGCACCGACAGCTACCGAAAGCAAGCCTGAACGCTGTCCTGTAAGGCGGTCAACCAGTCTCGTCGCAGCGGGAATTACCCCGTCAGGCGGACGCAGTCATTTGATTCGAAATCAGTCGGCTTCACACCGGTTGATTCCAAAATTTAGCGAGACCATCCATGCGCATGCCAAACGTCTTCACCCAACACCCTCTGTCTGCTGCGCTGCGCGGTTTGTTTGTGGTGGCCACTTTGTCGGCTTCTATGGCTCACGCGGACGACTACGCCGATGTCAGCAAAATGCTGCGGGCAGGCCAGGTCAATGAGGCCATGGTCAAAGCTGATCAGTACTTGGCGGGCAAGCCGCGTGACCCGCAGATGCGCTTCATCAAAGGGGTGATTCAGACGGAGGCAGGCAAAACCAACGATGCCATCGCCACCTTCACCCAGATCACCCAGGACTACCCGGAACTCCCTGAGCCTTACAACAATCTGGCGGTGCTCTACGCAGGGCAAAGCCAGTTTGACAAGGCGCGTGCTGCCCTCGAAATGGCCATACGTACCAACCCGAGCTACGCGACCGCCCATGAAAATCTCGGCGACGTTTACGCGCGGCTGGCCAGCCAAGCCTACGGCAAGGCTCTTCAGCTGGACAGCGCCAACGCGGGCGTTCAGCCCAAACTGGCCTTGATTCGCACTTTGTTCTCGGCAGACAGCCGGACGGCCACGCAAAAACCAGCCGTTGCGGCGGCCCCAGCCCCTGCAACGGTCCCAGTCAAACCTGCGCCGGCAGCCAGCCCAACACCAGCAGTCGTAGCCATCGCCAAGCCTGCGCCAGTGATCACGCCAGCACCGGCTCCAGCTCCAGCTCCAGCTCCAGCTCCAGCGCCGGCACCAGCCCCTGCTCCCACTCCAGCGGCGGCGTCCAGTGGCGACAAGGACGTCGAAGCAGCCGTCCGGGCTTGGGCTCAGGCCTGGTCAGCCAAAGACATGGCGGCTTACCTCAACAGCTACGGCCAGAATTTCGACACACCGGGTGCACAGCCTCGCAAAGCCTGGGAGTCCGATCGCCGCACCCGCATCGTCGGCAAATCCAGCATCAGCGTGAAAGTCACCAACCTGTCCATCAACATTCAGGGCAACAAAGCCACAGCCCGGTTCAAGCAGGACTACAGCGCAGACACACTCAACGTGTCCAGCCGCAAAACGCTTGAGATGGCCCGGGTCGGTGACCGTTGGGTGATCGTCAAGGAATCCACAGGCGGTTGATGTTGGCGGTAGTTGCTCGACCTTGCCCGGCTCTTCTACCTCTGCTTTGACCGCATTGCCTGCCTCGCTCATCTTTGGCACTTGTTTGAAATGACCATGCCCCTCTCGCCGCACACCGTGGCGGATTACCAGCACCCGATCGGTCTACCAGCTCTGGTGTGGGTGCTGGCCTCGCTGATGTCTGTGACAACCGCGCAAGCGGAAAACACGCCACCAGCCAAATCCGCACGCAATTCGGCGGTAGTGAAAACGGTGTCCGCACTGCCTGCGGCCAGCAACCGGACAGTGGTGCCCCGCAGTGCTGCCCAGCGCAAACCGCGAGATGGTGAGGCTGAAGCACGCCTGATTGAAATTTACAAACTGATCGGCCAGGCCAACACCCGTGACGCGTTGCCAAAGGCCGAAAGCCTGGTAGCCGACCACCCGAACTTCCAGCTGGCCCAACTAGTCTACGGTGATCTGCTGGCGGGCCGCAACCGCCCACTGCCTCGCATGACTGCGGTGGGTGCAGTGCCTGAAGACCTGGCCAAAGCCGGTGCACTGCAGTTGTCGGATCTGCGCGAGGAATCGCAGCTGCGGCTGCGCGCACTGCGGGAACGCCCGCCCGCCGGTTATGTGCCGTCGCAATTTTTGGCCCTGTCGTCCCAAAATCGTCACGCCATAGCGGTAGACGCCTCGCGGTCGCGCTTGTATTTGTTTGAAAACACGGCCACCGGCCTGAAGCTGCTGGCTGACTACTACATTTCTGTTGGCAAGTCCGGCATTGAAAAAAAGGTGGAAGGTGACCTGCGCACGCCGCTGGGCGTGTACTTCATCACCAGCAACCTGGACCCCAACTCACTCAAAGATTTTTACGGCTCCGGCGCACTGCCCATCAACTATCCCAACCAGTTGGACATGCGACGCGGCAAAACCGGCAGTGGGATTTGGCTGCACGGCACGCCGCGTGAGCAGTTTTCGCGCGCCCCACTGTCCACAGATGGCTGCGTTGCGATTGCCAACCCAGACTTGGAACGCATTGCACGCACAGTCGAGATCCGAACCACTCCAGTCGTGATTGCACAAAGCCTTCAGTGGGTCTCACCCCAGACCTTGAATGCTGACAGCAAGTCATTTGAAGAAGCGCTGCGTGACTGGCACAACACCAAGTCCAGGGGTGACATGACCCAACTGGCAAGCTG
Source organism: Polaromonas sp. (assembly GCA_046154065.1). Taxonomy (GTDB): domain Bacteria; phylum Pseudomonadota; class Gammaproteobacteria; order Burkholderiales; family Burkholderiaceae_C; genus Polaromonas. The sequence continues at coordinate 33,129 of JBJXEI010000172.1, read as the reverse complement.
GTATGCACCCGACTTCACCAGCTATGGCAAAACCCTCACACAGTGGCAACCCACCATGCAAGCAGAGGTCAAAAAACTGGCCGGGCGATCGGTGCAACTCAAGGATCTGTCGTTCCTGCGCTGGAAGGACAGCCATGAAACCATGGTGGTCACATTTGGTGAAGTGATCCAAGGTGCCAAAACAGGCCCCACCAAGCGCCAATATTGGACGCGGCAAACCGGTCAGTGGAAAATATTTTTTGAAGGAACGATCTGATGATTTCCCTGTTCAACGTCAACACTCGTGGACTGGCCCGACGCACGGCCCTTCTCTGCGTCATCGGCATGGCCTCCGTCATGTGCACGGCCATGCCCGCTGCGGCGCAAACCGCACCCAAAGTCAAGTTTGTCACCACCGAAGGTGATTTTGTGGTGGAGGTCTACCCCGACAAAGCGCCCAAAACGGTAGAGAACTTTTTGCAGTACGTCAAGGATAAACACTACGACGGCTTAATTTTTCACCGCGTGATCAGCAACTTCATGGTGCAGGGTGGCGGCTACGACGCCAAGTACGCTGAGAAAGCCACCCGCCCACCCGTGGTGCATGAAGGGCGCGAAGCACTGGCCAAGGGCGGTGCCAAAAACGTCGTGGGCACGCTGGCCATGGCCCGTACCAATGACCCCAACTCTGCCTCGTCGCAGTTCTTCATCAACGTCAAGGACAACGACTTCCTGAACCCCACCGTCATCCCGCCTGGTGACCCGGTGCCCGAGTTCACCTACCAGGGCCAGACCTACAAAAACACGCCCCGTGCGCAGCTGCTGGGCGCGGCCCAGCTGTATGGCTACACAGTGTTCGGCAAGGTCACCAGTGGCATGGAGGTCGTCAACAAGATCAAGGGCCTGCCCACCGGCAGCGGCGGGCCCTTCCCGACCGACGTGCCCAAAACACCGATCGTCATCAAATCAGCCACCCTGATCAATTAATCAATTGATTGGTCAACTCTCCAAGCAACCTCCAAACCTTCAAGGAAACACTATGAGCAACCCACAAGTCGAACTGCACATCAAAGACCACGGCGTGATCACGCTGGAGCTGGACGCGGCCAAAGCCCCCAAAACCGTGGCCAACTTCCTGAGCTACGTCAACAACGGCCACTACAGCAACACCGTGTTTCACCGCGTGATTCCCGGCTTCATGGTGCAGGGCGGTGGTTTTGAAGTCGGCATGAAACAAAAGCCCACCGCCGCCAACATCGAAAACGAAGCCACCAACGGTCTGAAAAACGACAAGTACACCGTAGCCATGGCCCGCACGAACGAGCCCCACACGGCCAGCTCGCAGTTTTTCATCAACGCCGCCAACAACGGTTTTCTGAACCACACCGCCCCCAGCGGTTCAGGCTGGGGCTACGCCGTGTTCGGCAAAGTCGTCTCAGGCACCGACGTGATTGACAAGATCGAACGCGTCAAGACCGGCAACAAAATGGGCCATGGCGACGTACCCGTGACGGACGTCATCATCGAAAAAGCAGTCGCCCTGTAAGTTGCCCAGTCCCCACGGCGCAACGTGACCCCGACCGTACCCCTGCTAGCGGAGATCAACGCTCCAGCCAGCTGGCGCACGGTCGATTTCATTTCCGACCTGCATTTGCAGGCCAGGGAACCCAGCACATTCACCGCCTGGCAGCACTACCTGCAGCACACCCCGGCCGACGCGGTGTTCATCCTTGGCGACCTGTTCGAGGCTTGGGTGGGCGACGATGCCGTGAACGACACGGCTGCGGACACCCCGCACTTTGAAGCGCAGTGTGCCCAAATCCTGCAAGCCGCAGGCAGCCGCCTAGCGCTATTTTTCATGCACGGCAACCGCGACTTTCTAGTCGGACAGGCCCTGATGACCCACTGCCACGCACAGCTGCTGCATGACCCCTGCACGCTGGTGTTCAACCAGCAACGCTGGTTGTTGTCGCACGGGGACGCGCTGTGCCTGGACGATGTGCCCTACCAGCAATTTCGACGCCTGGTGCGCAGTGCCCCGTGGCAAGCTGACTTTCTCGCCCAACCTCTTGAGAAACGCCAGGCCATGGCGCGCCACATGCGCCAGCAAAGTGAGGCGAACAAACACGCCGCCGCCACGTTTGCAGACGCCGACACCGACATGACTCTGCGCTGGTTGGCAGACGCCAGGGCCCACACCCTGATCCACGGCCACACCCATCAACCGGCCGACCACGACTTGGGCAATCACCAACGGCGCGTGGTGCTCAGTGACTGGGATACCGCTGCCAGACCGCCGCGCGCCGAGGTGCTGCGCCTGACGGCGAGCGGCCTTCAACGGATGGCTGTGGCGTGATGCTGCCCGCTTGAAATCACGGCGCTTGCGCCGCAGCTACCGGCATGATCCATTGGCTGAAAACTCTGCTGGCGCCGCCAGAGACCATCCCCAGTAACCTGTGGTTGGCCACGCTCTCGACCCATTCCTTTCTCAAGGCCCTCTCAGCGCCTGAGCGCATCCAATTGAAAAAGCTGAGTGAAGCGTTTTTGGACCACAAGGAATTCAGCGGCGCCCACGGCCTGCAGGTCACCGACGAGATGGCTGTCGCCATCGCCGCGCAGGCTTGCCTGCCCTTGTTGCACATGGGCAAAGCCGGTGCCAGGCTGTATGACGACTTCACAGGCATCGTGGTCCACCCCGGAGCCATGCTGGCGCGCCGCAGCATGACCGACGCCGCCGGTGTGGTCCACCATTACACCGAAGTGCTTGCGGGTGAATCCATGTCCGGTGGTCCGGTCACCCTGAGCTGGGATGATGTAGCCACTGCCGACAATTCGGCAGATCGGGGCTACAACGTCGTGATCCACGAGTTCATCCACAAAATCGACATGCGCAATGGCACCCCCAACGGTTGCCCTCCCTTGCCCTCCCGCATCGCCAAAGCACAGTGGCAGCAGGTGATGCAGACCAACTTTGACCGCTTCAAAGAGCGCGTGGCGATGGCGGAACGTTTTGGCGGCGAAGTTCCTTGGCTGGACGCCTACGGGGCCACCGCACCCGCAGAATTCTTCGCCGTGGCGTCAGAAGCTTATTTTGTGAACCGACAGCGCTTCGGCCATGAGTTTGCAGACTTGGCCGCGCTGTTTAATGCTTTTTTCCGTTCAGAACTGCTGCTGGAGGCTGGTTAGCCCCGCCCGCTCATCGCGCGCGGGGACTGAGGCAGCGCAGAACTCTGGGCAACTCATCGTTTGAGCAGCACCTTCAACACGTTCTGAACGCGGCGGGCATTGGCGGCGTCAAACTCACCGGCAAGCACCTTGGCAGCATCATCACCCCAGGTTTCAACCGGGGCCGGTGCATTGCGTTTGGTCAACAATTGCAGCTGCAACATGCGACGGGCACTGATGTGCTCGGCCGGGGTTGGCACTTCCGCGGCCATCTCCAAACGCAGTAACGCTTCTGACGCATCTTTGCCAGACGGCATAGTCACCGCCTGCACCCAGTGGCTGCGCACCGCCGGTGTGATGGTTTTGTCGAGGTCCTGCACGGTAGGCACCAACGACGCGTCGCGCTTTTCCCAGGCAGTGAGCAGGTTGGTCAGCACTTCCCCATGTGCCTGAATCGACAACTTTTTGAGCGCCATGTTCGCCGCTTCAAACGCCTCACGCTGGGCGCGGAAGGCCGCATCACCCAGACGCGGGCCACGCTCTTCAAATGCCGGGCGCTCATTGCGGTCACTGAAACGCGGACGGTCTTCGCGCTCGGCGCGGTAGGGCTCAAACTTGTTGTCGGTGCTCTGGCGTGGGCCACCGGGCTTGCCACCAGGACCACTGCGCGCGTCCTTGCGATCACCAAACTTGCCACCCCGGCCAGCGGCGGCGGCAGGTTCGGCTTTGCGCATGCCAGGGCGATCGTCGCCACGCATGGCGATGACGGGTTTTGGCGTGGGCTTCGGCGCAGGGGCTGGCTCGGCAGGCTCTAACTGCTCCGCCGGATCTGCAGGCTGATCCGCTGAGGGCGTTGAGGACGCCGAGCCTTCAGATGCTACATTTTCAATAGCATCCGAGGCAATATCTACCAAGGCTGGTGCGTCACTTGAGTCTGTGTTTGATATTTCTGGCACTGTTGTGGCACCTTCGACGGCCACCGGAGCAGGTTCCGGGCTTGCAGCAGGCACAGGCACAGGCACAGGCACCTTGCCGCTGACGATGGCCTCAAGCGCCTTCGCAGCAGCGTGAATCTGCTGAGCATCACCGCTGTCATTGGCAGCTTCCAGGGCTTTGGCAGCCACCAGAACCATGCGGTCAAACTCGCCCACGGCAGCAGCTGCCTTCTCACGCTCAACCGTTTTGCGCTGAAAAGCGTCATCAATCGGCTTGCGGAACGCATCCCACATTTTTTGCTCTTGTTTACGCTCAATCGGCACGCCCTGCGCTTCATGCTGCCAGCGCTGTTGCAGCGATTTGACAGCGTCGATGCGCAGCATGGGCTCAGCCCCCAGCACCACAGCTTCTTCAATCATGGCCTTGCGGCGGGCAACGCTGTCGGCCCGGGCAGCGGTCAGTGGTGCGTCCGCCAGGTCCATCGCTGCCTTCCACTGCGGCTGGATTTCAGCAAAGGCTTTTTCGCTCAGGTGGCCAGCTTCGCGCCACTTGTCGACAAATCCATTCAGGCTGCGGATTTGCAGTTTCCAGTCAGCGCTGGTCTTGTGCGCTTCGGCCCAGGTCAGAACTTCGTCGATGAGTACCTTGCGCTCGGCTTTAACGGCTTCAGACTGCTCCTTGACCGTCTCAAGCCACACTTCCACGACCTTGTAGGCTTCGTTGCAGGCATCGTCAAAGCGCTTCCACAGCGCCTGGTTCGGCGTGCCACCTTGGTCGCTGGTTTTCCACTGGTCACGCATCACGCGCAGCGCATCTTGTTGCTTGCGGCCGCCAAGTGGCTTAGCCAGCAAAGCCTCAGCTTTGACGACCAGTTCCTCCCGGATCTGGTCGGCACGCCAGCGCTGCCAGCCTTCCAGCTCACCCGCATTGGTCAGTGCAGCGTGCGCTGCGGCTTCGAGTTTGCTGTCAATGTTGCGGATGTTTTCCTTCAACACCTGGCGCAGATCGGCGGCGACCTTGGGTGTCGCCTTACCGTGACCTTCGGTCACTTCGTGCTCCAGGCGCGCCACAGCGTCCTGAACGATGGCAGCCGCCTTGTCACGCAAATCCTTGAGAACCGTCGGGTCCATCTTGACCTTGGGTGACCGGGCACCCACCTCCCCACCACTGGCCGGCTGAGACTCCCCACGCAGCTTGCGCAGCTCGTCCGCCCACACTGGAACTGCTGGCAGCGGCGCAGATTTGTCGTCAGCAGCCTTCAATGCGACCGCAATAGCTGCCTGAAATGCATCCCAGACAGCCAGCAGTTGCCCGCGGGAAGCGTCCAGCAGTGGCGGAAACTTCGCGTCCACGCTGGCCCAGTTCGCGTCTGCGGCAATCTCGGCCGCCTGCGACTGCCAATGCGCCACATCGGCACGCAGCGTTTCCAAAGCCGCCTCCGCGTCACGCCACGGCTTAATGGACAACACCTCAATGCGCTGCGCAATCAGCACGGCAGCTTCGCGTTGCACCTGAGTGCGGTGTTGAAGGTCTTCGATCGTTTTCACTCGCTCGGCCAGCTGCACCTTCAGGCCGGACAGTGGCTCCTTCGACAACGGCGCGCCGGCTTTGGCCGCATCGCGCTGCCAGGCAAGGGCATCGGCCAGGTTCAGCTTGCTCGCGCCCAACAGGGTCTGCGCCTTTTCGGCCCATTCAGCCGCCACCAGCTCTTGACCCTTGCTACGCTTGACCTCATCAAGTTTTTCCTTCAACGGCTTGGCCGCGCCTTTGTCACGATTAGCCAGATCTTTGTAAACCTCGGCCATTTGCTCGTAGGCAGGCTCGGTAGTCAGCCATTGGCGGATGCGTGCGGCACGCTCACCAGAGGTCGCAGCCGAAAACGCGCCGCCCGTCAAGCCGTCCAGTGGGTGAGCTTCTTGCGACTTTGCGCTGGCCTTGAAGGCCGGTACAGCGGCGGGAGCGTCAGTTTTTGAGGATTTGGACATGGGGAAACGCAGCATAAAAGTGTTGTCAGTCTGTTCGGAAAAGAGGCCCTGTGCGGAGCTCAAAGCCCCGGCAAATGCGGCACATGGTCATTGGAAAGGCTGGTCAGCCTTGGAGGCCAGATGGATTCGGCGAAACGCGTATTTTCGCTGTTTTTGCGGTGGCTTCCAACCAAGCCGCTTTTTTCGGCCGAAGTTACCCAAAAACAAAGAAGCCCCGGCCAGACGCACTGACCAGGGCCGATGGCGGACTGACGGTCCATGCCACCGAGATTTGCATGCAAGAGAGGCATCGTCTTGCAATGCACGAAGGCAATAGATTGCCTCCGGGTTGACCGGGGTTGGTTACCCGATGTCATGCTCACCAAAGCGAGCACCTGCACAATAAACCACCAACACCGTTGAGACAAATTCAAATTCTCAATCACACCCTACGCCGTGATTGCAGCGGGCAGACACACGCGAAATTTACACCGTATTACAGAATTTAACTTGACTTAAAGAGAACGTTTTTTCGGTGCCACCCACCCTGATCAAGCAGCTTTTAAAATCACTTCAACCCCACTAAGACACGAATGTAATATTCTATTGACTTGTTATTCTTGACAGGTTATTAAGACGACTCATAGAATGCGTCTGCACCGGAAAAACCATCCGGAACGCCACCCGAGACTGCAGACCCATGTGGCTGCGTCATTTCAGGATTTCAGGGTAGAGGCCACAACGTTCAGGATACTGAACCGGATCCAGCGGCCACACCCTAAGTTTGCGCGAACCGCACGGCTCGCCAGACCTGACCGAAGGAGTGCTATGAAGCCATCACACCCGGCGCCCACCAAGAGCGCAAGCAATACGCAATTCGAGCGGCAATTCAAACATCATCTGCACAGAGCCCGCACCAGCATTTCGCATATCGGAGACGACATCGCCGAAGGGTTTTTTGAGATCACCCACAATGGGTTCGCCTTCCTAGGTCTTGCGGTGATGTTTTGCGCCATCACCCTAACGGCCAGACCCGACTTACGCCAAAGCGGCGAGCTCAAACTGATAACTTGGCTGCAGGCTCGCCAGCAAGCCATCGTCGGCTTTACCGAACCCACCGCGGTGGAGCGCGCCACGGCATCCAACCCGAAAAATCTGCCTCTCCAGCAAGCCTCAGTGGCTTACTGGTTGAGCAAAAAATACGGTGTAGCCCCTGAACCCCTGAGTGTGCTCGTGGCACACGCTTTTGAAATCGGGCAGGAAGCCAAACTCGACCCCACGTTGATCCTGGCCATCATGGCCATTGAATCGGGCTTCAACCCCTTCGCACAAAGCCCGGTGGGCGCCCAAGGATTAATGCAAGTAATGACCAAAATCCACCAAGACAAGTATGAAAACTTTGGTGGTCACCTCGCAGCATTTGACCCAGTAACCAACCTGCGGGTTGGCGTCAAAGTGCTGCAGGAATGCATTGCACGAGCTGGTTCGATTGAAGCCGGACTGAAGTATTACGTGGGCGCAGCCAACCTTGACGACGACGGCGGCTACGCTGGCAAGGTGATGGCCGAGCACGCTCGCCTGTTGGCCGTAGTGGCAGGAAAGCGCCCACCGATCAACACACCTTTCATCGTCTCGCCCACATCGCCCGGACCGGTGCCCGTTTCCTTCCCGCTCAAACCGCTGCCGGAGAAGGTTCAGGACAAAGCCGAGCACACCCCCCCTGACAAGGGTGCGGAAAAGGCCGCCGAGCAAATTGCATTGCTCGGCCAACAGTCATGAGCCACGGGCATCAGCCAGTCAAAACGCTGTAAGTTACACTACCACGGTGCGCAACTGGCGATAGGCGAATGGTCCGACGGACTGTTTGGCTGACGTGGGACACCACTGGGGAGCGCGCCGCTGACGCCATGTGGCGGATGCGTTTAGCCGTTCGCCTGGGCAGCCCTTGTTTCATTTAAAAATGACAAGGATTTAAGTCTTGAAGGACTGCCATGTACCACCGCGACCACCTCGTCGAACAAGCCGATCCCGAGATCTTTGCTGCCATTCAGGCTGAAAACGCCCGGCAAGAGCATCACATAGAACTCATTGCCAGCGAAAATTACGCCTCTCCGGCCGTCATGGCGGCGCAAGGCTCACAACTTACCAACAAATACGCCGAAGGTTACCCTGGCCGTCGTTACTACGGCGGATGCGAACATGTGGACGTCGCCGAACAATTGGCCATCGACCGCATCAAACAGCTGTTTGGCGCAGATGCCGCCAACGTCCAGCCACATTGCGGCGCGTCCGCCAATGAAGCCGTATTCCTGGCCTTTCTAAAGCCCGGCGACACCATCATGGGCATGAGCCTGGCTGAAGGGGGTCACCTCACGCACGGTATGCCTCTGAACATCAGCGGCAAGTGGTTCAACGTGGTCAGTTACGGTCTTAATGACCGGGAAGAGATTGACTACGACGCCATGGAACGCAAAGCGCACGAGACAAAGCCCAAGCTGATCATCGCTGGCGCATCGGCTTACTCCCTGCAAATCGACTTTGAGCGTTTTGCCAGGGTCGCCAAAGACGTGGGCGCCATTTTCATGGTCGATATGGCGCATTACGCTGGCCTGATTGCTGCGGGCGTCTACCCCAATCCAGTCCCGTTTGCAGACGTGGTGACATCTACCACCCACAAAAGCCTGCGTGGCCCCCGCGGCGGCATCATCTTGATGAAAGCGCAACACGAAAAAGCCATCAACAGCGCCATTTTCCCAGGCTTGCAGGGTGGACCACTCATGCACGTGATCGCAGCTAAGGCCGTGGCGTTCAAGGAGGCACTGACGCCTGAATTCAAGATCTACCAGCAACAAGTGTTGAAAAATGCGGATGTCGTGGCCCAAACACTGACGCAACGCGGACTGCGCATCGTCAGCGGTCGAACCGAAAGCCACGTCATGTTGGTGGACCTGCGCGCTAAAGGCATCACAGGCAAGGAAGCCGAAGCCGTGCTGGGCAACGCCCACATGACGATCAACAAGAATGCCATCCCGAACGACCCGGAAAAGCCAATGGTGACCAGTGGCGTGCGTATCGGCACGCCTGCCATGACAACACGCGGCTTCAAGGACGAAGAGGCACGCCTGACAGCCAACCTGATCGCGGATGTTCTAGACAATCCGCGTGATCAAACCAATATCGACGCGGTTCGCGCCAAAGTACACGCTCTGACCAGTCGTTTTCCGGTGTACCGCTAAGCCTGTGTCGGCGCGATCAACCAGTAATGAAATGCCCATTCTGCGGTCACCTCGAAACGCAGGTGGTTGAAACACGCATATCCGAAGACGCGGATTTCATACGCCGCCGTCGGCAATGTGGCGCATGTGAGAAAAGGTTCACCACGTACGAGCGGCCTGATGTCGCATTCCCGGCGATCGTCAAAAAGGACGGTCGCCGCATCGATTACAAACGCAACAAGATTTCTGGATCCATGAGCCTGGCACTTCGCAAACGCCCCGTCAGTATGGAACAGGTCGACTCGGCCATCGAGCGTATCGAGGAAAAGCTGCTGAGCCTGGGTCTGAAGGAAATCCCGTCCAACCAGATCGGCGAACTCGTCATGCGTGAACTCAAAAAGCTCGACAAGGTCGCATACGTACGCTTTGCCAGCGTTTATCGCAGCTTCGAAGACATCGATGAGTTCAGAGCATTGGTCGATGAAGTCAGACGATAGGCAGGTTCCACGCCCGGTGGCGTAGTTTGAGCGACAGGCGGTAAGCCGACTACATCCATGCCGCAATTCGATCTCTACACTGAAGGCATGAAATCGTACGCACGCCACTCAGAATCGAACATCAGTCAACAACAAGTTGCGCAGAAAGCCTTTCAAAGCGGCTTTTCTTTAATCGAAGTTTTAATTTCGATCATTATTCTGTCGTTTGGCCTTTTGGGCATGGTTGGCCTGCAGGCCGCCGCTTTGCAAGCCAATCGTGATGCACGGCTGCAATCGGTTGCAACAACGCTGGCTCGAGAACTTTCCGACATGATGCGCGGAAATAAAGATGTGGCCAATCGAGCATCTGATGATGCATTGACCAACCCTTATATTGGCAGATTTTCAAATCCAAATGGGAGTTCACCTCTTGTACCAGCGACAACGTCATATTGCCTGAATGTTGCAAGCAGTTGCCTGAACTCAACAGCCACAGCGCAATCCCAGATGACCGATTGGCTGGCAAGGGTCGACGCTGAGCTACCTGGTGCACGCGTGGAAATTTGCCCGGACGCAGCTCCGTTCAATGCTCAAGGAATCGCCCAATGGAGTGCATGTCCTGCCGCTGCGGCAAACAGCACAATTTTGGTAAAAATTGGCTGGACCAGAACCTCGACAAACCGATCCAACACTGGCGCTGCTGCCTTTGAACAGGCAAGCAGCCCTTCCGTGGTTATTTACATTTCACCGGGCAACGCTTGATGACCATCTCTACCGGCACGCTCGCCATGCACGCACCGACCAGCAACTCTACAACGAGGCCAATAAAACAACAAGGTTTTACCTTGATTGAACTTTTGGTCGCATTGGCAGTTAGCACAGTAGTTACGTTAGCGGCATTCTCGGCGTTGATTATCAGTAGACAAGGCTTGACGGCGGTTGATAGCGCAGCCCAACTTCGAGACAGTGCTCGCTTTTCAACCGACCTGATGCAACGGCTAGGCGTACAAACAGGTTATTTAAGCGACCAGTCCATTTCGACTCCAAAACAAGCTGTACGGGACAGTGATCCCACTGCACCCGAAGACGTGTGCAGCTCGATTCTTGCACCCAACGTCTGTGGCTTTAATAATGCGCTAGTAAGAGCTGCATCCCCAACCGGAACTCCAGTCACCAGAGGATCAAGCTCACTGGATGGTAGCGATGTGTTAATTTTGCGATTTCAACCTAATGAGACCGCTAGCGGTTCGGGGGTTAGCGATGGATCAATGATAAATTGCGCTGGTGCCCCGATCACCACAACAGCGACCGATAGCCAAGACCGTGTATGGAACGTACTGCATGTTGCTTTGGGGGATGACGGAGAGCCATCGCTTTTCTGCTCGGTTGGACCAAACAACCCACAACCCATTATTCGTGGCGTAGAAACTTTTCAAGTTCTTTATGGCGTTGACAATGTGACGGCCGGTGTTGCCGCTGCTGCAAATGCACCTGTTGCCAATTCCGCAAACTCATTTTTAAGAGCGGATCAAATGTTGGTACCCGGAAATTTGGAGGGCACTCAAAGAAATTGGGGAAGAGTTCGCAGCATACGCATCGGAATGGTTTTGAGAGGGCCTGTTGGCTCATCACCCGTTGTATCAAATGCCAACACAACCTACTTCCCACTTGGCGCAGGTGCCAGCGCAGTTGGTGGCGACAGAGGCTCTGCGCTATCTACAACAGCAGATGCTGGAACTATTTTTAGACCTGGCGCGGACACCCGATTGCGCCAAGTTATCACCTTCACCATTCATCTGCGTAACGATCAAAATGTCTGAGAAGATTAAAACTGAAGTGGGATATTTGGCGTCTACCAGCGCAGCACACCTTCAGAATGGTGTGTCTTTGATCATTGTGATGATAGTTTTGACCGTCGTGTCATTGCTAGGTGTAGCAGGCATTCAAATTTCCAGCTTAGCAGAAAAGAGTGCGCGAAACGATCGTGATCTGCAGATCGCCATGCAGGCTGCTGAGGCAGCACTTTTAGATGCCGAATTCGATATTATTGGCCCAGGTTCATCTACCCGGCGAGCTGTATTTGATGATGACACAGCTTTTGTCGAAGGCTGCGGGACAGCAGGAAATAGCAGAGGCCTGTGTTTACTCCGAACTGCTCCGAATATCAAGCCTGCATGGCTAACCGTTGACTTCACAGTTACCGGCAACAACGCAGCAACCACCGAATTTGGAGCATTTACAGGAAGGTCTTTTGCATCTGGTACCGCTGGAATTCAACCATCCAAACTACCACGCTATGTGATTGAGCCAATGAATACCACGGTCGGAGCAAGTGAGGCCCGCAGTCGAGATGAGAAGACACAAGGGGCATACAAACTTTACCGAATTACAGCAATGGGATTTGGCCCTAGGGACGATATACAAGCTGTATTACAAGCAGTTCTTCGGCATACGAAATAAATCGAATTTATAAAATTACGAAAATACACCATGTCCTACGCACCAAAACTCCTTCGTGGAATTCGAAATTTATGGATCCCCATCGCTTTGGTCGCAGGTGCCGCTGCAACCATCACGCTTGTTGTGGGACAGACGGTAGCACCTAACATCCCCGCAATAAATCTATCTGCAGACCCTCTCTACGCAGCATCGAGCGGAGACAAGCCAACAATGGCCTTGGCACTGTCAGTTGAATTCCCGACCGTGGGGGCACAATACGTTGCATCTCCAGGGGCAAATACAGATTCGACCTACACCAATACAAGAGAATATCTCGGATACTATGACTCTGAGAGCTGCTACAACTACAACAATTCCCCAACGGAAACTCCAGAAACAGGACTCACTGCAGCAGACTACAAACGCTTTGACAGAACAGGCGCAGCGACAAATCGCATCTGTAGTGACGCATTCAGCGGGAACTTCCTCAATTGGTCATCCAACTCAGCCATCGATATGTTGCGCCTCGCCCTGTCAGGTGGCGATAGATACATAGACACAACAGGGCTTACAGTACTACAACGCGCGTTAATTCCAGACGGTGATCCAGTTTGCATGTGGAATTCCGGAAACTTCCCCGCCAAACAACTACAAAAAGACGGCAACAGTGCAGGAACTTACTGGGGAGCCATACCGATTGCGATGAGAACGCAAGCCAACGGCAGCGATGTCTGGGTTGCCAACACGCTCAATCGTATTTACTTTGGTACCAGTAATACTGGCGGCTGTGGCAATACGTCGGCCTACATCCTGGGATCCCCCCCTCCTCCACCCGCCTTTGGACCAATTATCAATCGCTATTTGGCTCGTACCACAGCTCAGGCAGCATTCGGTGGCGTTGAATGCGCATCCGAGAACGGAACTTGCAGCTTTACAGGTATTAAAGAAGTACTTTACGGTGCACAGGGAACATCCAACACAAACGGCGGCTGGATTGCTTTTCCTGCATCAGGAGGTGTTGCGTGTTCTAATAATTTCAGTGGAGCGTTCATAGATCCAGCGCCAGGTACTGGCAAGAAATGTTTCATTCGCAACTACACAGGCACTTGGACTCCATCAACGCCGGTTGGACAAATTAACAGTGATGGATTTTTCTACAGCCGTGTACAGGTGTGCAACATGACATCCGGAGTATTACAAGATGTTCGCGACTATGGTCTTTGCAAGCGCTATCCGAATGGAACTTACAAACCGACGGGTAGCATTCAAAAGTATAGTGATCAACTCCGTGTAGCTGCTTTTGGTTATCTTATGGATCAAACTCAAAGCTCAAACACAGGCACGCCAGGCCGGTATGGTGGTGTATTGCGTGCACCGATGAAATTCGTAGGAACCAAAACTTACGATGAAAGTGGTGTCGAGAATACGCCAACGGGAGGTAATCCAAAAGCAGAATGGAATGCAACAACAGGAATTTTCGTTGCAAATCCTGATGCCGACACCACTCAAACGACACCAATTAGTGGAGTCATCAACTACTTGAATAAATTCGGACGCACTGGGCCAAACCCGGGCAGATACAAAATATATGATCCGGTTGGGGAACTGTATGGCGAATCACTTCGCTATTTACAAGGATTACAACCAACGGCCGCCGCAGTATCTAGCATCACAACTGCTATGTATGACGGCTTTCCAGCATCAAGTGTTTGGGTGGATCCTTATGGCGGCGCTAGAACCAGCGCAAGCGACTACTCGTGCTTGAAAAGCAACATCGTTGTCGTTGGGGACGTCAATACCCATGACAGCAATAGACTGCTCACGCGGACAACAGACTTGGCAAACAACCTGCCTAATTTTTCTGACACTGGCTGGAAAGGTGTGGTTACCAAATTCGAGGCGAATAACAGCGGTACCTATGTTGACGGGCAGGGCACGACTCGCAACATATCCAACCCGAACGCTGCAAACACCTCCAGTCAAAGCGTATCCACGGGTTACCAGGTTTTAACCGGACAAGCTTATTGGGCACACACCCACGACATACGCGGCTCAGACTGGACCGCCGGAACGGGCCCTGCTCTACAGCGGCGTGGTCTTCGTGTTAAATCATATTTTTTCGACGTCAACGAGAATGCCAGCTCCAACGATGCGGCTTACAGGAAAAATAGAAATCAATTTTTCACTGCTGCAAAATATGGCGGCTTTGAATCAGATGCATCCAATATTGGAGGAAAGCCGTATAACACCTACGGTAATCCATTCAAACGTCAGGACGGCACAGACGACAACAACGTTTGGCAAGATGCTGCAAATCCAACAGAAGCGGGGAGCTTCTACCTGCAAAGTAGCGCAAGATCTGTTTTGAACGCCTTTGACAGTATTTTCAGTCGCGCTGCCAGCGCGGCACGCAGCATTGCAGGGACCGCTGTTGCCAGTAAAAATATCACTTCTGCTGGAACACTGCTCTACCAATCTTCTTTCGATACATCCACATGGTCTGGAGATGTGCTTGCCTTTCCGCTGACCCTGGGAACAGGCAATTCTTTGTCTGTGGGATCTACGACAACCTGGTCGGCGTCAACACGTCTGACAGCCATGGCAACACCCGCCACCACTAGAAATATTGTTGTGGGCAAAAGCGGAGCATCCTCGAATCCCGTGGCAACCTCTTTCACATGGGCGGCCATTGAGCAAGGGCTGAAAGATAAACTGAATAAGCCGTCGCAAATTTCCGTAGCAGATGGAATGGGAGAGCAGAGGCTGAATTACTTACGTGGTGACAGATCGCAAGAAGGAACGTTCCGCGTTCGAAGCAGTATTCTTGGTGATATTGTCAACTCAGGCGTGGTGTATCTTGGTGCCCCGGTAGCACCCTCAGGGGCTACCGCTGGCTTTGCAGCATTCAGAACTGCAAACGCATCGCGTACGCCAGCTGTGTTTGTGGGCGCGAACGACGGCATGATGCACGCGTTCAATGCAAATACAGGCGACGAGCTGTTTGCATTCATCCCTAGCGCCATGGGGAATAAACTCTCCTTGCTGACAAATACGACTTATAACAACAATCATCAGTCGTTTGTGGACGCATCACCAGTGGTTGCAGAGGCGAAGGTGGGTAGTGGCGACACCGCCGCCGATTGGAAATCAGTGCTGGTATCTGGGATGGGAGGCGGTGCACCCGGTGTGTTTGCGCTTGACGTTACCAGCTCTACTGCATTTTCAGCATCCAACGCCATGTGGGAATTTACCCGAACCGATGACGCTGACATGGGACTGGTGGTTGGTCGTCCGCGCATCATCAAGCTCCGCACGAGCCAGCCAGGCGCTTCGCCCGCCACCTTTCGATATTTTGCAGCAGTAGCCAGCGGCGTTAATAACTACGTGTCGTTCGATGGTCTGTTCAGCACGACCGGCAGCCCGGCTCTCTTTTTACTTGCACTTGATAAAGCCGCAGGGACTGGCTGGACACTTGGTACAAACTACTACAAAGTTTTATTGCCAACAGACACTTTGCTTAAAGCAAGCAACCCAACTGGTTTGATTAACTTTCGTCCAGCAGTTAATAGCACTAACGGTGAAACGCAGCAAATTTATATGGGAGATCTGCACGGGAAGCTCTGGAAATTGGACTTCACCAGCCCCAGCTTGACTGGGCCATCCGATTGGAATATCAACAAATTGAGTTTTTACAATAAGGGTACATCCGCACTGCCAGTTCCGTACCCGTTGTTTACGGCTCAAACATCGGCTGGAGGCCTTCAGACTATTACGATGGCACCATTACTGGCCGCAGGTCCTGTGATCAATGGACTCAGCACCACCATCGTGGGATTCGGTACTGGCAAATATCTTGAAACCACCGACAAGACGTCGACCAATCAAAACACCTTTTATGCCATCTATGACAACGGCACCACTACAGCGGACAACAGTCCTGCAAGCAACAGCGTCATTACGGGCAGAGGTCGGTTGCAGCCTGGTGTAGTTGATACGACAGCCTTGACAGTAACAGTCCCCTCATTTCGCTTTGGTCGTCCTACAACAAATACATCCACTGCAACTCCTCCAGTAAAAGCAGGATATTATTTTGATTTACCTTTCAGCGGTGAGCGCTTAATAAACGACGGCGTTATCAATGGAAATTTCTTTTTGGTGTCCAGCTTGATTCCAGCATCCTCCGGCGCAGCGGGTTCTTGTTCGGCCGCTGGCGGCGGAGGCAATGCCTACAGCATCAATATTGATACTGGAACTGCAGGCTATCAGAGGTCAGCTGTTGGCCTGCTTGGCGATTCAATATCCATCGTGGTTTCAGTGACCTCGACACCGACTACAAGCACAGGTAAGGGAGAGACAACTGTTGTAACAAAAACATTGACGACAGGATCCAGCGGTTCAGGCTCTTCGACAGGTGTAGATTTAAGTGAGATTCAACCCCCCTACCCAAGTAAACGTATGAGTTGGCGCCAGATCAGCAACTACAAAGACTTGTTCAATACCCCCCTACCATGAAAAATAAACATCAAGCAGGATTTACACTGGTCGAGATCATGATTGTGGTGGCAATCATTGGGATTCTTGCAGCGGTAGCCTACCCAAGTTATCAGGAGTCTGTTCTGAAAGGCAGGCGTGCGCAAGCCCGTACTGCCATCACAGATCTACTTTTGCAGCAGGAAAGATATGCATCGCAACGAAACTGTTATTTGGCTTTTACAAGCACTTTAGCAGGTGTAGGAACGGTGACAACACCACCAACGCCTACAACAGCTTGTGGTGGTGCTGCTGCGCTACCGGCAACCGTTCCATTCAGAGTTTTATCTTCGGACGGTATTTCAAATTCGTTTTACAACCTCTCAGCTACCGCCTGCGTAGCCGGGGCGGGTATCGCTTCAATTGCAGACTGCGTTCAAGTTTCAGCAACACCGATTAAACCGGACAATTCCATTAAAACAATCAGCGCGACCAGTACCGGCGTAAAGACTTGCACCGACAATAGCAATACAGCCATTGCAAATACTGACACTAAATTTAAACTCTGCTGGCCTTGAAAACTACTATGCGTATACACCGTGGTTTCACGCTCATCGAATTGATGGTTACGATTTCAATCGGTGCAACGTTGATGTTGATAGCCACGCCCACTCTGATTTCATACCGACGTAATGCCGACCTTACCTCCGCAGCCAACACGTTGGTCTCCTCCATCAATGCGGCGCGAGGCGAAGCATTGAAACGCGGGCTTAGTGCAATGGTTGTGCCGACATCCAATGGGGCCAACTGGAATGCAGGCTGGATCGTCTTTATTGACGTCGACAGCAACCGGACCTATAACCCCGCGATTGACACGCTGGTGTTTACCCAAACGGCATTACCTGCCACGTTGAACATGGTGGGCAACGGTGTTGCGGCAGGGGCTACACCAGCCATCATTTTTGATTCATCAGGCTATCCAAAGACCAGAGCTGGTGGGTTCGGTGCGGCTACCCTTTCGATCACACGAACTGACACGACGTCAACGACTGATCCGTCACAAACACGCAATATCATCATTGCGCTCACAGGACGAACCCGTGTTTGCACGCCTAAAACTGCAGTTGATAGCGAATGTGCTTCCACTTCAACCTTTTAAATACTTAGTGCCTGAATTAACGCTGGATCTTTGTGTTGACGCGGTAGTGCGACAAGCGGCAAAAGCACTGCTGATCTGCAGCCCCAACCCTCGTGTTGGCGCCATGATTGTCAATTCGGAAGGAGTGACCCTCGGCCTAGGCCACACCCAACACGCAGGTGGACCTCACGCTGAAGTCATGGCGCTGCGCGATGCCGAAGCGAAGGGTCACGATGTTCGCGGCGCAACCGCATACGTCACGCTTGAGCCCTGCTCACATCAAGGAAGAACCGGCCCTTGTTGCGATGCGCTGATCGCTGCCGGCGTAAAAAAAGTGGTGGCCTCCATTGCAGACCCCAACCCCTTGGTAGCGGGCCAAGGGTTTGCTCGTCTTCGTGCGGCAGGTGTTGAGGTTGAGGTGGGTCCGGGTGCAGCAGAATCCCGAGAGTTGAACCTTGGTTTTTTCAGTCGCATGATCCGCAAGACACCTTGGGTGCGCCTAAAAATGGCGGCTTCGCTTGACGGCACCACTGCACTTAACAACGGACAAAGCCAGTGGATCACGGGTGAAGCAGCACGGGCAGATGGCCATGCTTGGCGGGCTCGTGCTTGTGCTGTGTTGACCGGCATCGGCACGGTGCTGGAAGACAATCCTCGCCTGGATGTGCGCTGGGTTCAAACGCCCCGCCAACCCCATTTGGTGGTGGTTGACAGTCGACTTGACACACCGATAGGCGCTCGAATTTTCATCCCGGGCCGTGCCGTATGGATTTACGCTGCCGAGCATCACCCTGACCGGCAAAAAGCATTGGAAGCAGCCGGTGCCACCGTGACTTTTTTGCCCGGCCTTCACGGCAAAGTGGACTTGGCCGCCATGATGCGGGACTTGGCCCAACGCGAAATCAATGAACTGCATGTGGAAGCGGGCAGCAAGCTGAATGCATCGCTGATTCAGGGCGGGCTGGTGGATGAGCTGGTGCTGTACCTCGCCCCGCTGCTGCTTGGCCCAGGCCGCGGCATTGCCAGCCTGGACCCGTTGAGCCAGCTCAACGAACTGCCTGACACCCGCAAGCTGCGTTTTGTATCGACTGAAATGATGGGTAATGACCTCCGAGTAGTGGCTCGAATCGTCGGCAGCGACCAGTTTTAACGCTGTTTTCTTGCGCCAACAGCCCTTTCGCCATGGGCCTTTGGCAATCCCTGCGAAAATACACCTATGTTTACCGGAATCATCACCGGCTTGGGGCGCATCGTCGCCGTCCAAAGCCTGGGCAGCTCTTCACACCATGGCAAACGACTCACCATCGAAACGCCGCTGGACTACCTCAACGACGTCGGCTTGGGCGACAGCATTGCCATCAATGGGGCCTGCATGACGGCGGTCAGCATTGATGCGGCCCGCCACCAGTTCGCGATCGACATCTCCGCAGAATCTCTGGACAAAACCAGCGGACTGGCCCAGGAGGGTGTCGTCAACCTTGAAAAAGCCTTGCGCGCGCATGATCGCCTCGGCGGGCACATCGTGTCTGGCCATGTGGACGGTATCGGCAAGGTCACCCATTTTGAGCAAGTCGGTGAAAGCTGGGAACTGCGCATTCTTGCCCCCACCGAGCTGGGCAAATACCTTGCCTACAAAGGCTCGGTCACCGTCAATGGCGTCAGCCTGACGGTGAACAAAGTCGTCGACCTGACCAGCCTCAGCGGCACATCAGGCTGTGAAATCAGCATCAACCTCATTCCCCACACCGTCACCCACACCGCGCTACACCAGATCGCTGCAGGCAGTCAGGTCAACCTTGAGATCGACCTGATCGCGCGTTACATTGAGCGCATGCTTTCGACGGCTCAAGGCGGCTCACAACCGTTATAAATCAACAAGTTACGTGAAATCATCTGGCTCACGACGGCGCTTAACGGCTATAGAAATACCGTTGATTCAACGGTAAAATAGACGGTATTTTCAGACACTAAAGAAAAATACCGTCATGGCCCTCACAGACTTAAAAATCCAGTCCATCAAAGGCACTGATAAGCCGCAAAAAATTGCCGATGCTGAAGGCATGTACCTTTTCGTATCCGCGTCAGGCTCCAAAGCATGGCGCTTCGATTACGGCTATGGTGGCAAGCGTTTCACATACACGATAGGCAAGTACCCGCAAGTTGGTCTAGCCGCCGCCCGTGCCAAACGAGCGGAACTCAAAGCGAAGCTTCTCAGTGGGCTCAATCCCGCCATCGAAAAGCGAACGCAAAAAGTTCTTGCTCGATCAAGCGTCACTGACACCTTCGAGTCCATTGCAGACGATTGGTACACAACCAAATACGCCAACCGCTCTGAGTCTTGGAAGGTATCCAACAAGCTGTACCTGAGCCGAGACTTGAAGCCCAAAATTGGCAACCTCCCGATTCAAGATGTGTCAGGTCCAATTTTGGTGGCCGTGCTCGAACAGTGCGCAGAAAAGCATGGCTTGAAAACAGCAGATCGGGTTCGCCAAACCGCCTTGCAAGTTTTTGAGCACGGCATCCTCACATTCAAGACAAAAGAGAACCCGGCAAAACTATTGAAGGGCTGGAAAGAAATTCCGCCTCGGAAGAACCGCCCTCACCTTCTTGAGCATCAAGTTAGTGACTTGATTGAAGCAATGGATGCGTATCCGGGATACCTGACAACCAAGCTCGCTGCAAAAATGCTGCTACTGACCTTCGTTCGGAAGACCGAAGTCACCGAAGCACGATGGGAGGAAATTGATATGGTCAACGCGACTTGGACGATTCCCGCCGAACGCATGAAGATGAAAGACCCCCACATCGTCCCCCTGTCAAAACAATCCCTTGAAACGCTGGAGATATTGAAAAGCAACTCTCATGGCTCCGAGTTTGTGTTTCCAAAAAATAGCACCCTTCTCAGGCCAATTAGCCGAACAGCCCTCAACAACATGTTCGCCAAAATGGATGGCAATAAGTACAAGGGAACATTTACACCACATGGCATCCGTGGAACGGCCAGCACCTGGGCAAACGAAGTGGGACATTTCCGCAATGACGTGATTGAACGGCAACTTGCGCACGCGGAACGAAATCACGTTCGAGGTGCGTACAACCATGCCGAGTACCTTCCAGAACGTCGGAAACTCATGCAAGCTTGGGCAGACTTCTTGTTTCCAGCAATGCAAGAGGCAGCATGACCATGCCGACAAAACGAGTCAAAATTAGAAAAGGCAATCGTCCCAACGGTCTGTCGATTGACAGATACAAGGGGCATGAAACTTGGTCATATCGCCGTTGGGCATGGGAGTTCCTACGGCGTGACGACGACTTCATTGGAGCTTGCGCAGCAGTTGACCGCAATGAGCGAACCGAGCCCGAGGTTGCAAAAGAATTTCACCTGTCGAAGTTCAAGCATTGCAACATGGGCTTCAAGTCAAAAAAAAGCCCTGCCCCCATCTATACCGTTGAAACTATCAAAAAATGGGCAAGACTCAAGCGCGGCGATACGAAAGAGCCTCAAGTTCGATTGAAAGCTGAACTCAAACCGGGTCAGGTTTTGCTTCGGTTTGATTTGAATCAGGAATTTATTGTTGGGGGCAGCTTGGATGCTCAATTGCGAGCCGCTAAATCCACCTTAAAGGAAGCACTTGCGACCTACGCAGAAGCAATCAAAAAGAAGCCCGTACCGAAAAAGAAACCAGAGCGCAAGAGTTTTCTTGAGCTTCTGCGCCGCCTTGACGCCGTAGCAGGACACGATGTAGGTGCGCAAGGGCTCGCGGCACTACAACCCGACGACTTTCTGGAACTCGAATCCGATGACAGGAGCAAAAAGGCAGCATCCCTAATGCGAACACCCCGCGAATATGCCAAGCGTATATTTCTAAGCTTGGCAATTCACACCAGTAAATGACGATGCAGCCTTTTAGAGCAGGCTCGGTATTTTTCGCCGCATCACTGGCCTGATGTATTTGCTCAATGTGGTCATACTGCGGTGACCAGTGACCTCCATGATCTGGTGCGGCAACAGGGTATCGACAGCCGTTGAAACGTACCCAGCTCGTAAGCTATGCGCTGACGTGGCGGCCATGTCGCCCCCGGCGCGGCCAACGCTTTCTTTGACGATTAACGCCACAGCGTGTGCGCTCAGCTTGTCACCAACATTCCCGTGTCTATCGACGCTCCGAAATGCAGGGCCATCAGCAATGCCTGCGGCGCTCAAAAATATTTCCAATGCGCGTACTGGGCAATACCGTTCTGAGCTTGCCATCGGTATGTGGACCTGCCGCGATTCTGCCTGCTGATCTGTTTTAGAGCGGGGCAATTCCACCTCGATGCCCGTTTGCAGTCTGGTGATGTGCTCCACGCGCATATTCACAAGTTCGCTGCGACGAAAGGCACCTGCAAATCCGATCAACAACAGTGCTCGGTCCCGCAAGACTTTCATACCGTTGGTCTGCTGTTCCAACATGACCAAGGCACTCAGCAAGTCATCTTTGACGAGGGCTAGAACACGCCGCTGTTTGGTGCCTTTTACACGGCGGATGCCTGCCATTACCTGCTTGACGCGAGAATTCTTTGTAGGTGAAGGGGCGGAAATTTCTACGTGCGCCTGATTGATTGCTGCAAGCCGTCTTTCAAGGGTAGCTACAGCTAAATTTTCTGCCGCCGAAGCAAGGTATTTCATCAATACGGTCGGGCTGCATGGCACGGCTCCACCAGCGGCCATAAACTGCCGCAAATCGAGCGCGTAAGCGCGTTTGGTGGCATCCGACTTGGCAGCGTCTAAAAAACGCTCTACAGCCGCTCCAGCATCGCCGGAATCGGCTTGTTGCCGCGCTTCTTGCACATGGTCGGATGGTTGGCTGCTGACAAGCGACAAAGCTGCGCCAGCGCGCCTTTTTGGCACGGTATTTTTTTGCATTTGGAGGGGCTTTCACTGACTTACTAGAAGTGTGGTTTCTCGTAAGCCAGGCTAGAAGATCAGAAAAATCTTCGCCCGAGCTTGGACAAGAAAAAACACACAAGTTGAGGGAATAAAAAAAAGCCGCTCAGAGGGAGCGGCTTTTTGCTTTGCGGATGCTGTACATCCCACTGGATTGCAGAGAATTTTCTCTCGCTCCAATCCCGTTATTGCAACGGAACGATTCTATTGTCGCAGGCAATTTCCAGCCAGGCAAGTGGCAAGAAATTTTGAATCTTGGTGGGGTGCATTTGGCAAAAAATCATTGCCCTCAACCCGTACCGTGCGACCAAGTTCTCCAGCGTCACATTGGCCACCATAGCGTCGTGGGGCAGCAGCAAATACTTCCACGGTTTTCCGCCCACTGTTTTGACAGGCCGAGATGATTATTTGCACCTCATTTCATTTCATCTAATCACTCATTGCCTCAGCCGCAACGCATTGGCTATAACGGAGGCCGAACTCAAACTCATTGCCAAAGCGGCAATCATCGGCGACAGCAGCCAGCCTGTGAACGGGAAAAGTAAACCTGCCGCCAATGGTACCCCCAGCGCGTTATAAACGAATGCGAATGCCAAATTCTGCTTCATGTTGGCAATCGTTGAGTTCGACAATTCCCGTGCCGTGGCAATGCCCCGCAAATCACCTTTGACAAGGGTCACTTGTGCGCTATTCATAGCCACATCGGTGCCCGTTCCCATAGCTATACCTACATCGGCTTTTGCAAGGGCTGGTGCGTCGTTGATGCCGTCCCCTGCCATTGCCACTATGCGACCTTCCTTTTGCAACTTTTCAACCAGCGCCAGTTTGTCGGCAGGCTTGACCTCACCGTGAACCTCGTCGATGCCCAACCGTGCGCCGACTGCTTTGGCTGTGGTTAACCCGTCGCCCGTTGCCATGATGATGCGGATGCCCGCCGCTTTGAGCGCATCCAAGGCTTCGGGGGTACTTATCTTGATAGGGTCGGACACCGCCAACAGTCCTGCAAGTTCGCCACCCACAGCCAAGTACATGACACTTGCACCTTCTGTTCGCCGGGCTTCTGCTTCTCGGTTCAATGCTGTGGTGTCAACGCCGAGTTGCTGCATCAAGGCTGTATTGCCGAGTGCAAGCTGTTTGCCTTCGACCAGACCACGCACGCCAATGCCGCTTGAAGACTCAAAATCCTCCACCTTCGCTAAAGGCAATTTGCGGTCGCGTGCAGCTTTCATAATCGCATTAGCCAAAGGATGCTCGCTGCCTTGGTCAAGGCTTGCGGCCAGACGCAGCACATCATCCGCCTGATGGCTACCCGCTGCAATGACCTTGTCGAATACAGGTTTACCTTCGGTCAGCGTGCCTGTTTTATCCACGATCAAGGTGTCTATTTTTCGGAAGTTCTCAATTGCAGCGGCATCACGGAACAGCACGCCAGAAGTCGCGCCGAGCCCAGTTGCGACCATGATCGACATCGGTGTTGCCAGACCCAAGGCACAGGGGCAGGCAATGATAAGCACAGCTACAGCATTGATAAGACCATAGACCCAGCCCTGCGTACCGCCGAATAATCCCCACGCAACAAACGTCAACACCGCAATGGAAATAACCACCGTAACAAAGTAGCCAGCCACTTTGTCAGCCATGCGCTGCATCGGGGCTTTAGACCGTTGCGCCTGCGCCACCATTTGCACAATCTGCGCCAACACGGTGGTACTGCCTACGCGCTCTGTACGCATGATGAGTGCCCCCGAAGTATTCAAGGTAGCACCGATCAGTTTATCTCCGGCCTGCTTCGTAATGGGTATGGGTTCACCCGTCAGCATGGATTCATCTACGCTACTGGTACCCTCCAAAACGATGCCATCCACCGGCACCTTTTCACCCGGCCGCACGCGCAGGCGGTCGCCAACATGGACATGGTTCAGATCAATATCCGCCTCAGTGCCGTCTTCTGCAATGCGGCGTGCAGTTTTAGGGGCAAGCCCCAGCAAAGACTTGATGGCCGCACCCGTCTGTGATCGGGCTTTCAACTCCAGTATCTGCCCCAGCAAGGTCAGCGAGATGATGACTGCCGCCGCCTCAAAATACACGGCAACACGCCCCATGGACATGAAGGCGTCGGGGAAGATTTGCGGAGCAATCGTGGCGACGACGCTGTACACAAACGCCGCACCTGTTCCCAAGCCAATGAGTGTCCACATGTTCAGGCTGTGGTTTACGACCGATTTCCAACCGCGTACAAAGAAGGGCAGACCTGCCCATAACACAATAGGCAGGGTCAAGACCAACTCAACCCAGCTTTGCAACAGCATATCGAACCATTGCAAGCGATGGCCGAACATGGCGAGCACTGTGACAACAACCGTCAGAGGCAGAGTCCACCAAAACCGATGCGTGAAGTCAAGCAACTCTGGGTTGTCCTCTTCGTCCACGCTGGGCATTTCAGGCTCCAACGCCATGCCGCACTTGGGGCAATCGCCCGGATGATCTTGCTTGATTTCCGGGTGCATGGGGCAGGTGTAGATCGTGCCGGTAGAGTCCGACTCCGAAACTGAGGGGACGTTGGTGTTGGCGGCAACAGGTGCCAAATACTTCAAAGGGGCAGCAGTGAATTTTTTCTTGCAGCCAGCACTGCAAAAATAGTAGGGCTTACCGTCATGCTCGTGCGAATGCTTGGACTCAGCCGTCACCGACATTCCACACACCGGGTCTTTCGAGGTTGCAGGAATTGCTCGGCTGATGGAATAAGACGGGACTTTTGCGTGGCGAGCACAGCAGCTAGGCGATGCTACGTCCATATTGTTCTTCGTCTGCTCATGGTCATGTGGTTGGTTCATTGAGAACTCCTTTACAAATTCAATACGCCTAGCTTAAACTCCGTAGTCAACCACAGAGTCAAGCGATTTCGCAAAACACTTCATGATCCTTGCATCGACCGAAACCCTCACCATTGGCAAGCTGGCAAAAGTCGCTGGCGTGGGCGTGGAAACCATCCGCTACTACCAACAACGCGGCCTTCTCCCCGTGCCTAAGTCATCTGGCGCTTATAGGCACTACCCCGTGTCATTGGAAAACCGAATCCGCTTCATCAAACGGGCGCAGGAACTGGGCTTTTCTCTCGATGAAGTGGCGGAACTGCTTTCGCTTGAAGACGGCATAGACCGTGCATCCATCCGGCAAATAGCCAGCACCCGCTTGAAGGAAATTCAAGCCAAGCTGGCTGATCTGAATCGAATGAAAAACACGCTGTCGCTCCTCATCCATGAATGCGAACACGCGGGCAAAGAACAACCTTGTCCAATCATCGCAACACTTACCGCAAATAGTCACTGATGGTAGCCATCCTGCCGTTGCTCCAGCAGTATGGCGTTTCGCTCACTTACTTGTTTGCTTGAATGTCGGTGACGACAATCGCCCCACCAATTTTGTCGGCGCTGAATTTCACTTTGTCCCCTGCTTTGACTTTATCAAGCATTGCCGCATCTTTCACCTGAAACACCATTGTCATGCCGGGCATATCAAGGTTCTTGATTTCACCGTGTTTGATGGTGATTTTTTTGTTTTCCATATCGACCTTGCGGATTTCTCCATCGGTCATTTCCACGGTCTTTGTCTCTGCCGTAGTTGCTTGCATGGGCGCGGCTTTTTCTTGAGCAAAAGTAGCCACTGATAACGTAGTTGCAACAACCAAAACTAGTGATGAAATGTTAAATGTATTCATGATTGATCCTTGTGATAAATGATGTGGAGACTTAGTGCTTATGCGTTGTGTGACCGTCATCAGCCATGGCTTTGCCACCAACCATAACGGCACCCTTCATCCCTGCGTCGTAGTGTCCGGGTTGCAAGCACGCAAAATTCACCTTGCCTGCCTTGGTGAATTGCCAAATGATTTCACCTGATTTACCTGGCTGAACCGTGACCATGTTTTCATCGGCATGTTCCATTTCGGGGTTCTTCTTCATCACTTCGTAGTGTTCTTTCAGCTCCTTCTCCATGCCCAGCACCATTTCGTGCTTCACCTTGCCAGAATTCTTGACAACGAATTTGATGGTTTCGCCTTGCTTGACCATTACGTTGTCAGGGGTGAAGCGCATGGCGTCCGTCATATCTACGGTGATGGTTCGCTTGGCATTAGCCGCCTTGCCCGGTTTGCCTATGGCCTCGGAGTCGCCGTGACCACCCGCATGATTGCCTGCGGCAAAGCTGAGGGTCGCCGTAGATGCGATCAGGATGGCAGATGCGGCTGCGATGATGGATTTGAGTTTCATGAGATTTCCTTTTCTGGGGTTTAAAAAACTATCAATGGCCAGAGTGGCCGGAGGGTTTACGTATTTGCACTTCTACGTCTTGTTTGGGCATGGTCATGCGTGGCATGGATTGCCCGTTTTGTCCGCTAGGCGCAGCTTCTGCCTTGAACCTAGCAGGCTCAGGCATTGCGCCTGTCCATTCAAACGCGACTTCGCCGGGTGGATGCTTGTACCAACCGGGGTCTTTGTAATCGCCCGGCTTCTGGTCTTTGCGTACTTTGACAACCGAGAACATGCCGCCCATCTCAACCGAGCCAAAAGGGCCTTGTCCGGTCATCATGGGAACCGTGTTGTCTGGTAGTGGCATTTCCATTTCAGCCATATCCGCCATGCCACGCTCGCCCATCACCATGTAGTCAGGGATAAGGTTGGTGATCTTTTTGGCAACGCCACGATGTTCCACGCCGATCATGGTTGGCACGTCGTGTCCCATGGCGTTCATGGTGTGGTGGCTCTTGTGGCAGTGGAATGCCCAATCGCCTTCCTCATCAGCCACAAAGTCGATTTGCCGCATTTGCCCCACCGCCACGTCAGTGGTGACTTCGTACCAGCGGGTGCTTTTCGGCGTAGGGCCACCATCGGTGCCCGTCACCAAAAACTCATGCCCATGCAAGTGAATCGGGTGATTGGTCATGGTCAGATTGCCGATGCGGATGCGCACCTTGTCGTTCAATCGCACGTTCAGGCTGTCGATACCCGGAAAGATACGGCTGTTCCACGACCACAGGTTTTGATCGAGCATGGTCATGATCTTGGGCGTATAGCTGCCGGGGTCAATGTCATAGGCGTTGAGCAAGAAGCAAAAATCACGCTGCACGTCGTCAATCAATGGATGTTTGGTCTTGGGGTGTGTGACCCAAAAACCCATCATGCCCATGGCCATCTGTGTCATTTCGTCGGCGTGCGGGTGGTACATGAACGTGCCGGGGCGGCGTGCCACGAACTCGTACACAAAGGTCTTACCGGGCTGAATGGCGGGCTGATTGAGCCCCGCCACGCCGTCCATACCATTGGGCAGACGCTGACCATGCCAATGCACACTGGTGTGCTCCGGCAACTTGTTGGTAACAAAGATGCGCACGCGGTCGCCTTCAACCACTTCAATCGTCGGCCCCGGGGACTGACCGTTGTAGCCCCACAGATGCGCTTTCATACCCGGTGCCATTTCACGCACCACGGGTTCGGCCACCAAATGAAACTCTTTTACGCCTTGGTTCATTCGCCACGGTAATGTCCAGCCGTTCAGCGTGACCACCGGGTTGTACGGACGACCGTTGCTAGGAACCAAGGGCGGCATGGTGTCCGGCTTGGTTTGCAATAC
This sequence comes from Polaromonas sp., assembly GCA_046154065.1. Taxonomy (GTDB): domain Bacteria; phylum Pseudomonadota; class Gammaproteobacteria; order Burkholderiales; family Burkholderiaceae_C; genus Polaromonas. The sequence goes on along the minus strand of JBJXEI010000172.1, from coordinate 4,792 downwards.
GGGTTCGGGCAATGCAGCCATTGCCACTTTGCTGACCGCAGATACAGCAATTGCTCCACCTGCAATGCCCGCTGTTTTAAAAAACTGTCTTCTTGAATTCATTTTTAAATCCTTGTTTGTTTGTGGTTTGACATCAATGACCCGCATCTTTGCCACCACCGGCGGACATAGCGCCTACCGAAGCCATCGTGGGTTTACCCATCAAAGAGGCTTGCAGGGCGGCATCTGCCAGCCAAAACTGCTGCTCGGCAGCAATTGCCGCCATAACGCTACTGACTTGATCCCGGCTGTCAGCAAGTAACTCGAACACCCCAATCAACATGCCGTTGTAGCGAAGCCCGTTTTCTTCTGAAATCGTCTTGCGCAGCGGGACAACCTCATCGCGAAAGTGCTTGGACACGTCGTAGGCAGTGCGGTATGCGGAATAGCTTTCACGCAAATTGGAACCAGCGGCACGGGTGGTGGCCTCAAGTCGGTTCGCCGAAGCCAAGGTTTGCGCATTCATCGCATCGCGCTTGATACCGCCCCAGTCAAAGATAGGTAGGCGCATGCTGACCTCGTAACCACGTCGTGGTGTTGATGTTCCCGCAGCGTTATCAAAAACCGTGTCACGCCGAATACCCAGTTCAATATCAGTAAAACTGGTCAGCGTGTTCAGCCCTTGTGCCTTGGCAGCAGCATCAAATTCGGTCTGCGCAATTTTGATGTCTAAGCGTCCACTACTGGCTTGTCTGCTTACCTCATCGGGTGCGCGTGGGCTGCCAGGCATATCTGGCAATCTGTCTGGTAAAACCAGCCTTGCCGCTTGTGTGTCAGTTAAACCCAATAGGCGCACCAATTCTTCTCTCGTTGACGTACTGGTGTGTTGCGCCGCCGCCCACCCCGTGGCTGCGTCGGCGTAAAAGGCTTGCTGGCGAGCGCGTTGCAGCTTGGTGAAGTTACCCGCAGCATGCATCCGGCGTGCCAGTTCGGCGCTGGCCTGCGCCGCATCATTCACTTGGCGTGCGTAAATGAGGGTTTGTTGTGCCGCAACAGCTTTCACCCACGCTTGGCGAACTTGTGTGACTTGCTCGATCACGCTGCTGGTCAAGCGAAGTTGTGCTTGCGCAATCTGGCGTTGTGCAATGCCATAGCGTTGCGGCAAGGTCAGCACATCTAGCAGGCCGAATGCAAGTAAACGTCCTATTTCCAGTTCGTCAACAAAGCGCAGACGCTCGAAGGTGAAGACTGGATTAGCAATACGTCCGCTTTGTGCTGCGTTGGCCGCATCCACCCAATTTTGTGCCAGCATCGCTTGCAATGCAGGGCTATTGACCAAGGCCAGCCGCACTGCGTCGCTTTGACCAATTGGCTTTAGCAGAATTTCAGTCGCCGTTTGGTCAAGTACATCACGCTGTTCTTTGGTTTGCGCCAAGGTCAACTTGCCCTGCGTGAAGTCGGCGGCGGCTTCGTTGGTGTTAGTCAAAGACTGGTCAAAGTTGACACTGGCACAGCCCGACAAAACCGCCAGTGATACCGCTGTTGCCGCCAGTTTGAATTGTCGAGGGAATGAAGTTTTTTGGTTCATGGTTTCCCTCCGTGGCCATCATGGGCGCCAGTTTTTTGGTTGGGCATAGGCGCTTTCTCTGTGCGCTCAGGCACATCGGGTTGTCTGGCTTCTTTGGCATAGACGCGCCAACCGCCGATTTTTTCAACCGTGGCGTTAGTTTGTGTCCAAGACGCTACCGGCTGATCGGTAAACTTTTGATAACCATCAAAGACAGAGCGATAGGGGAGTGCTACTGTCGTAGCCGCGTCTGGTTTGGACTGGGCTTGTGCTGTGCTAGCGAATAGCGCAGCCAATGCAAGCGTTGATGCACAGCTAACCTGCCATCGGCAAGTGATTTGGTTCATAGATTCCTCGCGTGAAAGATGACCCCACGCACGCTCAAGCAAAACATGCCAAGCAGCAGCACCAAGGCGCGGTAACGCCTAAGATTTAGAGGTCAAAGTGAAAAGAACCGTGCGCTGACTAGCGCACGACTTTGTTCAAGCGAGGATAGATCGCGGAGGGGGATCAGACCCCTCTGGAACATAGCTAACAAAAGATTCCAATGCAAATGGAATCGAATCTGAACCCGTCATAGCAACGGAATTCATGAGGACAGTGCCGACGAGAGCCGAGCCAGTGCAACAGGTCGCACACGCACTGCACTTGCCATCTGCCAGTTTTCCAATTTTCAGCGGTGCTGTTTTGGTGAGGTCAAGACTATCGGAGGCAGCACTTGTAGTGGATGAGGACACATCACTTTCGTATTCATGATGTGTTGATTGCTGCATATCGGCATGATGGTGCGAAGATTCTTGGTGTGCAGGAGCAGCAACTTGCGATGCTGTGATTGTGCTCACAACGCCGTGATGACTTGGTGCGCAAAAAAGCATGGCAGTTGCCGCGAATCCCTGCATGGGAATCGCCAACATCAGCAACCAAGCTAATACGGTTCGAGTCAAAAGATGCATGTCTGTAGTTTACCACAGAGTTTTGTCGTGTGTAAATCGCTGGAGTGCTCAAAATTTAAGCAAATTGACCGTTTTCGCGGTTTGGCTGACCGACCACCATGAAGCACTTTTTTGACCACATTGAGGGGCTCAATGGGGCGTTTTTGGGGGTGATAACACCACTTTTAGACGGTCAACAAGCTGATTTCAGTGGCTTTTATGCGCAAAATCATATAAAATAGAGCTATCGGTAGCCATCTTCGCAAAACAACCGTTTTGGCCGGATTTTGACTGCTGACAACTGATAGCGAGCAAGCAGACTTTTGCTTGTTTGAAACCGCCCCAATCGTTCTGTTTTGGGGCCGCAGCCCGAGACAATTTGGCTGCACTGAAATTCCCCCGCATTCGAGCACCTTCAGACCGTGTTCCTGAGCCTTCAACGCATTAAGGCGCTTCGTCGTGCTCGTTTGAATCCCTGAAACCCTGACTGATCCTGTGCCACCGTTAGCCCTAACGGGCACAGCGGTATGCAGGGTCGTGGAGAAAACCATGTGCCTCAATGAATCCCTGAGCAAAGCCTTCGACACAATCCGTGAGGCTGCTTGCTTCGACAGCCATAGCCTTGTTCCCCACCCTGAAAACTTGAAATTTCAGACCATTGAAGAACGCCGTGCCATGCACCGACTGGGCACCAAATTGGCTGAAATTGTGAGTAACCCTGATGGCGAAGATTCGCAGTATTGCGGCCACACTGTGCGTCGCTTTTTTTGGCAAGAATTAGGGCTGCCGCAGTCGCCAGATTTGCCCACCGACGTGCCACGTTTCTTGCTCAAGCCTGATCACGTCCTGGAGCACAGAATCGAAGCACAGGAGCTGGCTGACCAGTTGACTCAAGTTGCAATGTCAGAATCATCCGTGCTTTGCATCGTGGCATCTAAGCTGGCGCTGATACAGAAGCTGTTGAATTTGTCTTACACGGCCATCAAATACTTGGCGTGAATCGCCCCGGGTTTCGTGGAGGCCGGTTGGGTTAAGTCAGACCGATGTGACGGCCCGACTGGCTAGTTGCCGATAGTAATTTTCTTCGGCTTCGGCAGGGGGAATGTATCCGATGGGCTCCAGCAGCCGGTGGTGGTTAAACCAGGACACCCATTCCAGCGTAGCTAGCTCCAGAGATTCCTTGGTCTTCCAAGGCGCCCGGCGATGAATCAATTCGGCCTTGTACAGCCCGTTGATGGTTTCGGCCAGAGCGTTGTGATAGCTGTCGCCCTTGCTGCCCACTGAAGGCTCTATGCCCGCCTCAGCCAGTCGCTCGCTGTACCGAATGGACACGTATTGCGAACCCCTGTCGCTGTGGTGAATCAGGGCATCAGTGCGCTCGGGCTGGCGGTCGTACAAGGCTTGCTCTAACGCATCGAGCACGAAGTCTGTGCGCATGGAACTGCTCTGGCGCCAGCCCACGATCCTGCGGGCATAAACGTCAATCACGAAGGCCACGTACTGCCAGCCCTGCCAGGTTGAAACGTAGGTGAAGTCCGAGACCCACAGCTGGTTGGGCCGATCCGCCTTGAACTGCCGGTTCACCCGGTCCAGCGGGCATGGCGCCTTGCCGTCACTGATGGTGGTGCGTATCACCTTGCCGCGGCGTACACCCCGCAGACCCAGGTGGCGCATGAGCCGCTCCACCGTGCAGCGGGCCACAGCAATGCCTTCACGCCGCATCTGCTTGCACACCTTGTCGGCCCCGTAGACCTGCATATTGGCCCGCCAGACTCTTTGGATGTCTGGCATCAGCGCGTCATCACGGTGGGCTCGGGCGCAGCGCATCGCCGGGTTTCGCATTTGCGCTGCGTGGCGCCGGTAACACGACGGGGCAATCTGCAAGACCTTGCAGATCGGCTCGACCCCGTACACATTGCGATGACTGTCGATGTAGCGCTTCAACTCTTCAAACGGCGGTCGAGCTCCGCCTGGGCGAAAAACGCGCTGGCCGTCTTCAGAATGTCATTGGCACGGCGCAGCTCCTTGACCTCGCGCTCCAGGGCTTTGATGCGTTCGCGTTCGCTGGTGGTCAAGCCATCGCGCTGGCCGCCGTCGACCTCCTGGCGTTTGACCCATTCCAGCAAGGTCTGGGGCACGCAGCCAATCTTGGGGGCGATGGATTCAACGGCAGCCCATAGCGAGGGGTACTCGCCTCGGTGATCTTGTAGCAGTCTCACCGCTCGCTCACGGACCTCGGGTGAAAACTTGTTTGTCTTGTTCATGACTCAATCCTCTCAGAGAAAAGAGCCTCCTCAAAATACGGGGCGATTCA
>JBJXEI010000171.1:0-41778 GCA_046154065.1 Polaromonas sp. | reverse complement strand
GTCAGCTGCGCCAGGCGCGGGTCTTGCCGCAAATACGCCAGCACCTCGCGCACGCCGGCCTCGGGCCCGGCGATGGTGCCGTTGATGCCCTCAGGCGCCAGCAGCAGCGTGCCCTTGACCTGATGGGCTTCACAGCTGGCCAGCAGGGGCGCTTGCAGGTCGGCAAAGTCAGGCAGCTCGACGAATTGGTAGAGCGCAGCGGTGAGGTAGGCGGGCATAGTTGGCGTGGTTGAGGCGAAAAAACAGCACATTTGTTGCGGTGCAGCAAATGTCGAAAACTTCGGGTAAGGTGGCGGTTTGCTGGTGGTGCACTGGGGCACCGCTGGCCTTTTCAGGTGAGGTGATCTGTGCAAGACCTGTATTTTCCCGCGAATTCGGGGCCGGCCGCCTGTCGGCCTGCATGCCATGGCCACTAGTCTGGGCAGCCTCTGGCTGAAAAGCTTCAGGCGGATGACCAAAGTGCCGCGTGCGCAGGGGCGCAAGCTGGTCAAAACCTTGGTGGAAAAAACCGTTCGCAGCCTGGTGACCGGTGCTTTGCCAGGGCTGAGCAGCCCGGCCAGCATCACCACTGGCCGCAGCAAGAAGTCAGCCCCCAATGCGCCGCCCAAGTTGGCCCGGGCGCTGAAGCCGGCCGGTGCCTTTTGGCAAAAATCGTACTTCGTCACGCCCCAGACCAGCCAGATCGCCATTCCCCGGCGGATGATGTACTGGCTCTACCTGCCTTCGGGCGCGGCGGCGCGGGGCCCGTTGCCGCTGGTGGTGATGCTGCACGGCTGCAAACAAACCGCTTGCGACATCGCCACGGCGACCCGCATGAATGCGCTGGCCGAACGCAAGGGGTTTGCGGTGCTGTACCCGCACCAGTCGCTTGGTGCTGACACGCACCGCTGCTGGCACTGGTACAAGCGCGGCGTGCAGCGCGGGGAGGGCGATGTGGCGCTGATCGCGCAGATGATTGCGCAGGTGCAGCAGCGCTACAAGCTGGACCGCACCCGCACCTATGCGGCGGGCCTGTCGGCCGGGGCGGCGCTGGCCAACATCCTGGCGTTGCGGCACCCGGCGCTGATTGCCGCCGTCGGGCTGCACTCGGCACCCGTGTTTGGCACCAGTGACTCCACCCTCAGCGCTTACCGCGCCATGCAAAGCGGTTCGTTGCACGCCCATGAAGCGGTGGCGCGGGAGTTTCTGGCCGAGCAGCCGTACTTTCCCGGCATGCCGGTGATGGTCATCCATGGGGACCGGGACGCGGTGGTGCGCCGTATCAACGCCGAACAGCTGGAGCAGCAGTTCTTGCTGATCAACGCTGCTCACCTTTCGGGAAGCGAGCCTGTGCGGCGTTTGTACGCGGGCCGCCTGACGGGGCGCAGCCCTCGCCCGGCGCACCACACCGACACCTGGTACGCCAAACGCAAGCCCTACGTGGTGCATTGCAAAGTCGCCGGGCTGGGTCATGCCTGGAGCGGCGGCGACGAAAGCGTGGACTTCACCCAGCGCGCCGGGCCCAACGCGTCCCTGATGCTGTGGGAGTTTTTTGAACACCACCAGCGCCTGCCAGCCGCCGAGCCGGCGGCAACGACCTGACCGTTCAGCTCAGCTTTTTGACCAGGACCTGGCTTTTGCGGTCCCAGTTGTACTTGCGCTTGCGGGCTTCGGGCAGCCACTCTGGGTCCACCTGCACAAAGCCGCGCTTGATGAACCAGTGCATGGTGCGCGTGGTCAGCACAAAAATGCTTTGCAGGCCCGCCGCACGCGCCCGCTGCTCAATGCGTTTGAGGATTTTTTCACCGTCGCCCTGGCCCTGGCTTTGCGGTGACACCGTCAGTGCCGCCATTTCGGCGGTTTTGGCCTCGGGGTAGGGGTAGAAAGCGGCGCAGGCAAAGATCACGCCGTCGTGCTCGATGATGGAGTACAGGTTGGCGTCGCGCTCAATTTCCGTGCGGTTGCGTTTGACCAGCGTGCCGTCTTTTTCAAACGGCTCGATCAGCTGCAAAATGCCGCCCACGTCGTCGCCCGTGGCCTCACGCAGGCTTTCGAGCTTCTCGTCGATGACCATGGTGCCAATACCGTCATGCACATACACCTCCAGCAGCAGCGAGCCGTCCACCGCAAACGGCAGGATGTGGCTGCGCTCCACCCCGGCTTTGCAGGCGGTGACGCAGTGCTGCAGGTAAAAAGCGGTGTCCAGCGGGCTTTGCGCAGCGGGTGCGTTGGCCAGCAGCAGCTCGGCGGCGGCCAGGGGCAGCTCGGTGTCAATCGGGTTGTCTTCGCTCTCGGGCTGGTCAGGGTTGATGCGCAGGCCCGGGGTTTCGGTCAAAAAGATGAGTTTGTCTGCCTGCAGGGCGATGGCCACAGACGTGGCGACTTCCTCCATGCTCAGGTTGAAGGCCTCCCCGGTGGGTGAAAAGCCAAACGGTGACAGCAGCACCATCGCGCCAAAGTCCAGCGTGCGGGTGATGCCCGCCACGTCCACCTTGCGCACCAGGCCCGAGTGTTTGAAGTCCACGCCGTCCACAATGCCCACCGGCCGCGCAGTGAGGAAGTTGCCTGAAATGACCCGCACCGTGGCCCCGGCCATGGGCGTGTTGGGCAGGCCCTGGCTGAAAGCGGCTTCAATTTCATAACGCAACTGCCCAGCGGCTTCCTGGGCGCAGTCCAGCGCCACCTCGTCCGTGATGCGGATGCCGTGCGAGTATTTGGGCACATGCCCCTTGGCCAGAAGCTGTTCGTTCACCTGGGGCCGAAAGCCGTGCACCAGCACGATCTTCACGCCCATGCTCTGGATCAGCGCCAGGTCTTGCGCGATGTGTTGCAGCTTGCCAGCGGCAATCGCTTCACCGGCCATGCCCACCACAAAGGTCTTGCCACGGTGCGTGTGGATGTAGGGCGCCACCGAGCGGAACCAGGGCACAAAGGTGAAATTGAACACGGCAGACATGGGGGTGCTTTCGATGGCAAGGGGGATTGGCAAGAAGGGTGCATGGCGAGGGCGACTCGTCAGGCCAGCGACTGTCCAGGGTGCGGGGACAGGGCCAATAGTGAAATGAGTGTAAGGGACACCCGGCGCGGCAGCGGTGTCATCAGGACGCGTGTCTAATCGGTGCCAAGGGAGCGGGGAACTGGCGCTATGACTAACTATATTTTCGGGTTTTGGGGCGGCTACTTCGGTGCGACGGCACTGACGCTGGCGGGTGCCGTGCTGGCGTTGGTTCGGCGGCTCCATCGCATTGGACTGAATGCGGCCCTGGCCGCCGTCCTGTCGGCGATGTTTGTGCTGGCTTTTCTGGGGGCTCTGCCGATTGAGGGGGAGGCCAGGCTGCAGCGCTGCCTGGCGCTGGTGAGCATCGTGGTGGCGTTGCCGCTGTTCTACATGTTGTTGTCCATCCTGGGTCTGCTGCGGGTTACTGCGTTCCGGCGGCGTGTCCTGGCCATTCTGGCGGTGTTGGCTGCTGCGGCGATGGCCGTGAGTAGCCTGTTGCCGCCGGTGCAGGCGCTGAAGCTGGGCCTGGCGGTGTGTGGTGCGGCGGGCTTGTTCGCGCTGGTGTTCAGTGTTCGCAGTGCCCTGCGGGGTGACCGGCTGGCGTGGGTGCTGTTGTCCGGTGTGGTTTGTATGTTGCTGGCGCTGGCCGGGCTGGGCTGGATTGCCCTGAGCCGCAGCGACGTCCCCTGGCCGGTGCATGCCTTCAGCGCGGTGGCGGCCACCGCCTACATGGCGCTCGTCGCCTGCGTGTTGTGGATGCGCTACCACTACCTGATCGAGCTTCGGGAGGTGATGGCCCACGGCCCCAGTCATGACCCGGTGACCCGCATGCGCTCGCACAGCGCCACCGGCTACATGGTGGGCAAGGCCTTCAAGAACCACCACGACGAGCCGGTGCCGATGGGCATGATCGTGGTGTCCATTGGCAACCTGCCGGTGCTGCAGAACCTGTATGGGCAGGCGGCGGTAAACCATGCGCTGTTTGTCTGTGCGGGCCGGCTGCGGCGCACCGTGCCCGCCCATGTCGACATGGGTCGGCTGGCCGATGACAGCTTTTTGCTGCTGGTTCGCGGCAGTGTGGCGAGCCAGACGCTGCTGGAGCTGGCGCGGGCGGTGCAAGTCAGCCTGTCCCGCTCGGTGGTGTTGCACACCAGCTCGGAGGCGATGAGCACCGCCCGCCATCAGACGCGCTGGGAGGCGGAGGTCGGTGTGGGGGTGCAGCGGGTCTGGCGGGTGGACGCCCGTGCGGCCAAGGCGGTGGCGATGGTGCGGGGCATGTCACGTACAGCCTGGAGTTTTCCCAGCCGCGTGGCTTGGTACGACGACGACCGGGGCGAAATTGTGGGCGCGCCCCTCGCGGCACACTGATCGGGCGGCAGAACCGATAATCAGTGATTGCGCCCGGCGTGGGGTCTGGCGCGCTCTTGTTTGCTTGTTTCACCTTCCGGTTGGTCTTGTTGCAGTCCTCTACATCTCCCCTCGTCATCACGTTTCCTGAGTCGCTGCCGGTTTCTGGCAAACGCGATGAAATCACCGCCGCCATTGCGGCCCACCAGGTGGTCATCGTCTGCGGTGAAACCGGTTCGGGCAAAACCACCCAGCTGCCCAAAATTGCGCTGAGCATGGGGCGCGGCAAGCTCAACTATGCCCCTGGTCAGCGCGCCAAGCTCATCGGCCACACCCAGCCGCGTCGCATTGCGGCCAGCAGCGTGGCCAAACGCATTGCCGAGGAGCTGAAAACCCCGCTGGGCGACGTGGTGGGCTTCAAGGTGCGGTTTCAGGACCGCCTGAGCCGGGACGCGTCCGTCAAGCTGATGACCGACGGTATTTTGCTGGCGGAAACCCAGACCGACCCGCTGCTCAACGCCTATGACACCATCATCATCGACGAGGCGCACGAGCGCAGCCTGAACATCGACTTCTTGCTGGGTTACCTGCGCCAGCTGCTGCCGCGCCGGCCAGACCTGAAGGTCATCATCACATCGGCGACTATCGATGCGAAGCGGTTTGCAGATTACTTTGCGGGGGCCAAAGGGCCGGCGCCGGTCATCATGGTGTCGGGGCGCATGTTTCCCGTTGAGCAGCGCTACCGGCCCTTTGAGGAAGCCCGCGACTACGACCTGAACGACGCGATTGCCGATGCGGTGGACGAGCTGTGGCTCAGCCCACACAGCGCGGGCGACATTCTGGTGTTTTTGCCGGGTGAGCGTGAAATCCGCGAGGCGGCTGACCACCTGCGCAAACACCTGTCGCACCAGGTGCTGATGCGCAATGCCGAGGTGCTGCCGCTGTTTGCCCGCCTGAGCCCCGCCGAGCAGGACCGTATTTTTGACGGCCACACCGGGCGGCGCATCGTGCTGGCCACCAACGTGGCCGAAACCTCGCTCACGGTGCCGGGCACTCGGTACGTGATCGACGCTGGCACTGCGCGCGTCAAGCGCTACAGCTTCAGAAGCAAGGTCGAGCAGCTGATGGTCGAGCCGATCAGCCAGGCGGCGGCCAACCAGCGCGCCGGGCGCTGTGGACGGGTGGCCGACGGCATTTGCATTCGCCTGTACGACGAGCAGGACTTCAACGGCCGGCAGCGCTTCACCGACCCGGAAATTCTGCGCAGCTCGCTGGCCAGCGTGATCTTGCGCATGAAGGCGCTGCACCTGGGGGCGATTGAAAACTTCGCCTTCATCGAGCCGCCGCAGGGCCGCGCCATGGCCGACGGCTACCAGCTGCTGGCCGAGCTAGGCGCGGTGGACGACGACAACGAGCTGACTGCTGTGGGCCGCACGCTGGCCAAGTTGCCGCTGGACCCGCGCGTGGGCCGCATGATTCTGGAGGCCAAAGCGCGCGGCGCACTGGACGAAGTGCTGGTGATTGCCAGCGCTCTGAGCGTGCAGGACGTGCGCGACCGGCCCATGGACAAACAAGCCCAGGCCGATCAGGCCCACGCCAAGTTTGACGACGAGAAAAGCGAGTTTGTGGGCTACCTGAAGCTCTGGAAGTGGTTGGGTGACTCCCGTGGCGGCCATGACGCGGTGCACAAGCTCACCAACCGCCAGCATGAGAACCTGCTGCGTGACAACTTCATCAACATGCGCCGGGTGCGCGAGTGGCGCGACATCCATTCCCAGCTGGTCAGTACGGTGGGTGAGCAGGGGTGGGACATGAACACCCAACCGGCCAGCTACGAGCAACTGCACTTGTCCATGCTGTGCGGCCTGCTGGGCAACATGGGGCAGAAAAACGAGGAAGAAGACTGGTACCTGGGCGCGCGGGGCATCAAGTTCTACCGCCACCCGGGCGCCAAGCTGAGCAAAAAACCAGGCCGCTGGATTGTGGCGGCCGAGCTGGTCGAAACCACACGCCTGTTTGGCCGCGGCATTGCCAACATCGAGCCGCAGTGGGTGGAGCAGGTGGCCGGGCATTTGCTCAAAAAGCAGCTGCTGGACCCGCACTGGGAGAAAAAAGCTGCACAGGTCACCGCCCTGGAGCGGGCCACGCTGTACGGCCTGGTGATCTACAACGGCCGCCGCGTCAACTTTGGCCGGGTGGACCCGGTGGCCGCGCGGGAGGTTTTCATCCGCGAAGCGCTGGTGGCCGGCCACTGGGACACCAAGCTGCCGTTTCTGGCCGCGAATGAAAAGCTGATTGCCCGCGTGCAGGACCTGGAGCACAAGGCGCGTCGGCAGGATGTGCTGGTTGACGAAGAACTGATCTATGCGTTTTATGACCAGCAGCTGCCGCCCGATGTGTGCAGCGGTGCCAGCTGTGAGGCCTGGTACAAGGACGAGGTCCGGCGGCAGCCGCAGCTGCTCATGCTGACGCAGGAAGAGCTGATGCGCCACGAGGCGGCTGGCATCACCACGCTGGCTTTTCCCAAAACGCTGCGACTGGGCGGGGTGGATTGTTCAGTGACCTACCTGCACGAGCCCGGCGACAGCAAGGACGGCGTGACGGTGGACGTGCCCTTGTTTGCGCTGAACCAGGTCAATGAGGAGCGCTGCGAGTGGTTGGTGCCCGGCATGCTCAAGGACAAGGTGCAGGCGCTGATTAAGACCCTGCACCAGCGCCCGCGTTCGCGCCTGGTGCCCCTGCCCGACACGGCCACGCGCATGGCCGAGCAGCTGAACGCACCGGCCGTGTTTGGCAGTGGCTCGCTCACAGACGCGGTGCTCAAATGGGTGCGTGACGCGACCTCGCTGGACATCAAACGGGGCGACCTGAAGCTGGACATGTTGCCGCCGCACCTGTTCATGAACTTCCGGGTGCTGGACGAGCATGGCCGCCAGCTGGGCACGGGCCGCAACCTGGGCGCGCTCAAGGGCGAGTTGGGGTCGCAGGCGCGGGGGGCGTTTCAGGCCTTGGCGGGGCTTAAAAACCTCGCCAAATCACCCGCAGCGGGCCTTCAAACACCCAATTCTGAGTCAAATCGTGCGCCAGCCAAGGTGTTTGAATCCCGGAGTGCTATTGAAAAGATAGCGCCAAGGCAACCGGAAAGCTACACCAGCTGGTCGTTTGGCGAGCTGCCCGAGCTGATGGAAATCAGCAAGGGCAAACAAACCCTGATTGGCTTCCCGGCGTTGATTGACCTGGGCCACGCGGTGACGATCGAGGTGTTTGACGAGCCCGACATGGCGGCGAGCAAACACCGGGCGGGGCTGCGGCGGTTGTTTTCCCTGCAGATCAAGGACGCGCTCAAGTACCTGGAAAAAAACCTGCCCGACCTGCAGAAGATGGCCACGAGCTTCATGTTGGTGGGCCGCGCAGCCGACAACTCGGGCGGCGGCACGTTGGAAGAGCTGCGTGACCAGATCATCGAAGTTGCGCTGGACCGGGCCTTTTTGCTCGATCCGCTGCCCACCAACGAGGCCGAATTCAAAAAACGCGTGGACGAGGGCCGGGGCCGCCTGACGCTGATTGCCAGCGAGGTGGCGCGTTTGGCCGCTGGTATTCTGACGGAGTTCGTGGCGGCGCAGCGCAAGATCAAGGACACCAAAAACGCGGCCGAGGCAGTGGCGGACACGGCGGTGCAACTGCAGCGCCTGGTGCCCAAGCGCTTCCTGGCAGTCACGCCTTACGGGCAATTGCAGCACTTCGCGCGTTACCTCAAGGCGATCACCGCGCGGCTGGACAAATACCGGGCCGACCCGGCGCGCGACGCGGCCCGCATGGCCGAGCTGAAACCGCAGGACCAGCGCTACTGGCGGCTGGTGGCCGAACGCAAGGGTGCCACAGACGCGCGCATGCAGGAGTTTCGGTGGCTGCTGGAGGAGTTGCGGGTCAGCTTTTTTGCGCAGGAGTTGCGCACGCCGCAGCCGGTCAGCGTCAAAAGAATGGAAAAAGCCTGGCAACAACTGAACAGTTGAGACCAGGCTTCATTAATTTGCCGGCGGGGCCATCAAAGCCCCGTTGTCATGGATTCGGTGCGACTAGATCCGGCCCATCAGCAGCAGCACGATCAGAATGATGACGACCAAGCCCAGGCCACCGCTGGGGCCATAACCCCAGCTTCGGCTGTGGCCCCAGGTGGGCAGGGCACCGACCAGGATCAGGATCAAAACGATCAGCAGGATGAGCGAGAGGGACATGAAAAGGCTCCTTGTAATTAAGTGCCTTGATTCTTGTCGCCGCGCTGGTTGTCTCAAGCAGTCCGACGCCCCGTGTCCGGGTCAGGACCGGACTACAGTTTGGCCAGCCGCGCCAACGCCGTGTTCAGCGTCGCGTCTTTTTTTGCAAAACAGAACCGCACCACCCGCTGGTCAAAGCCGCTGCCATAAAACGCCGACAGCGGGATCGCCGCGACGCCGATCTCGGTGGTGAGCCACTGGCAAAAATCAGCCTCGTTCAGGTCACTGACGCTGGAGATGTCCACGCACTGAAAGTAGCTGCCTTCGCTGGGCAGCAGCTTGAAACGGGTGTGAGCCAACCCAGCGCGAAACAGGTCGCGCTTGCGCTGGTAAAACGCGGGCAGCCCGAGGTAGGGCTGCGCGTCGGCCATGTAGGCGCCAAGTGCGTGCTGCACGGGTGTATTGACGGTGAAGACATTGAACTGGTGCACCTTGCGGAACTCGGCAGTCAGCGCGGCGGGTGCGGCCACGTAGCCGACCTTCCAGCCGGTGACATGGTAGGTTTTGCCAAAGCTGCTTACGATGAAGGCCCGCGCGGCCAGCCCTGGAAAACTCGCAGCGCTGTGGTGTGTTTGGCCCTTGTCGGCATCAAACACCATGTGTTCATACACCTCGTCGCTGATCAGCAGCACCTCGGTGGAGGCCAGGATGTCCTGCAGCTTGAGCATGTCGCCGCGGGTCCATACCGTGGCGCTGGGGTTGTGCGGTGAGTTGACGATGATCGCCCGGGTGCGCGGGGTGATGGCGTTGGCGATCTTGTCAAAGTCGGGTCGGAACGTGCCGGGCGTCAAGGGCACCCGCACCACTGTGCCGCCTGCCAGCTCAATGTTAGGCACATAGCTGTCGTAGCAGGGCTCCAACACGATAACCTCATCGCCCGGGTGGACGATGGACAGGATGGCGGTGATGATGGCCTGCGTGGCCCCAGCCGTGACGGTGATTTCAGTGGCCACGTCGTAGTGGCCGCCGTACAGCGCCGCCAGCTTGGTGCTGATGGCTTGGCGCAGCGCCGGCACGCCGGGCATGGGTGGGTACTGGTTCAGGCCAGACGTCATGGCGCTGGTCACGGCCTGCACCAGTGCCGGGTCGCAGTCAAAGTCCGGGAAGCCCTGGCCCAGGTTCACGGCGGCATGCTCAGTGGCCAGGGCCGACATGACGCTGAAGATGGTGGTGCCCACGTCGGGCAGGCGGGACCGCAGAACAGGGGTGTAGGGTGTGGCCAAGGTCATGATGCTTCCACCGGGTCTTCAAGGTGGCCGGACATGGCGCGGGTAATCAGCGCGCGGTCAAGTTTGGGGCTGACCAGTTCGGCAAATTTATACACAAAATTGCGCAGGTAGGCGCTGCGCTTGAAGGCAATGCGCGCCACATTCACGCCAAACAATGAGCCCGCTGGAATGGCTTGCAAATCGTTGTTGGTGCCGTCACCGCCCATGGCCATTTCCGCCACGATACCGACACCCAGGCCCAGGCGGACGTAGGTTTTGATCACATCGGAGTCAATCGCTTCCAGGGCGATGCGGGGCTGCAGGCGCTTGGCCGCAAACGCCTGGTCAATGCGGGTACGCCCAGTGAAGGACGGGTGGTAGGTGATCAGTGGCTCCAGCGCCAGGTCGTCCAGCGTGATGTCGGCCTTGCGCGCCAGGGGGTGGTCAACCGGCACGACCAGCATGTGCTGCCATTCGTAGCAGGGCAGGGTGACCAGGTCAGGGTAGTGCGTCAGTGACTCGGTGGCTATGCCGACTTCAGCGACCTCATCAATCAGCATGCGGGCCACCTGGTCCGGTGAGCCCTGGTGCAGGCTGACGTTGACCTTCGGAAACGCCTCGCGCAGCCGCGCCACGGGCTGGGGCAGCACGTACCGGGCCTGGGTGTGGGTGGTGGCAATCGACAAAGTGCCGCTGTCTTGCGCCGAGAACTGCTCGCCAATGCGTTTGAGGTTGCCCACCTCGCGCATTATCAGCTCGATACTTTTGAGCACATGCTCGCCGGGCTCGGTGACACGTTTGAGGCGTTTGCCGTGGCGCGCAAAAATCTCGACGCCCAGTTCCTCCTCCAGCTCGATGATGGCTTTGGACACGCCGGGCTGGGAGGTGTGCAGCACGCGGGCTGTTTCGGTCAGGTTCAGGTTGCGGCGCACGGCCTCCTGAACGAACCGGAATTGGTGTAAGTTCATATCAAATAGTAGCTGATGAATTCGATTATTATGCCAATAAAAGGCTAAACAATCCGTTCTACTCTCTAGGGCCCCGCTGGTGCAGAAGCGTCAGGCCAGGGCGATGCTGGCCATCAATGCTGTGACCTGAGGGTATTCGCCTGCGGTGGGCAACAGGTCGATCTGAACCTCAGGGTGGGCCGCACGCAACTCGTCCATCAGCAACGGGAGGTCTTCGCGCGCATGTTTACCCACCCCGAAAAACAGTGGAAACACCCTGACGTGGCTCGCGCCTTCGGCAATCAGCTGAGCAGCGGCTTCTGGCAAGGACGGGGTGCACAGTTCCAGGTAGGCACAAAGCACGGCTGCGCCGGGCTGCTGGTTTCGGATTTGCGCCGCTACGGCCTCAATGGGTAGACGCCACAACGGGTCGCGCGAACCATGGGCAAACAGGATGACGGCGGGCGCCACTGCGAGGGGAGAGGTCATGTGGAATCGACAAATAAAAGGATAAAAAAGCCGGTGCAGCCCTATGGCAGGACTAGCGTCTGAATACCAGCCACCCGAAGGCACCCAGTGACACCGCCATGTACAGCAGGCCCGGCGTGGCAGCGGCCAGCCAAGGCACCCAGTTGCGCAGGTTGCCGATATAGCCAAACACGTTGTTGAGCAGGAAAAAGCTGATACCGATCATCACGCCCGCAAACACGTAGCTGGCAATGCCGTTGGACCGGAAGTGCAGGTAGGCAAAAGGCAGCGCCAGCATGACCATCACAAAACAGCTGAGCGGGTAAAACACTTTTTTCCAGAACTCGATTTCATAGCGCTGGGCGGTTTGGCCGTTGGCGTCAAGATGGCGCACGTAGTTGTAGAGGTCGATGGTGCCCATGCGCTCGGGTTTGAGCAGCGCGACAGACACCATTTCTGCGGTGAGGTCGGTGCGCCAGGCGGTGCTGTCCTGGCTGGTGCGTTTGACCTGAGCCGCTGCGGCGGCAGCGGTGGGGTCTGAGGTGGTGGGCACCACAAAGTCTGTGCCGGCGGGCTGTTGCAGCAGCCAGGTGTTGCCGCTGGCAAAGGTGGCCAAGGGTGCCTGGGTGGTTGAGGTGATCAGGCCTTTGGCATTGAACTCAAAAATCCGAACGCCCTGCATGGCGTTGTCCGGCGTCAGTGCTTTCACGTTGACCACATAGCTGGCGTTGCCTTGCTTTTCCTTGAGCCAGGCGCCGGTCTGGCCCACGGTGATGCGGTCTTGGTAGCGGCCTTTGAGCAGTTGGGCCAGGCGCTCGGACGCGGGTGCGACGTAGTCACCGACCACAAAACTCAGCGCCACAAAAAATGCACCGAGTGCCAGCAGCAGCTTCAGCGCTCTCCAAGGGCCCAGGCCACTGGTGCGCAAAATCGTGTACTCGGAGCTTTGCGCCAGCCGCGACATCACAAAAATGGTGCCAATCAAAACGGAAATGGGCAGCAGCTCATAGAGATGGTTGGGAATCAGCAGCACCACATACAGCAGCGCGTGCCTGATCTGGTACACATCGGCGGTGCTGCTCAGCCCGTTGTTGCGGCCCAGGTACTGAAGCTCGTCCACCAGGTCAAAAAAGAAAAACAGGGCGAGGAAGCCGACCGCGACCAGGGCAATGGCAGCCAGCACTTCGCCATAAATCAGGCGGCGCACGGTTTTCATCGTGCCTCCTGCAAGGCGCGCACGGGCATGGCTTGCGCCGACGCAGGGGGGCGAGCAGGCCTGAGGGTCCAGTTGTAGTGGCGTTTGGCCAGCCACAAAATGGCCAGCAGCAGCACGCCACCATGCAGCGCCAGCAGGAACTGGCCAAAGCTGACCAGGCCAACCAAGATCCAGCTTTGTCCCAGATTGAGCAAGTTGTTGTAGACCACAAAGGCCAGCAGTACAAACAGCATGTTGCCGCTGCGCCCACCCCGCGGATTCACACTGGACAGCGCCACCGCCAGAACGACAAAGTTCAGCGCAGACAGGGCCAGCCCGACCCGCCAGGCCAGCTCCCCCAAATTCGCGCGGGTTGGCGCCTTGATCAGATCGCGCGTGGACAGGAGCTTGGACTCGGACGGGCGCGAGCCCAGCACGCTCGAATCCCCCGTGCGGGTGCCGTATTCCTCGAACTCGCTGATCTTCAATGCCGTCTGACCCACGGTATTTTCCAGTCGTTGGCCGTTCTCCAGCATCAGGAACTGGGCGCTGTCCCGGGTTTCAACCCGGCCGGATTGCGCAGTGGTGACAGAGCTTTTGCCTTTTTCAGTGGCGGCAATGAACACATTGGTGCCGCCTTGCTGCGCACCCGAGTTGCGGTCGATGAAAAACACACGGTTGCCGCCGGATGACTCCTGGAACTGCCCAGGGGCGACCCTGTCGAGGTCACCGCGCTGCTCGTACCGGATCTGCATGTCCTTGGTCTGCTGGTTGGCCCACGGCCAGACAAACAGCGACGACATGGCGACCACCACCAGCACGGGCCATGCAAACCGGAACAAGGGCCTTAAAAAAGCAGCCAGGCTTTGCCCACTGGTGAACCACACGACCATTTCACTGTCGCGGTACATGCGGGACAAGGCGCTGACCATGGAGATGAACAGCGACAGCGTGAGGATGGTCGGCAGTCGGCCCAGTGCCGAATAGGCCATGAACAACATCACGTCCTGGGGGTTGATGAAACCCCGGGAAGCCTGGCCCAGGGTGCGGATCAGCACGATGGTCATCACGATGGTGACCAGAACGACGACGGTGGCGCCGAAACTGCGTGCCAGTTCTCTGCGAATTGAGGATTGGAATAACATTGCTTTGAACGGTCGCTTCTACTTCGAGTGATGCTGATTTTTGTTTTGATTTTGTTTTGAACCAACCAACCGCGAATTATGGACTTTGAACTCAAACCCCTTTCCCTGGCCCGTATTTGCAGTGAGAAATGTGATGCCTTGCTGGTGCTTGTGCCTGCGGACATGCCCACTGGCGACGATGCGGTATCCCTTCTCATCAGCTCGGCCATCAAGGCTGGGGATTTTGAAGCGAAGCCTGGAAAGCTCCTGAATGCTTATCGGCTTCCCGGCATCACAGCCACCCGCCTGGTGCTGCTGGGTTGCGGTGATGGGAGTGCCAAAAATGTGCGTGCCGCCGTGATGGCCGCCATGGGGGGTGTCAAGGCCAGCAACGCGCGCAAGGTCATTGTGTGCCTGAGTGGTTTGGGCAATCTTTCACCTGAAATTGCCGCCGCAACGGTGGGGACCGCCGTGGTGGCCTGCGGTGATGCGCTCTACACGTACAACACCACGAAATCCAGTGTCAGTAAAACAACCACTTCCAAACTGGAGCGGTTGGTGATGGGGGTCAACAGTGTGTCGCGGGCGGCGCCGGGCTTTGACCGCGCCAAAGCGCTGGTCAACGGCATGAACCTCACCAAAGAGTGGGCCAACCGACCCGCCAATTACGCCACACCTGCCTTGCTCGCTGGTGCGGCACAGCAGCTTGGCAAGCTGGACAACATCAAGGTCGAGGTTCTGGGGCCCAAGGAAGTCAGCAAATTGGGTATGGGTTCGTTCATGGCCGTGGCGCAGGGTTCCGACGAGCCGTTGCGCTTTATCGTGTTGCACTACAACGGCGCTGCCCGCTCGAGTGCCCCGGTGGTGCTGATTGGCAAGGGCATTACGTTTGACACGGGCGGCATCTCCATCAAACCAGCGTCCGAGATGGACGAAATGAAGTACGACATGTGTGGTGCCGCGTCGGTGCTGGGTGTGTTCCGTGCGCTGGCTGATCTTCAGCCTGCGATCAATGTAGTTGGTCTGATTCCCGCCTGTGAAAACATGCCCGATGGCCGGTCAGTGAAGCCTGGGGATGTGATCACCAGCATGAGTGGGCAGACCATCGAGGTGCTGAACACGGACGCCGAAGGGCGGCTGGTGCTGTGCGATGCGCTGACGTATGCCGAACGTTTCAAACCTTCGGCTGTGATCGACATTGCGACGCTCACGGGTGCCTGTGTGGTCGCCTTGGGCGGTGTTCGTTCAGGGCTTTTTTCTCCGGACGATGCCCTGGCCCAGTCGCTGCTGGAGGCGGGCGAAAAATCAATGGATCTGTGCTGGCGCATGCCACTGGATGACGAGTACGCGGAAGGGCTTAAAACCAGTTTTGCGGATGTGGCCAACATCGGTGGGCGGGCGGGCGGAGCGATCACTGCTGCCAGATTTCTTCAGCGTTTTGCGGGTGGTTTTTCTTGGGCGCATCTGGACATTGCTGGCACGGCCTGGAAGAGTGGCAGCGCCAAGGGCGCGACGGCCCGACCCGTTCCACTGCTGTTGAATTACCTGCTGGCGCATGTTCCTGTGCCAATCAAGGTGCAGCCCTTGACTGCCGTGCCGAAGTCCAAGAAATCTTCAAGCACCGCCAAGCCGGAATGACCGACATC
This sequence comes from Polaromonas sp., assembly GCA_046154065.1. Taxonomy (GTDB): domain Bacteria; phylum Pseudomonadota; class Gammaproteobacteria; order Burkholderiales; family Burkholderiaceae_C; genus Polaromonas. The sequence goes on along the minus strand of JBJXEI010000171.1, from coordinate 26,592 downwards.
ACCTTCCATTTCAACGTGCCCGATCGGCTGGCCTACAGCTGTCGGTTGCTGCGCAAGGCCTATCAAAAAGGTGCGTCGGTGGTGGTGACCGGGGAGCCGCAGGTGCTGGCGCAACTGGATGAGTTGTTGTGGAGCGTTTCACCTGTTGATTTCGTGCCCCACTGCCTTTGCACGGCATCCGCCGCAACAGTCACCTCGTCGGCTGTTGTGCTTGCAGATTCGCTGTCGGGTCTGGACCGCGATGGCGTGCTGATCAACTTGGGTCAAACGTTGCCCACGGAGTTCCAGCGTTTTGAGCGAGTCATTGAGGTCGTGACGGCGGATGAGCAGGACCGCTTGGCTGCACGGCAGCGCTGGAAGCACTATGCAAGCCGGGGCTACGTGCTGAATCAACACAACCTAGCGACCTCCATCGAGACTGCTTGAAGGCTGTTTCGCATTAGTGTTCTTGCTGACTCTTTAAATGCCCTTATGAGGTGCGCACCTAGGGCGGTTGCTAATACGTCGGGCCCAAATATTGCGGTATGTTCTGCCGTGTTGAGTCGCATCCCTTTCTCAACCATTAATTGGTAATTTCCTAATCGGAGTGTTTTTATGCAAACGAAACTAAAACTGACAGTAGCAGCTGCCTTGGCCATGGTCGCGGGCTTCGCTGCTGCACAAGACGCAGTGGTGAAAATCGGGCATGTCGCGCCTATGTCTGGGTCACAAGCCCACTACGGCAAAGACAACGAAAATGGCGTGCGGATGGCCATTGAAGATCTGAACGCGCAAAACGTGACGATCGGCGGCAAGAAGGTCAAGTTTGAAATCGTGGCTGAAGATGATGCAGCTGACCCAAAACAGGGCACCGCTGCCGCACAAAAGCTGTGCGACTCTAAAGTCTCCGGCGTTGTGGGCCATCTGAATTCTGGCACCACCATTCCAGCCTCCAAGGTCTACAACGACTGCGGCGTGCCCATGATCACTGGCGCGGCCACCAACCCCAATTTGACCAAGCCTGGGTATAAAAACGTTTTCCGCATCATTGCCAACGACAACGCACTCGGTGCTGGTCTGGCGTTCTACGCGGCAGACACATTGAAGCTCAAGCGCGTCGCCATCATTGATGACCGCACGGCTTACGGCCAGGGTGTGGCTGAAGTGTTCAAGAAAACCGCACAGGCCAAGGGCATGACGGTGGTAGATGAGCAGTTCACGACCGACAAGGCAACGGATTTCATGTCGATTTTGACTGCAGTCAAAGCCAAGAACCCTGACGCGATCTTTTTTGGTGGCATGGACCCACAGGGCGGCCCGATGTTGCGCCAGATGGAGCAGCTCGGCATGAGCAACGTCAAGTACTTTGGCGGTGACGGCATCTGTACCGCAGAACTCGCCAAACTCGCGGCGGGTGCCAAAACCATTGGTAATGTGGTGTGCGCTGAAGGTGGTGCATCCCTGGTGAAAATGCCTGGCGGCGAAGCGTGGAAAAAACGCTACGACACCAAGTACCCAAGCCAGTTCCAGGTTTACAGCCCGTACACCTATGACGCAACCTTTGTGCTGGTCGACGCGATGAAGCGTGCCAATTCCACAGATCCCAAGGTTTACACCGCTGAGCTGATGAAGACCAACTTCAAGGGCGTGACCACGACCATCGGCTTTGAGCCAAATGGCGAATTGAAAAATCCCGCGATTACTTTGTACGTTTACAAAGACGGCAAGAAATCCGCTTTGAACTGATCAACAGCATCGGCATTGAGGTAACAATAAAAAGCCACCTTCGGGTGGCTTTTTTACGTTTTGGCTGGGTGCTGCAAGTTCACTGGCGCCTGAAAACAAAAAAGCCCGGTAGTACCGAGCTTTTTGTTGCAATACCATCAAAGGTATGCACGAGATCAATTTGGCGGAAGAGGCGGGATTCGAACCCGCGGTGGGTTTAACCCCACGTACGCTTTCCAGGCGTATGACTTAAACCGCTCATCCACCCTTCCGCGCCAGCCCTTTATTATAGCAGTGCAAAGTCACTGTTCCCGATGTGCCGAGTCTGGCGCGGGGTTGTTCTTACGGGACAGTCGAGACAAATCGGTGTTTTTCGAAAGTTTCAAGCGTCACGACACGCAGGGCGTTGGCGTGCGTGGACTCCAGCACCACAGGTGGTGCCACACCGGCCTCCAAGGCTTCGCGCCAGCGATTGACACACAGACACCAGCGGTCGCCCGGCTTGAGTCCCTGGAAGCGGTACTCAGGCCTCGGCGTGATCAGGTCGTTTCCGCGCTTCAGTGAAAAAGCCAGAAACGCCTGTGTCACTCGGGCACATACCAGGTGCGAACCGCGGTCGCTTTCGTCGGTGTTGCAACAACCGTCGCGAAAGTAACCCGTCAGCGGGTCATAGGAGCAGGGCACCAGTGCGGCGCCAAGTACGTTTTTAGATTCCATGGGGGCGTTGATCTGCGCAGGTTGAAGTCGTTGAAAAGGTCAAGCCAAGCCGTCGGTCAGGGTTGCTTTGATTGCACCATTTTCATGGCTGATGTGATCAATGCGGCCACCTCCGTCATGTTGCTGGGCACGATCAGCGTGGTGGTGGCGTCCGAGGCGACCTGCGAATAGGCTTCCACGGCTTTTTCGGCTACTTTGAGCTGCACGGCCTGCTCACCGCCTGGCTGGCGAATTGCTGCAGCGACCATCTCGATCGCTTTGGCGTTGGCATCCGCCACGGCAAGGATGGCTGCTGCTTCGCCTTGGGCATTGTTGATGGCCGCCAGCTTGGCGCCTTCGGATCGAGCAATGAACGCTTCCCGCTCGCCGGTGGCGATGTTGATCTGCTCCTGCCTGCGACCTTCGGAGGCGGCAATCAGCGCACGTTTTTCCCGCTCGGCCGTGATTTGTGACTGCATCGCATGAAGGATTTCCTTGGGTGGTGTCAGGTCCTTGATTTCATAGCGCAGCACTTTGACGCCCCAGTTGAGAGCGGCTTCATCGATCGCTGCGACCACCTGCGCATTGATGATGTCGCGCTCCTCAAAAGTTTTGTCGAGCTCCAGCTTGCCGATCACCGAACGAAGGGACGTCTGTGCAAGCTGGGTGACCGCCACGATGTAGTTGGATGAGCCGTAGCTGGCGCGCATCGGGTCGGTGACCTGAAAATACAAAATGCCGTCGACCTGCAGCTGGGTGTTGTCCCGCGTGATGCAGACCTGGCTGGGGACGTCCAACGGTATTTCCTTGAGGCTGTGTTTGTAGGCAACGCGGTCCACAAAAGGCACCAGGAAGTTCAGGCCGGGTGTCAGGCTGCCGTGGTACTTACCCAGCCGCTCAATGACCCACGCGTTTTGCTGGGGCACCACCTTGATGCTTCGCACGATAAAAATCCCCGCGATGACCAAAATGACCAATGCAATTTCAAATCCCATGACGATTCCCTTGAAGTGAGCGTTTTTGTGAAGTGATCGGCCGTCTTCGCGGATCAATGTGCGTGCGCAGTTTGCTTGGAGACGGTCAGGCGGTTGCCATGAAGTTCGGTGATGGTGAAGAGGCCCACTTGTGTACTGTCTGCGGGTTGTGCTGCCACGGCGGTCCAGTTCGCACCACGAAATTTGACGAGTGCCGTGCCATCGTTGCGCCATTCGCCGACCATAACTTCACTGCCAATGTCCAGATTGACGTCCCGGTTGGCGCTGGCCGGCAGCGGTTTGGGCTGCTGGCTGCGCTTGAAATGCCACGCTGCCACGGCACCGCCGCCAATTAACGCCGCTGCCAGTATTTGAGCGGTCAGTCCAAGTCCTGCGTGCGCACCCAGCGCAGCGGCGACCAGTCCCAACGCCATCATAAGCAGGTAAAAAGTGCCAGTAACCAGCTCTGCCACCACCACAGCGCCAGCGAGCAACCACCAAATTCCTGATTCATTCATGCCGGTCCCCGTTGTCTGTCGAACATCACATTCTGAGGCCATTGCCATACGGGGCAGCCAAAGCGACACAATATTTCCCTACACTCTGTGATTTTTAAGGGGTCGTCCGCCGCTGCTGCAGCCAGTGTGGCTGGCCCCGTCTGGTTTTCATCCAACACCCTCATCGCCATGAAATTTCGTTTCCCCATCGTCATCATTGACGAAGACTTCCGCTCTGAAAACACCTCCGGTTTGGGGATTCGCGCGCTGGCGCAAGCCATTGAGAGCGAAGGGTTTGAAGTGCTGGGCGTCACCAGTTACGGCGATTTGTCCCAGTTTGCACAGCAGCAAAGCCGCGCCAGCGCCTTCATCCTGTCAATCGACGACGAAGAGTTCACCCCTGGCCCGGACCTGGACCCGGCAGTGCTGAACCTGCGCAATTTCATTGTGGAAGTACGCCGAAAAAACCTGGACGTGCCCATTTACGTTTACGGTGAAACCAAGACCTCGCGGCACATCCCGAACGACATCCTGCGGGAGTTGCATGGTTTCATTCACATGTTTGAAGACACCCCCGAGTTTGTGGCGCGCCACATCCTGCGTGAAGCCAAAAGTTACCTGGAAGGTGTGCAGCCGCCGTTCTTCAAGGCCTTGCTGGACTACGCTGAAGACGGCTCGTACTCCTGGCATTGCCCTGGGCACTCTGGCGGTGTGGCCTTTCTGAAAAGCCCGGTCGGGCAGATGTTCCATCAGTTTTTTGGTGAAAACATGCTGCGTGCCGACGTCTGCAACGCGGTGGAAGAACTGGGCCAACTGCTGGACCACGACGGGGCCATCGGCGCCAGCGAGCGCAATGCCGCCCGCATCTTCAACGCCGACCACTGCTTTTTTGTGACCAACGGCACGTCTACGTCGAACAAGATGGTGTGGCACCACACCGTGGCTCCGGGTGATGTGGTGGTGGTGGACCGCAACTGCCACAAATCCATCCTGCACGCGATCATCATGACCGGCGCGATTCCGGTGTTTTTGAAGCCCACCCGTAATCATTTCGGCATCATCGGGCCGATCCCGCAGAGCGAGTTCGAGCCTGATGCCATCCGCGCTAAGATCGCAGCCAACCCGCTGCTCAAGGGCGTGGACCCGGCCACTGTCAAGCCACGGGTGATGACGCTGACCCAGTCGACCTACGACGGTGTGCTCTACAACACCGAAACCATCAAGGGCATGCTGGACGGCTACATCGACAACCTGCACTTTGACGAAGCCTGGCTGCCGCACGCCGCCTTTCACCCGTTCTACGGCAGCTACCACTCGATGGGCAAGCACCGCGTGCGCCCGAAGAACGCGGTGGTGTACGCAACCCAATCGATCCACAAACTGCTGGCCGGCATCAGCCAGGCCAGCCATGTGCTGGTGCAGGACTCACAAAATGTCAAACTGGACAGGCACCTGTTCAATGAGGCTTACCTGATGCACACCTCCACCTCGCCGCAGTACAGCATCATTGCCAGCTGCGACGTGGCTGCGGCCATGATGGAGCCACCCGGTGGCACGGCACTGGTCGAGGAAAGCATTGCCGAGGCGCTGGACTTCCGCCGTGCCATGCGCAAGATTGACGAGGAATACGGTGCTGACTGGTGGTTCAAGGTCTGGGGACCCGACAAGCTGGTGGAGGAAGGCATTGGCGAGGCCAAGGACTGGATCATCAAGGGCGAGTCACGCAGCGCCAAAACCGCCAAGAACGGGGCCAGTAACTGGCACGGCTTTGGCCAGATGGCCACCGGCTTCAACATGCTGGACCCGATCAAGTCGACCATCGTCACGCCGGGCCTGGACCTCAACGGCAAGTTCGCCAAGTCCGGCATTCCTGCCAGCATCGTGACCAAGTTTTTGGCTGAGCACGGCGTTATCGTGGAGAAAACCGGCCTGTACAGCTTTTTCATCATGTTCACCATCGGCATCACCAAGGGCCGCTGGAACACCTTGCTGACGGCGTTGCAGCAGTTCAAGGACGACTACGACAAAAATGCGGCCATGTCGCGCATCTTGCCGGAGTTTTGCCAGAAATACCCCAAGTACGAGCGCATGGGCCTGGCCGATCTGTGCCAGCACATCCATGCTCTGTACGCCAAGTACGACATCGCCCGCTTGACAACCGAGGTCTACCAGAGCGACCTGGAAGCGGCCATGAAGCCCAGCGACGCCTACGCCAACATCGCCCACCGCAGCACCGAGCGGGTGGAGATCGACCACCTGGAAGGCCGTATCACCGTCGGGTTGGTCACACCGTACCCACCGGGCATTCCGTTGCTGATTCCGGGCGAGGTGTTCAACCGGAAAATTGTGGACTACCTGAAGTTCGCCCGTGAATTCAATGCCCAGTGCCCAGGCTTTGAAACCGACATTCACGGCTTGGTCGAGCAGGTTGATGCCAAAGGCAAGACCCGTTACTACGCCGACTGCGTGAAAAAATAAGTCGATTGCCGGGTAGGCCGATGGCGCTCACTGGGGCCCGTCGGTTCGCACCCGCATGAAACTGGCAAACCGCGGGGTGCCACTGTCGTTCAGGCCCCGGAAGCGGTAGGTGATCAGCGCGCCCACGGCGGGTGGGTCTTGCCGCTGTGCATCACTGAAACCTGTGCCGAGCTTGAAGCGCCGGACGGGCTGGCCCTGGACGGCGGGCAGCTCCACCAGCAGGGCGCCCAGCTGGCCGGCATATTTGCCTTTACCGGGGATGTGCGCCACCACGCGCGCTTCAGCATCCTCATGGGTTTTGACTTTGAGCAAATCGTCGCTGCGCACCCCTTTGTACGGTGCATCGCCTCGGTGCAGCATCAGCCCTTCACCGCCCAGCCGGACGGTTTTTTGAAGCAAGGCCTGCAGGGCGAGGTGGCTGGCAATGCGTGTTTGCGACACCGCCTGAACCCAAGGCTGGCCGATGCCATCGACGATTTTTTGCAATGGGGCGATGCGGTCAGTGAACGGTCCGTCGTGTGCGGGCAGGTCGAACACCATGAAGCGAATGCCGCGCCAGTCTGCGTCGGTACTTGGCCCGGGGTGTTGCTGGCGCACGGTCGACACGGCTTTTGAAAAGTGCCCGCGTCCGGCCCAGAGCTCACCGTCCAGAGCCACATTGGGCCAGCCTGCCGTGAACCATGGCGGTGCGGCAATTTTTTCACCGCCGCGTGTCAGCAGCTGGTTGCCGTCCCAGAACCCGCGAACACCGTCGTATTTTTCGCTGACCCAGTAGTCCTGAAGCTGAACACCTGGGTGATAGATGTTTGCCAGCATCAGCGCTGGCTTCGGTTCTGCGGCTGATAGCGATGGTGCGGCGGCGGTGCAGGCAAGCACCACCAAACAGCCCAACAATCGTCCTAGGTCGTGCCAGCAGCCCATGGGAGCCTTCAAGGAGTCAAAAAAAGACGGTTTATTGATGAATAAAGCCCTTTGCCAAGGTCTTTATTGCCTGTAATGCTATAAAAAATATAGCAATCAGGCCGTCGCTGGTTCGGCGATCCCACCCACCGTCTGGCTGAAACCGCCGTCCACGTAGGTGATCTCGGCGCTGACGCCGGCCGCCAGGTCGCTCATCAGGAAGGCGGCGACGTTGCCCACGTCGTCAATCGTCACATTGCGTCGGATGGGCGAGGTTTCTGCCACCACGCTCAAAATCTTGCCGAAGCCCTTGATGCCGCTGGCGGCCAGGGTTTTGATCGGGCCCGCGCTGATGCCGTTGACGCGCATGCTGCGGCCATCCTTGGTTTTACCCAGCGATTCGGCCATGTAACGCACCGACGCCTCCAGGCTGGCTTTGGCCATGCCCATGGTGTTGTAGTTGGGCACCGTGCGGATGGCGCCCAGGTAGGTCAGCGTCAGCAGGGCCGATTTGTCGTTCAGGAAGGGCAGGGCGGCCTTGGCCATCGCCGGGAAGCTGTAGGCGCTGATGTCGTGGGCGATCTTGAAACCCTCGCGGCTCAGGCCTTCCAGAAAGTCCCCGGCAATCGCTTCACGCGGTGCATAGCCGATGCTATGAACAAAACCGTCGAAGGTCGGCCAGGTGGCCGACAGGTCGGTGAACATCTGAGTGATCTGCTCGTCGCTGCCCACGTCGCAGTCAAAAATCAGGGTCGAGTCAAAGTCAGCGGCAAACTCGGTGATGCGGTCCTTGAAACGCTCGCCGACGTAGCTGAAAGCCAGCTCAGCACCTTGCGCATGGCAGGCCCGGGCAATGCCGTAGGCGATGGACCGGTTGGACAAAACGCCCGTGATCAGCAGTTTTTTGCCTTGAAGAAAGCCGTTGTTTTGACCCATGTGTGTGCTCCAGTGTGTGCGGTGGCAAGCCTTGGTTTGCAGCCCTTGCGGCGGCAAACTCCAGCGACTCAAGTAGGGCAGAATTGTCGCATGTGGAGTTTGAGTCTTTTGCGCACACTGGCCGCAGTGCTGCTGGGGTTTGGGGTGCTGGGGGCGTCGTCAGCCGCCTGGGCTGCGCACGCCTACGCCCAGTTTGGGGACATCCAGTACCCCGCCGGGTTCACCCATTTTGCGTACGTGAACCCGGACGCGCCCAAGGGCGGCGAGATTCGCATGGTGCCGCCCACCCGGCCCACCAACTTTGACAAGTTCAACCCCTTTACGCTGCGCGGCACCGCGCCCTACGGCATTGGCAGCCTGCTGATTGAAAGCCTGCTGACCGGCAACTCGGAAGAGCCCACCACCGCCTACGGCCTGTTGGCCGACGACGTGCAGGTGAGCGCCGACCGCCTGTCCGCCACGTTCCACCTGAACGAGAAGGCCCGTTTTCACTCGGGCAGCCCGGTGATGGCTGCCGATGTGCTGCATTCCTTTACGCAGCTGACCAGCAAGCTGGCTGCCCCCCAGTACCGTGCGATTTACGCCGAGGTCAAAGCCGTGGTGGTGGTGTCAGAGCGCGTCGTGCGTTTTGATTTTTCAACGCCGAACCCAGAGCTGCCGCTGGTGGTGGGCGGCATGCCCGTGTTCAGCCGGGCATGGGGTCAGGCACCTGGCGCAGTGGCCAAGCCTTTTGACAAGATCGTTTCGGAGATCCCTATTGGCTCCGGCCCGTACAAGATCAACAACCCGGCCATGGGCCGTGACATCACCTATGTACGCGACGCAGCCTATTGGGGCATCAACCTCCCCAGCCGCAAAGGCCAGTTCAACTTTGACCGCATCACCTTCAAGATATACCTGGACGAGACCTCACGTTTTGAAGGGCTCAAAGCCGGTGAATACGACTTTTTGCGGGAGTTCATCTCCCGCAACTGGGCGCGGCAGTACACGGGCAAACAGTTCGCCTCGGGGGAGCTGGTCAAACGTGCATTCGAAAACCGCAACCCGGGTGACTTTCAGGGCTATGTCTTCAACCTGCGCAAACCGCAGTTTCAGGACGTTCGGGTCCGCCGGGCTATTGGCCTGGCCATGGACTTTGAATGGATGAACCGCCAGCTGTTCTACGGCATCTACAAACGCGTGAACGGCTACTTCCCGAACAGCGAGTTTCAGGCCACGGGCCGCCCCAAACCTGATGAGCTGGCCCTGCTGGAGCCCCTGCGCGACCAGCTGCGACCGGAGGTGTTTGGTGAATTGCCCCCATCCCCCAGCACCACGCCGCCGGGCAGCCTGCGTGACAACCTGAGGCAGGCACAGGCACTGTTGCAGCAGGCGGGCTGGGTGTACCGCGATGGCGCCTTGCGCAACGCCAAGGGCGAGGCCTTCACCATGGAATTTTTGAGTGACCAGCCGTCGTTGATCCGTATCGTCGGGCCCTTTCAGAAAGCGCTTGAAAAGCTGGGTATCACGATGAGTTACCGCGTGGTGGACTTTTCGCTGAGCAAGCAAAAAATGGACGCCTTTGACTTCGAGGTCACCACCACACGCCTGCCAGGCAGCACCGCGCCGGGTGGCGAACTGCTGGAGCGTTTTGGCGCCAAGGCCGCCCAAACCCCGGGCTCGTCCAACATCTGGGGCATTGCCGACCCGGCGGTGGACGCGCTGCTGCAGCGGGTGGTGGCGGCCACCACCCGGCCTGAACTGGCGACTGCACTCAGAGCGCTGGACCGTGTGCTTACGCTGGGCTACTACTCGGTGCCGCAGTACTACGGGGACGCGTTTTTGATCGGTTACCGGCCTGGCCAGTTTGTGCTGCCGCCAGTGATTCCGCCTTTCTACCAGGCTGACAGCTGGGCCATGAGCACCTGGTGGGCTAAATGACCCCCACGCTTGTCACTGCGTGTACTGCGCTGCCCCCCGCGGGGACTGCTGCGCCTGCGATCTGGCAAAGCCAGTCCCGCGGCCCTTGCTTGAAGGGGACGTTCGCGCGCTCGCTTCACACACGCCAGAAAGCTTGACCTATGGCCAGCCACCTTCCCATCTACATCCTCAAGCGCCTGCTGCTGATGATCCCGACGCTGTTCGGCGTGCTGCTGCTGACCTTTGTGATGGTGCAGTTTGTGCCGGGTGGGCCGGTGGAGCAGATGGTGGCGCAGCTGCAGGGTCGGGACTCTGGCGGTGAGAGTGCCGCCGCCAGCGGGGCAGGTTACCGGGGGCGGCAGGGCGTGGACGCCGAGCGCATCGCCGAGATTAAGACGCTGTACGGTTTTGACAAACCCGTGCACGAGCGTTTTATTCAAATGATGGGACAGTTTGCCCGCTTCGATTTGGGGAAAAGCTTCTACCAGCACAAGGACGTGTGGCAGCTGGTGAAGGAAAAAATGCCGGTGTCGATCAGCCTGGGGCTCTGGACGTTTTTCATCAGTTACCTGATCGCCGTGCCGCTGGGTATTGCCAAGGCGGTGCGGGCGGGCAGCCGGTTTGACCTGGTCACCACAGTGGTCGTGCTGGTGGGTTACGCCATCCCTGGTTTTGTACTGGGGGTGGGCTTGCTGGTGATTTTTGGCGGGCAGCTGCAGTGGTTTCCTTTGCGTGGCCTGACGTCCGCAAACTGGGACACACTGAGCTGGGGTGCCCGCATCACCGACTACCTGTGGCACATCACGCTGCCGGTGCTGGCCATGGTGCTGGGCAGTTTTGCCGTAACGGCGGTGCTGACCAAAAATTCGTTCCTGGAAGAAATCCGCAAGCAGTACGTGCTGACAGCCCGCGCCAAGGGCCTGAGCGAACGCCAGGTGTTGTACAAGCATGTGTTTCGCAACGCGCTGATTCCCATCATCACGGGGTTCCCAGCGGCCTTCATCGGGGCGTTTTTCACCGGCTCGTTGTTGATCGAAACGCTTTTTTCGCTCGATGGGCTGGGTTTGCTCAGCTATGAAAGCGTGATCCGCCGGGACTACCCGGTGGTGCTGGGCACGCTTTACCTGTTCACGCTGATTGGCCTGGCGACCAAGCTGTTCAGTGATCTTTGTTATGTCTGGGTGGACCCGCGTGTCAAGTTTGATTAGTCCTTCATCGCCCTTGCCAGCATCCATCAGCCCTGGCCTTCGGGCGTGGCGGCGTTTCAGGCAAAGCCGCCTGGGGTTTGTCAGCCTGGTGGTTTTTGCAGTCTTGGTGGTCCTCAGCCTTTTCGCCGAGGTCTTGTCCAACGACAAGCCGCTGGTGGTCAGCTACCAGGGCAGCTTGTACTTCCCGCTGGTCCGGGATTATTCGGAAAAAGCCTTTGGCGGTGATTTTGAAACGCCTGCAGACTACCTGGACCCATTCATCAAAACCCGGCTCCAGCAGGGGCAGAACTGGGCGATTTACCCGCCCAACCCCTACGGCCCCCGCACCATCAACTACTTTGCCAAGGAACCCAACCCGTCCGCGCCGTCCAGGGACAACCTGCTGGGCACCGACGACCGGGGCCGCGACCTGTTGGCGCAGCTGATCTACGGCTTTCGCCTCAGCGTGCTATTTGGCCTGGCGTTGACGGCCATCGGCGTGGTGGTGGGAGTCATCACAGGCGCACTGCAGGGCTACGCAGGCGGCAAAACTGACTTGGTGGCGCAAAGGTTCATCGAAATCTGGGGTTCCATGCCGGAGCTGTATTTGCTGATCATTTTCAGCGCCGTGTTTGCGCCCAGCGTGGCGCTGTTGCTGTTTTTGCTCAGCCTGTTTGGATGGATGGGCTTGTCAGACTACGTGCGGGCAGAGTTTTTGCGCAACCGCCAACTCGATTACGTGCGGGCGGCTCGTGCGCTGGGCGTGAGCAACCTGCAGATCATGTGGCGGCATATCCTGCCCAACAGCAGGACACCCGTGGTCACGTTTTTGCCTTTTCGCATGAGCGCGGCGATCCTTGCGTTGACGTCGCTGGATTTTCTGGGGCTAGGCGTGCCGCCGGGCACTCCTTCGCTGGGGGAACTGCTCAGCCAGGGCAAGGCCAACATTGACGCTTGGTGGATCTCCATGTCGACCTTTGCGGTGCTGGTCACCACGCTGCTGCTGCTGACCTTCATGGGCGACGCGCTGCGCGATGCCCTGGACCCGCGAAAGATCGCCACATGACGCCGATGCTTCCGCCCTTGCTGGATGTTCGCCAGCTTCGTGTGTCGTTTGAGGGCAAAGACGTGGTCCACGGCATTGATTTGACCATCGCCCCCGGTGAAAAACTGGCTTTGGTGGGCGAGTCGGGGTCCGGTAAAACCGTCACTGCGCTGAGCCTTCTGCGGCTGGTGCAGAACGCCAGCATCAGCGGGCGGGCGACGTTCCAGGGACGATCGGGGGAGGTTGACTTGCTGGGGTTGCCCGAGCGCGCCTTGCGCGGCATTCGCGGGCAGGACATCGCCATGATTTTCCAGGAACCCATGACCGCGCTGAACCCTTTGTTCAGTGTGGGCAACCAGATTGCCGAGGTTCTGCAGCTAAAACGAGGGGTCGCCAAAGCAGACGCATTCGCTGGTGCTATTGAATTGATAGCAAGTACCGGTATTCAGGATCCAAAGCGTCGGGCCCGGGCGCTGCCACACCAACTGTCAGGCGGGCAACGCCAGCGTGCCATGATTGCCATGGCGCTGGCGTGCAGCCCCAAGCTGCTGCTGGCCGATGAGCCCACTACCGCGCTGGACGTGACGGTGCGCAGCCAGATCCTGACGCTACTGGGTGAGTTGCAGCAAAAGACGGGTATGGCCGTGCTGATGATCACGCACGACCTGAACCTGGTGCGGCGCTTCGCCGACCGCGTGGCCGTGATGGAGCGGGGCCGCATCGTGGAGACGGGTCCGGTTGCCGATGTGTTTGCCCGGCCGCAACACGCTTACACGCGCAAGCTCATGGACAGCCGACCCACCCGGGATGTGACGGAAGTCCCTTCGCAGGGCGACACCACAGCCCCACTGATGAGCGCCCGGCAGCTTCGGGTGGCCTACCCGGTGGCTTTGAACGGCTTCAGGGGCTGGTTCAAACAGGGGGAGTTCGTGGCTGTGAAAGACGCTGCTTTTACCATTGCCCCCGGCAAGACTATGGGGGTCATCGGCGAATCTGGCTCGGGCAAATCGACGCTGGCGCTGGCTTGCTTGGGTTTGCTCGGGTTTTCCGGGGAGTTGAACGTCATGGGTCGGCGTTGGGGGCAGGGGAGCGTCAGCGACAAGTTGCTGCGCCAGTCGGTTCAGGTGGTCTTTCAGGACCCGTTTTCGTCGTTGTCACCACGCCTGTCTGTGGCGGCAATCGTGGGGGAAGGATTGCTGGTGCATGAGCCGCATCTGAGTCACCAACACAGGGCTGAGCGCGTGCTGCAGTCGCTGGCCGAAGTAGGTCTGAGTGACGCACAGTTTCCGGGGTTGCTGCAGCGCTATCCGCACGAGTTTTCCGGTGGGCAGCGCCAGCGTTTGGCGATTGCCCGCGCCCTGATCGTGAATCCGCGCCTGCTGGTGCTGGACGAGCCCACGAGCGCACTGGACGTGACCGTGCAAAAGCAGGTGTTGATGCTGCTTCAACGCCTGCAGCGCGAACGTGGCCTGAGCTATTTGCTCATCACCCATGATGTGGAGGTGATCCGGGCCATGGCGCATGACGTGATGGTCATGAAAGATGGTGAGGTGATCGAGTCTGGTGCAGTGCAGCAAATTCTGGATGCGCCTCGCCACCCGTACACCCAGATACTTGTCGCTGCCGCATGAAAGTAGTTTGCAACAGTGGCTGAAGCGCGCTACAATACGCGCTTCACGACCAAATGGGCGGGTTCACACCGCCCATTTTTTTTGGGCGTTTGTTTTTGAGGCTGCAAAAAAATGCGCCTGAATCCAGTGAAAACAGCGCTTTTTAACCTGATTTGCACCGACTGAATTTTTCTAAACCTGAATGGCTTTACAAGAAACGATTGAACAAACTGTGACCGGGTTGGGCTACGACCTGGTGGATGTTGAGCGCATCGGTGGAGGGCTGCTTCGTGTGACGATTGACATGCCCTACACGCCTGAAGTCGCCGGGTTCATCGAGCAGCACATCAATGCCGAAGACTGCGAGAAGGTCACGCGCCAGCTGCAGTTTGTTCTTGAGGTTGAAGGTGCGCAGTACACACGGCTTGAGGTGTCGTCGCCTGGTATTGATCGCCCATTGCGTCATGAAAAAGATTTCGAACGGTTTGCCGGCGAGTTGATCGACATCACGCTGAAGGCGCCAATCGGGGCAGTTGCCATCGTCGGCTCCACAGTCGCCGCCAGTCGCAAGAAGTTCCGCGGCACGCTCGAACGCCCTCAGGCTGCTTCAGCGACGGAGGTAACACCGGCAGGCTGGCAAATCGTATGGAGCGACGAGCCTGCCGTCAAACCAGGCCAGAAAGTCAGCAAGAACCGTATTCCCGCACCGCTCCAGGCGCTTGGCTTTACCCTGGATGAAATTGCCCAGGCGCGCCTGGCCCCGGTGGTGGATTTCAAGGGCCGAAAACCCAAGAGTTTGCCTGGTGCAAACGACGCTACTGACGTAGCCACAGACGAATAAAAAAGAAAGGCAGGCTTGTGAAATGAATCGCGAACTGTTGATGTTGGTTGACGCCATCTCGCGTGAGAAAAATGTCGAGCGTGATGTTGTGTTTGGTGCTGTTGAATTGGCGCTCGCATCCGCTACCAAAAAAGTCTATGCCGAGGGCGTGGACATCCGCGTCGTGGTGGACCGCGACAGCGGTAATTACGAGACCTTTCGCCGCTGGCTGGTAGTGCCCGATGAGGCAGGCCTGCAAAACCCGGAAGGTGAAGAGCTGGTCAGCGATGCCCGCGACGAGATCGTGGACATCGAAGAGGGTGACTACATCGAAAAACCGGTGGAAAGCCTGCCCATCGGACGCATTGGCGCACAAGCAGCCAAGCAAGTCATTTTGCAGAAAATCCGTGATGCCGAACGTGAAATGCTGCTCAACGAATTCATGTCGCGCGGCGACAAGATTTTTGTAGGCACCGTCAAGCGCATGGACAAGGGTGACATCATTGTGGAGTCGGGTCGGGTTGAAGGTCGTCTGCGCCGCAGCGACATGATTCCCAAGGAAAACCTGCGCTCCGGTGACCGCGTTCGCGCCATGATTATGGAAGTGGACACCACCCTGCGCGGTGCTCCGATCATCTTGTCGCGCACTGCGCCCGAGTACATGATCGAGCTGTTCCGCCAGGAAGTGCCTGAAATCGAACAGGGCCTGCTGGAGATCAAATCCTGCGCCCGTGACGCGGGCTCACGCGCCAAAATCGCTGTGTTGTCACACGACAAGCGCGTTGACCCGATTGGCACCTGCGTCGGCGTGCGCGGCACCCGTGTCAATGGTGTGACCAATGAATTGGCCGGCGAGCGTGTGGACATCGTGCTGTGGAGCGAAGACCCTGCGCAGTTCGTGATTGGTGCATTGGCACCGGCCAACGTCTCATCCATCGTGGTGGACGAAGAGCGTCATGCCATGGATGTGGTGGTGGACGAGGAAAACCTCGCGATCTCCATCGGCCGTGGTGGCCAGAACGTGCGACTGGCCGCCGAGCTGACGGGCTGGAAAATCAACATCATGACGGCCGACGAATCTGCTCAAAAGCAGGCGACCGAAACTGACTCCAGCCGCAAGCTGTTCATGGCCAAGCTGGACGTGGACGAGGAAATTGCCGACATCCTGATTTCCGAGGGTTTCACCAGCCTGGAAGAGGTGGCCTACGTGCCGATCCAGGAAATGTTGGAAATCGAATCGTTCGATGAAGACACCGTCAACGAGCTGCGCACGCGCGCCAAAGACGCACTTCTCACGATGGAAATTGCCAAAGAAGAAGATGCCGAAGGCGTTTCGCAAAATCTGCGCGACGTGGACGGCATGACGCCGGAACTGATGGCCAAACTGATTGAAGCGGGTGTGAAAACACGCGACGAACTGGCAGACCTGGCCACTGACGAACTCACCGATATCACCGGCCAGTCTGCGGACGAGGCCACGGCCCTGATCATGACGGCCCGGGCGCACTGGTTTACCCCGGATGCGCCAGAAGCCGCCTCTGATGCTGCTGCAACGGCCCCTGCGCCGTCAGCGGCTCAAGAGCAATGATCATGGAGGCCCTCAGGAAAACCACATATGTCCAGTACCATCACCGTCGCTGAATTCGCAGCCGAATTGAACAAGTCCACCGCCAACCTGATCGAGCAATTGACCAGCGCGGGCGTCGCCAACACGCAGGCGGGGGACACGCTGTCTGAGTCAGACAAGCAAAAACTGCTGAGCTATCTGCAGACCAGCCACGGCACTGTTGCCGGTGAGCGCAAAAAAATCACGCTGGTGAAAAAATCGACCAGCGAAATCAAGCAGGCGGACTCCACCGGCAAGGCCAGGATCATTCCTGTCCAGACCATCAAAAAGCGGACCTTCATCAAACGCGATGACGGCACCGACGCAACGGGTGATGAGGCGCAACAGGAAGCTGCTGCACCGCAGGAACCCGTCGTTGACGACGCCGAGTTGATGCGCCGCGAGGAAGAGGCCAACCGCAACGCCGAATTGCTGCGTGTTCAGGAGGCCGAGTTGACTGAAAAACGTCGTATTCGCGAAGAGCAAGATGCCAAAGAGGCCGCTGTTGAGCAAGAACGCCGCGACGCGGAACAGAAAATCGAACAGGCTGCCGCTGCCCAGGCTGCACGTGTGGCAGAAGCCGTAGAGGCTGCCAAGGCCCTCAACATCGCCAAAAACACCCGTCCTGTCAGCGCCAAAGCACGTGAAGCCGAGCAACTCGCTGCCGCCGAAGCAAGCAAGGTGGCAGAAGCAAACGCGGTTGCCCAGGCCAGCAAAGTGGAGGCCGCTGCACTGCAAGCGGCTGCACAAGTGGCTTCCAAGGCCAAGGCGACTGCGGAGTTTCAGGCTGACGCGGCCAAAGCGCAGGATCTGCAGGACCGCCGCCGCCGGGCTGAAGCCGAGGCTGCTGGCATTCGCGCCATGTTGTCCGCTCCCAAGCGTGTGCTGGTTCCTCACGTCGACCCCAAAGCCGCCATCAAGGGCACGCTGCACAAACCTGCAGTGGTTCCAGGTGCGGTCAAACCAGGTGCACCTGCTGCTCCCGGGGCTGCCGGTGCTGCTGGCAAGAAAGAAGTGAAATCAGAAAATCTGTCGTCTACCTGGAAAGATGACGCCGCCAAGAAGAAAGCGTTGCCCACTCGTGGTGCACCTTCTGCGCCTGGCCGTGGCAACTTCAGGGGCGCGCAGCGTGGCGGTCGCCGCAATGACCGCAACGACCGCGACGGACGTTCCGACTCCAACTTTGTCGCGCCGACCGAGTTCAAGGTGCTGGAAGTCCACGTGCCTGAGACCATCACGGTGTCTGAGCTCGCGCACAAGATGAGCATCAAGTCGCAAGAGGTCATCAAACACCTGATGAAGCTCGGCCTGATGGCGACGATGAATCAGCCCCTGGACCAGGACACCGCCATGATTGTGGTGGAGGAAATGGGTCACAAGGCTGTGACCGCTGCGCTGGATGACCCAGAAGCTTTCACCGACGACGACGTGCAAGGCCAGCAGGCCGAGTCGGTTCCTCGTGCACCGGTGGTGACCGTCATGGGTCACGTCGACCACGGTAAAACGTCCTTGCTCGACTACATCCGGCGCGCCAAAGTGGCGTCCGGTGAAGCGGGTGGCATTACCCAGCACATTGGCGCTTACCACGTGGAAACACCACGCGGCATGATCTCTTTCCTGGACACCCCAGGCCACGAGGCGTTCACAGCCATGCGCGCCCGTGGTGCGCAGGCCACGGACATCGTGATTCTGGTGGTGGCGGCGGACGACGGCGTGATGCCGCAAACCAAAGAGGCCATCAAGCACGCCAAGGCCGCAGGGGTTCCCATCGTCGTGGCGATCAATAAGATCGACAAGCAAGGCATCAACCTGGACCGCGTCAAGGGCGAGTTGGTCACTGAAGAGGTGATTCCCGAAGAGTTCGGCGGCGACGTGCCCTTTGTTGGCGTGTCGGCACACACTGGTGCGGGTATCGATTCCCTGCTGGAACAAGTGCTGTTGCAGGCCGAGGTGCTGGAACTGCGCGCCCCGGTTGGTGCACTGGCCAAAGGCTTGGTGATTGAAGCGCGTCTGGACAAAGGCCGTGGCCCTGTGGCTACTGTGCTGGTCCAGTCCGGCACGCTTAAAGCTGGCGACGTGGTGCTGGCAGGTTCTACCTTCGGCAAGGTTCGCGCCATGCTGGATGAGAACGGCAAGCCGATCAAAGCAGCGGGTCCTTCGATCCCGGTGGAGATTCAAGGTCTGACGGACGTGCCGCAGGCTGGTGATGATTTCATCGTCATGACTGACGAGCGCCGCGCTCGAGAGATCGCCACCTACCGCGCTGGCAAGTTCCGCAACACCAAGCTGGCCAAGCAGCAGGCGTCGAAGCTGGAGAACATGTTCTCCGACATCAACGCCGGCGAGGTCAAGATGCTGCCCATCATCATCAAGGCCGACGTGCAGGGCTCGCAAGAGGCCTTGGCCCAGTCGCTGCTCAAACTGTCGACCGACGAGGTCAAGGTTCAGCTGGTGTACTCCGGTGTCGGTGGCATTTCCGAGTCTGACGTCAATCTGGCAATTGCTTCCAAGGCAGTGCTGATTGGCTTCAACACCCGGGCAGATGCCCAGGCGCGCAAGCAGGCTGAGCACAACGGCATCGACATTCGTTACTACAACATCATTTATGACGCTGTGGACGAGCTCAAATCCGCGATGTCCGGCATGCTCACGCCGGACAAGAAGGAAGAAATCATCGGCACGGCCGAGATTCGTCAGGTGTTCAAGGTCTCCAAGATCGGCTCGATTGCCGGTTGTATGGTCACCGCAGGTGTGGTTCGCCGCGCCGCGCGCCTGCGCCTGCTGCGTCAGAACATCGTCATCTACACCGGTGAACTCGACTCACTCAAGCGCTTCAAGGACGATGCCAAAGAGGTCAAGGAAACCTTTGAGTGCGGTTTGAACATCAAGAACTACAACGACATCGAAGTCGGTGACGTGCTGGAGTTCTTTGAGATTCGCGAGGTCGCACGTACGCTGGAGTGATCAGTGTCGGTCAAGGGCTTTGACGAGCCCTTGGCCTGCCTGCCATCCAGCGCAAAACGTTTCACGAGTTCATGCGTAAAAAATCAAATACCCCCAACCGCGGTTTCCGCGTGGCTGACCAGATTCAGCGCGACCTGACGGACCTGATCGCGCGCGAGTTGAAAGACCCGCGCGTCGGGATGGTGACGGTTCAGGCGGTGGAGGTCACCGCCGACTACGCACATGCCAAGGTGTTTTTCAGCGTGCTCATCGGGGACCCGGTGGAATGCGAAACCGCATTGAACCAGGCGGCAGGTTTCCTGCGCAACGGCCTGTTCAAACGGCTGATGACCCACACGGTACCCACCTTGCACTTCCATTTTGACCGCACCACCGAGCGTGCGGCCGACATGAACGCCTTGATTGCCAAGGCTGTTTCTTCCCGCGCCCAAGAAGACTGAGCATGAACAGCCCTCGCACTCGGGTGCAGCGGCGCCCCGTGCATGGGGTGTTGCTGCTTGACAAGCCCCTTGGCCTCTCCAGCAACCAGGCGTTGCAAAAGGCCAAGTGGTTGCTACGCGCCGAAAAGGCTGGCCATACTGGCACGCTGGACCCTTTGGCTACCGGCGTGCTGCCGCTTTGTTTTGGCGCGGCGACCAAGTTCAGCCAGGTTCAGCTGGAGGCCAACAAGACCTATGAAGCGACGTTGGTGCTCGGGCTGAAAACCAGCACCGCCGATGCAGAAGGGGATGTGATTCAAACCCGGCCTGTTCCGGAGATCACGCCTGAACTTCTGGCACGACTGACAGCCCAGTTCACCGGGCCACTGGCACAAATTCCACCGATGTATTCGGCGTTGAAAAAAGACGGCAAGGCCCTGTACGAATATGCCCGCAAGGGCCTGGATGTGGTCCGCGAGGCGCGTCACATCACTATTTTCAAGCTGGATATGGCGGTTGCCAAGGCAGATATTGCCGGTGTAGCTATCAAAATCATAGTAAATTGCAGTAAAGGCACCTACATCCGCACCTTGGGTGAAGACATTGGCGAGGCCATTGGCTGTGGTGCGCATCTGGGTTCCCTGCGCCGCATCGAGACCGGTGGTTTCACGGCCTCTCAGTGCGTGACGTTGGCAGCGCTGGAGGCCATGACCGAAGCAGACCGGGAAGCCCTGCTGCTCGCGCCCGAATCGCTGGTGGCCGCTCACCCGGCTGTCACACTGGATGTGGACAATGCCGCGAGGTTTTTGAGTGGTTTGCGCCGGCGCGGCGCACCGGGTCAGTGGGGCCCGGATGCGCAGATGGTGCGGGTTTTTGGCCCGTTGCCCGCACTGGGGTCTCTCGGTCCGGCCGAGGTGTTTTTGGGCTCGGCACACGTCGCGGCTGATGAGTTGATTCCACAACGTCTGCTCAGCCCGGTTGAAATCAAGGACATGCTGCAACGTGCACAAGACCCTGTTGCCAGGCGGCTGGAAGCGGCCGCGCTGGAGCCCCCTGACCAGGGTTTGGCGGTCCTGACCTGATACGCCCCAACTTTTTAACCCTATTTTTTAAGTTTCCAAGCCTCCAGAAAGTCCATCATGAGCATCAAACAGATCCGTAACATCGCCATCATTGCGCACGTTGACCATGGCAAAACCACCATGGTTGACCAGCTGCTGCGCCAGTCCGGCACCTTTGCCGACCACGAAAAAGTCGTTGACACCGTGATGGACAACAACGCGATTGAAAAAGAGCGTGGCATCACGATTTTGGCCAAGAACTGTGCTGTGACCTGGGAAGGCACCCACATCAACATCGTCGACACCCCTGGTCACGCCGACTTCGGTGGTGAAGTCGAGCGCGCACTGTCCATGGTGGACGGTGTGGTGCTGCTGATCGACGCGCAAGAAGGCCCGATGCCACAAACGCGTTTTGTGACCAAGAAGGCCTTGGCTTTGGGTCTGAAGCCGATTTTGGTCGTGAACAAGGTTGACAAGCCGGGCGCCCGCCCTGACTTCGTGGTTAACGCCGCGTTTGACCTGTTTGACAAGCTCGGTGCCAATGATGAACAGCTGGATTTCCCGGTGGTGTACGCCTCTGGCATCAACGGCTGGTCCTCGCTGGAAGAGGGCGCGCCCGGTGAGCAGTGGGGCCCCGACATGTCGGCGCTGTTCAACACCGTGCTCAAACACGTGCCACCGCAAAAGGGTGACCCTGCGGCTCCGCTGCAGTTGCAAATTTCCGCGCTGGATTTCTCGACCTTCGTGGGCCGCATCGGCGTGGGCCGTATCAGCCAAGGCACGATCAAGCCCATGATGGACGTGGTCGTCATGGAAGGCCCGGACGGCAAAGCTGTCAAAGGCCGGATCAACCAGGTGTTGACCTTCCAGGGCCTTGAGCGCGTGCAGGCTACCGAAGCCGGCCCCGGCGAGATCGTTCTGATCAACGGCCTGACGGACATCGGCATCGGCGTGACGATCACCGACCCAGTGACCCCGTCACCGCTGCCCATGCTCAAGGTTGACGAGCCCACACTGACGATGAACTTTTGCGTCAACACCAGCCCATTGGCTGGCCGCGAAGGCAAGTTCGTCACCAGCCGTCAGATCTGGGACCGCCTGCAGAAAGAGCTTCAGCACAACGTCGCGCTGCGTGTGAAGGAAACCGACGAAGAAGGTATCTTTGAAGTCATGGGTCGGGGTGAGTTGCACTTGACCATCCTGTTGGAAAACATGCGCCGTGAAGGCTACGAGATGGCGGTTTCCAAGCCCCGTGTGGTGATGAAAGATGTCAACGGTGAAAAGCACGAGCCGATCGAGCTGGTCACGGCCGACATCGAAGAGATTCACCAGGGCGGCGTGATGCAGGCTTTGGGCGAGCGCAAGGGCGAGCTGGTCAACATGGACCCGGACGGTCGTGGCCGTGTGCGTCTGGAGTACCGCATTCCTGCGCGTGGCTTGATCGGATTCACCAACGAATTCTTGAACTTGACCCGTGGTTCGGGCTTGATCTCGAATATTTTTGACCGCTATGAAGCGCACAAGGGCGACATCGGTGGCCGCAAGCAGGGCGTGTTGATCTCCATGGATGCGGGTGAAATCTTCACCTACGCCCTGGGTAAGCTCGATGACCGCGGCCGCATGTTCGTCAAGGCGAACGACCCGGTATATGAAGGCATGATCGTGGGTATCCACAGCCGTGACAACGATTTGGTGGTCAACGCCACGCGCACCAAGCAGCTGACCAACTTCCGTGTGTCGGGCAAGGAAGATGCCATCAAGATCACGCCTCCGATCGACGCTACGCTGGAATACGCGGTTGAATTCATCGAGGACGACGAGTTGGTCGAGATCACACCGAAGTCCATCCGGATTCGCAAGCGGCACCTGACCGAAAGCGAGCGCAAGCGCGCTGGTCGCTAAGCTTTTTCAGTCCATGCGGCAACGCGCTGTCTGAACATCTGAAAAACCGCTGCCTGTCAGCGGTTTTTTATTGCCTCAAGCCGCTCCGCAGCTTTCAACCTGACGCCTTCACTGTATGAAATTGACACATTCCCGAGCCGTATTTGTCATGGTCATCGTCGCACTGATGTGGTCGATGGCTGGCGTGGTGACACGGCAGCTGGAGTCGGCACGCAGCTTTGAAGTGACCTTTTGGCGCAGCTTTTTCACGGCAGTGTCCTTGCTGGTGTTATTGCTCGCCTGGCAAGGACGGGCCGTGTTCACGCGCATCCGTCGTGCGGGGTCAGCCCTTTGGTTGTCTGGCCTGTGCTGGAGCCTGATGTTCACCGCCTTCATGCTGGCCCTGACATTGACAACGGTTGCCAACGTGCTGGTGACGCTGGCCATCGGCCCGTTTTTGACGGCGCTGGTGTCGCGCGTGGTCATTGGCCAACGCCTGATGCCGCGGACCTGGGCAGCCATTGCTGTGGCCGGTGGGGGGATTGCCTGGATGTATGCCGGGCAGGCTGATTTTTCCAGCCAGTGGGCGGGCATTGCCGTGGCGCTGGCAGTGCCCGTCGCGGCAGCCTGCAACTGGACGGTGGTGCAGCACAGCCGGACCCACGGGCAGCAGGTGGACCTGGTGCCGGCTGTGCTGGTGGGGGCCGCGCTGTCGTCCATGGCCACCTTGCCCTTGGCGTTTCCCCTGCAGGCGACGTTGCATGATGTCGGTTTGCTGGCTGTGCTGGGCTTGTTCCAGCTGGCCATTCCGTGCGTGCTGGCTGTGATGTGCGCAGGTGTGCTGAAGGCGCCTGAGGTGTCCCTGCTGGCCTTGCTGGAGGTGATTTTCGGGATCTTGCTGGCTTGGGCTGGGGCGGGTGAAGTGCCCGGGCCCAACGTGCTGGTGGGTGGCTTGCTGGTGATCGCTGCGCTGGTGATCAATGAATTAATGGGATGGATCAAAAAGACATGAACAACGACGACAACCTGCGCACTGACGCAGTCAAAACTGAGCTTCTCATCGAGCGACGCGGCAGCGTCGGCTTCATCACGCTGCACAGGCCCAAGGCGCTCAATGCGCTGAGCCTGGCCATGGTCCAAGAACTGCTGGCGGTGCTGACGACCTGGCGTGACGATCCGACCGTGCAGGTCGTGGCCATCCGTGGCAGCAACAAGGTGGGCCGACCTGGCACCCCCGACAGCCTGTTTGGCGGGTTTTGTGCCGGTGGGGACATCCGCTTTTTCCATCAGATGGCGATGGCTGAGGGCGGGACCGATCCGGCGCTGGGTGACTACTTCACCACCGAGTACACACTCAACCACCTGATCCACAACTACCCCAAACCCTACATTGCTTTCATGGACGGTGTGGTCATGGGCGGTGGCATGGGCCTGAGCCAAGGTGCGCCCGGGGGGCATGTGTTTCGCATCGTCACCGAGCACACCAAAATGGCCATGCCCGAAACCAACATCGGTCTGTTCCCTGATGTGGGGGGTGGCTACTTCCTGAGCCGTTGCCCCGGCCATGTCGGTGAATACCTGGCGTTGACAGGCGAGGTGATCGGTGCGGAGCAGGCCCTGGCCTATGGACTGGCCGACGTACAGCGGCCTGCGGCAGCGCTGCCCGCGCTGTGGGACGCGCTGGGGCGCCAGGCGTTTGTGGACATCGCCAGCGTCAAAAACTGGATTGCTACTGAATTGATAGCGGATCAGGCAAGCAAACCGTTGGCAACCGCCACTATTGATGCTTATTTCTCGTTGTTAAGGGTCAAACACATCGTGGATGCGCTCGAAAAGTCGTCCGAGGTGTGGGCGAAGAAGACGGCTGCAGTGCTGCGCAAACGTTCACCACTGATGTTGCATGTCACGCTGGAGCAGATTCGGCGGGCGCGCGCCATGGGTTTTGCCGACGACTTGCGCATGGAGCGCGACATGGTGCACCACTGTTTTGCGTTGCGTCCTGGTGCCGCGAGTGAAACGGTCGAGGGGATTCGGGCGCTGGCCGTGGACAAGGACTACGCACCGCAGTGGAGCCCGGCGCGCATTGAAGACGTCAAGCCCGGCATGGCCGACGCATTTTTTGTCAGTCCCTGGACACCACAGACTCATCCACTGCGTGCACTGAGCTGAAGGGCCAGCAGCGGGCCGGCTACCGGCTGCGGGACTTCATTGCCCGCTCGACTTCACGCTTGCCTTCGCGGTCCTTGATGGTGTCGCGCTTGTCGTGCTCGCCCTTGCCCTTGGCCAGTCCGATGTCGCATTTGACCTTGCCCGCTTTCCAATGCAGGTTCAGCGGCACCAGCGTGAAGCCTTTTTGGTCCACCTTGCTGACCAGGCGGCGAATCTGCTCCTTGTGCATCAACAGCTTTTTGGTGCGCACATTGTCCGGGTTCACATGGGTTGATGCGGTGCCCAAAGGGTTGATCTGGCAGCCAATGATGAACAGCTCGCCACTGCGGATCACCACGTACCCGTCGGTCAGCTGCACCTTGCCCTCGCGCAGGGATTTGACCTCCCAACCCTCCAGTACCATGCCCGCTTCAAAGCGTTCTTCGATGTGGTAGTTGAACATCGCCTTTTTGTTGTCGGCAATCCGGATGGCGGCAGCCGCCGCTTTGGGCGACAGGCTGGTGTCGGTTTTGCCCGTGGCTTTTCCGGATGACGAGGCGGCTATTTTTTTCAGTTGAGATGCTTCTTTGGTGGCCATGCTGGGGTGCTGCTGTCGCAATCAGGGGGAAAGGTAGGGTGGGGGGTGGATACCGTGCGGGTTGAAACCGCTTGGCGAGTCAGGCGATGCCCCATGCTTGGGTAATGGGGATGGAGATGGGGGCAAACCCCGGCCCATACAATTGCTTTCAAAGAGTTATTGTATGAAAACCGTTCAAAAGTCCGTCCTGATTTGGTACAGCGCTGCCGAAATGTTCAACCTGGTGATTGACGTGGCGCGCTACCCTGAGTTTCTACCCTGGTGTGATCAGGCTTCGGTGCTTGCCGACGCCTCCGACGGCATGACCGCCAAGGTGGGCATTTCGTTTGCCGGGCTCAAACAGAGCTTCACCACCCAGAACACGCATGAAACCAATCGGCTGGTTCGCCTCAAGCTGGTGGACGGCCCGTTTTCCAAACTTGACGGTGAATGGAGCTTTACGCCCGTCGGTGATGAGTCCCAGCGCGCCTGCCGGGTGGCGTTGACGCTGCGCTACGACTTCGCCAGCATGGCGCTGGCCGCCCTGGTGGGCCCTGTGTTTGACAAGATCGCCGCAAGCCTGGTGGATGCCTTTGTCAAACGAGCCCAGCAGGTTTATGGTGACAGCTGAGCCGGTGAATCAGCTTCGCATCACCTTGGCGTACTCACCCGCGCCACGCGTTGTTCGTGAGCTGGCCTTGGCATTGCCTGCCGGCAGCACGCTGGCAGACGCCGTGACCATGGCGGCCTCATGCGGCGTGGCCGTTCCCTCTGAGTCGGCCATAGGCGTTTGGGGCCGAAAAGCGGAACCGGACCAGCAATTGGTCAACGAAGACCGTGTGGAAATCTACCGCGTCCTGAAGGTCGATCCCAAAACAGCCCGGCGGTTGCGTTTTGCGGGTCAAGGCGCCAAAAGCGCGGGACTTTTCTCCAGCCGAAGGGCAGGGGCCAAGGCCGGCTACTGAAGCGTCTGCTGCCTGCTGTCGGTTACTTGCAGCTGCCGTCTGCAAGATCCTTGATGCGTTTGGTCTCCTCTGCACGTTTGGCATCGTCCATGACCTCGCGTTCGCCGGCCGCATTGGTCACGCCAATGCGAACACCCGACTGCAGGGTGGTCAGAGCGCGTTTGGCGCGGTCGCAGGTGTCTGCGCGGGCTTTGGCCTGCTTGTCGTCCTCAGCCTTCTTTTTCA
>JBJXEI010000170.1:0-7132 GCA_046154065.1 Polaromonas sp. | reverse complement strand
TGTTTGTTTGCCTCTATTATTTCGGCAGCCCGCCGCGCGCGCCTGCGACGCTGAAACCAACCCTTTCACCCCCCAAACCATGAACCCCACGACCGAAAAAACCATTCAACAACTCGGCTACGGAGGCCTGGTGCCCTTTGTGCTGCTGACCGCGCTGATCTGGCTGGTGCAGGCTGACCTGACACCCTTTGTGGCGCTGGCGCTCAGCGCTTACGGCGCGGTGGTGGCCTCGTTCATGGGCGGCATTCACTGGGGCCTGGGCTTCAAGGCGGGCGGCGAGGTGCCTCGTTTTCATTTTGTGTGGGGCGTGCTGCCCTCGCTGCTGGCCTGGGTGGCGCTGATGATGCCGCCCTACGCCGGGTTGCCGCTGCTGGGCCTGGTGCTGGTGGCCTGCTATGGGGTGGACAAACGCACCTACCCGGCCGTGGGCCTGGGCCCGTGGTTGCCGCTGCGACTGCGGCTGACGGTGGTGGCTACGCTGAGCTGCGTGCTCGGTGCGGCGGCGGTCTGACACACTGAACCCTATGAAAAAACCGACTTTGCCCATGACTGCACAGCCACCGGTCCACTTTCGCGTTGAAGTCGCCAACGCCTTGGCCCACCTGTTTCGCGTCACGCTGACCATCACCCGCCCCGCCGCCACACAGCGCGTGGCGCTGCCAGTGTGGATTCCTGGCAGCTACCTCGTGCGTGAATTCGCCAAAAACCTGCAGCACCTGGCCGCCCGGCAAGGCCCCCGCAGCGCCGTGCCGGTGCAGCAGCTGGACAAAGCCACCTGGCAAATCGCCTGCAACCCGGCCAAGCCGCTGGTGCTGACCTACGAGGTCTACGCCCGCGACAACTCGGTGCGCACCGCCTGGTTGGACGCTGAGCGCGGCTTTTTCAATGGCACCAGCCTGTGCCTGAAGGTCGAGGGCCAGGAAGCGCACCCGCACCTGCTAGAGGTACCGCCGCCCAAAGGCACCACAGGCTGGTCACTGGCCACGGGCCTGACCGCGCAGCAGGTCGACAAACTGGGGTTTGGCACTTACCTGGCGGCCGACTACAACGAGCTGGTGGACTGCCCGGTCGAGATGGGCGCGTTCTGGCAGGGCAGCTTCACGGCGGGCGGGGTGCCGCACCGTTTTGTGGTGGCCGGGGCCTGGCCCACGTTCGACGGGGCCCGGCTGCTGGCCGACACGCAAAAAATCTGCGAGGAAGAAATCCGCTTTTGGCACGGCACGAAAAAACCGCCTTACACCAACTACCTGTTCATGCTGAACGCGGTGGACGACGGCTACGGCGGGCTGGAACACCGCAACTCCACCGCGCTGATCTGCAACCGCAAGGACCTGCCGCGGGTCGGGGACCCCAAAGCCAGCGAGGGCTACACCACGCTGCGCGGGCTCATCAGCCACGAGTACTTTCACACCTGGAACGTCAAACGGCTGCGCCCGGCGGAGTTTGCGCCCTACCAGTACGACCGCGAAAACTACACCGAGTTGCTGTGGTTTTTTGAAGGCTTCACCAGCTACTACGACGACCTGCTGCTGCGCCGCGCCGGGCTGCTGGACAACGCCGCCTACCTGCGGCTGCTGAACAAAACCATTAACCAGGTGCTGCAGGCCCCGGGCCGCCTGGTGCAGTCGGTGGCCCAGGCGAGTTTTGACGCCTGGGTGAAGTACTACCGCCAGGACGACAACACCCCCAACGCCACCATCAGCTACTACACCAAGGGCGCGCTGGTGGCCCTGTGTTTTGACCTGACGCTGCGCAGCGAAGGCCACACCACGCTGGACGACGTGATGCGCGGCGTGTGGTCGCGCTGCCAGGGCGGCCCCATGCGTGAGGCGGACTTTGCAGCCGTCCTTGAATCGCTGGGCCAACGCTCGTTTGTGCCTGAGCTGGCGCAGTGGGTTCACAGCACATCCGAGCTGCCGCTGCAAGCGCTGCTGGCCACCCACGGCGTGGCCGTGCATGAAGACCCGGCGCAACTGGCGCAAAGCCTGGGGCTGCGCGTGACGGATGCGGGCGGGTTGGTGGTGATCAAAACCGTGCTGCGCGGCGGCGCGGCTGAAAAGGCCGGCTTTGCCGTGGGCGACGAGTGGCTGGGCGTGGCACTGCCCAAGTCACAAGACGCCGGCTGGCGCATCGCCCGCCTGGACGACCTCACGGACGTGGCCGGCAACGCCAAAAAAGTGACCGCTCTGGTGTCACGCGACAAACGCCTGCTGCATCTGAGCCTGACGCTGCCGACCGTATCGACCACCTGGCGGCTGGCGTTGAAGGACAGCGCCCAGGTGGACAGATGGCTGAATGGGTGAGCGGCTGAACGGCCTTACTTCGCGTTCACGATGCCCTTGAAGTCATAGGGCACCACGATGGTGTGGACCTTGCCTGCCGCCACGCCTTCGGCAATTTTCAGGTTGGCCATCGCGTTCATGTAGCCGATGGCGCCTGCGTTGGCGTTCAGCGCGGCGATGCGCTCGGCTTCTTTTTTGGCGGTCTGCACCTCGACCTCTTTGGTTTTGAGCTCGTTTTGCGCCCGCACCAGCTCGTTGGCGCTGTTGACGATCACGTCCGCCGGGGTGATGGCGCGCACCTGCACCTGGGACACGGTGATCTTGTCGGCCAGCTTTTCCTCGGTCAGGGTTTTGACGATGTTGTCGCGGATCTGCTGCTCCATCAGCGGGCGGTTGTCGGCCATTTTGAGCGACTCATACCCCCGCGCCACCTTGTAGACCGCGTTGCGGGCGCTCAGTGCGATGTAGTTCTGCATCAGCAAAATATCACTTCCCTTGCCCGCCATGCCGTGAAAGGTCTTGTTTTTGGTGGTCCACAGCTCGGACACCGCCGACGGGTTGACGTTGTAGACCACCGTCATGTCAAAGTCCTTGATGGTCGAGTTGTCGGACGCCAGCGGGGTCATGTTGTCCACCGCCACCGCCACGTCCTGAATCTTGAAGGTCAAGATATCGCCAATCAGGGTCTGGTTGAAGGAGCCGGGCAGGCGTTCGGTCGGGTCGGTGGTTTTGTCAAAGTTGATGCGCAGCCCGACCTCCCCGGTTTCAATGCGCGTGCAGCCGGACAGTAGGACCACAGCAGCGAGGGCGAGCGTTGGGATGGATTTCAGGGTTTTCATGGAGACTCCTCTTTTTTATTACGATGCACCAGTGATGCTGGCCGCGCTCGGCGTGCTTGTCCAGCTGCCAGAACTCTATCAGCGACTTCTTTCAACCCTACGAAACACCACCATGACGATTGAAACCATCACCACCCGCACAGAAGGCCCCGACGCACGCCAGGTCGGCATCGTCACGCTGAACCGCCCCAAGCAGCTCAACGCCCTGAACGACCAGCTGATGGACGAGCTGGCCAGCGCGCTGAAAGCCTTTGAGGCGGACGACACGGTGGGCTGCATCATCATCACGGGCAGCGAAAAGGCCTTTGCCGCCGGGGCCGACATCAGCGCCATGGCGACGATGAGTTTTGCCGACGCCTACGGCCGTGATTTCATCACCCGCAACTGGGAGCAGATCCGCCAGGTCCGCAAGCCGGTGATTGCGGCGGTCAGCGGCTTTGCGCTGGGCGGCGGCTGTGAACTGGCGATGATGTGCGACTTCATCATTGCCGCCGACAACGCCAAATTCGGCCAGCCCGAGATCAAGCTGGGCATCATCCCCGGCGCAGGCGGCACACAGCGCCTGCCACGCGCCGTCGGCAAGGCCAAGGCCATGGACCTGGCGCTGACCGGCCGCATGATGGACGCCGTGGAGGCCGAGCGCGCCGGGCTGGTCAGCCGCGTGGTGCCGCTGGCCCAGCTGATGGACGAGGCGCTGGGCGCGGCCTTGATGATCTGCAGCTTCAGCCAGCCCAGCGTGATGGCGGCCAAGGAGTCGGTCAACCGCGCCTTTGAAAGCGGCTTGAGTGACGGCGTGATGTTCGAGCGCCGCCTGTTCCACGCGATGTTTGCCACCGAGGACCAAAAAGAAGGCATGGACGCGTTTGTGAACAAGCGCAAGGCGGTTTTTAAGCACCGTTGAACAGCAGGCGCTGACAAGGCCTTCGGGTCTGGTTATAATCTGCGGCGTTGGTGATATAGCTCAGTTGGTTAGAGCGCAGCATTCATAATGCTGATGTCGGTGGTTCAAATCCACCTATCACCACCAGAATCGTTTCAAAAAGCCTCAGACGTGTATGCTTCTGAGGCTTTTTTGTTGGCTTCTTCGTTGAGTTTGTCGACTGCGTTTTTCACCCCACAGCCTCTGGACACACACCATGAACCGCTGCACATCCTCCCTTCTGGCCGTCACGTTGACCGCCCTGACCTGCCTGGCCGCGCACGCGCAGGACATTGACCCTTCTTTGGTGCCCGCACGGCAGTTGCCCAAGGCCGCGCTGCTGGGCCGCCTGGTGGTGCAGCAGCCGCCCGCCGTGTTGCTCAATGGCCAGGCGGCGCAGCTGTCGCCGGGGGCCCGCATTCGCGGCACCGACAACACACTGGCGATGTCGGGCACGCTGATCGGGCAGGTGCTGCCAGTCAAGTACCTGCTGGACGGCACAGGCCTGATCCAGCAGGTCTGGATCCTGACGGACGATGAAGTCCGGGCCAGCCGCAAGAGCTTTTCGCTGAGCAATTTCCTGTTCGGCTCTGACACCGCCACCGGCCCGGTGGACGACGGCAACACGCCGTTTGACCAGCTGCCGCGCTTTCCCAACCAGTAAACCGGGCTCTGCGGCCGTCCTACAGCCGCTTTTCAAGCCAAAACCGCTACCAGCCAAGGCTTTGATTGCCTGGATAGCTATTATTTTTATAGCAAATAAACATTTCCCCACAGGTCCACGCCATGTCCAAAAAAGTCTTCATCAAAACCTTCGGCTGCCAGATGAACGAGTACGACTCGGACAAGATGACGGACGTGCTGCACGCAGCCGATGGCTATGAGGCCACGCTGAACATGGACGAGGCGGACCTGATCCTGTTCAACACCTGCTCGGTGCGTGAAAAAGCGCAGGAAAAGGTCTTCAGCGACCTGGGCCGCGTCAAACACCTCAAAGACAAAGGCGTGTTGATCGGCGTCGGCGGCTGTGTGGCCAGCCAGGAAGGCGCGGCCATCATCCAGCGCGCGCCCTATGTGGACGTGGTGTTTGGCCCGCAAACGCTGCACCGCCTGCCGGACCTGCTGGCCAGACAACGCGCCTCCGGCAAGTCGCAGGTGGACATCAGCTTCCCGGAAATCGAAAAATTCGACCACCTGCCGCCAGCCCGGGTCGAAGGCGCGAGCGCGTTCGTCAGCATCATGGAAGGCTGCTCCAAGTACTGCAGCTACTGCGTGGTGCCGTACACCCGCGGGGAAGAAGTCTCACGCCCGTTTGACGACGTGCTGGTCGAAGTGGCCGGGCTGGCCGACCAGGGCGTGAAAGAAATCACCCTGCTGGGCCAGAACGTGAACGCCTACCGCGGGCCGATGGGCGGCTCCACCGAGATCGCCGACTTTGCCACGCTGCTGGACTACGTACACGACATCCCCGGCATTGAACGCATCCGCTACGTGACCAGCCACCCGAACGAGTTCACGCAGCGGCTGATTGACGCCTACGCGCGCCTGCCCAAGCTGGTCAACCACCTGCATTTGCCGGTGCAGCATGGCTCGGACCGCATCTTGATGGCGATGAAACGTGGCTACACCGCCATGGAATACAAAAGCACCATCCGCAAGCTGCGCGCCATCCGCCCCGACCTGGCCATGAGCAGCGACTTCATCGTCGGCTTCCCCGGCGAGACGGAAGACGACTTTGAAAAAATGATGAAACTCATCGACGACGTGGGCTACGACACCTCGTTCAGCTTCATCTACAGCCCGCGCCCCGGCACCCCAGCCGCGGCCCTGCACGACGACACGCCGCACAGCGTCAAGCTCGCCCGGCTGCAACGCCTGCAGGCAGCCATTGACCAGAGCGTCGAGGCTATCAGCGCCAGCCGCCTGGGCACGGTGCAGCGGGTGCTGGTCGAAGGCCCGGCGCGCAAAACGGCCAACGCGCTGTTTGGCCGCACCGAGTGCAACCGCGCCGTGGTCTTCAATGGCCCGGACCGCCTGATTGGCCAGCTGGTGGACATCAAAATCACCGAAGCCCCGATGCGCTCCCTGCGCGGTGAGGTGGTGCAACACCACACGACACAGGATGTGGCCGAGATGGCTTGAGGCGCCCCTGCCGTGCTGCAGAAGTTGTCGTTTCGCCAGCTGCTGGTCATCGCGTTTTTGCTGATCGCGGCGCTGCTGGGCGCGGCGTCGCTGCGCGGGCTGCGGGCGCTGGAAGACCTGACGCGTGAAAGCCGGGACAGCGCGGCCAGCGCCCTGGCGCTCAGTGACGCGGCGCAGGCCCTCAGCGAACGCAGCGTGGCCATGGAGCGCAGCGCCCGCCAGTCGGTGATTCTGGACGACCGCGTGCTGGGCCAGCGCTTTGCCGACAGCGCCAAAAACGCCTTGGACATTCTGGGCCGGCTGCGGGCTCAAGGCATTGCGCAAGACATCACCCAGCAGTGGCAACAGCAGCTGGACGGCATGACCCCGCTGCTCAGGGGCTCGCTGGAGTCCGCCAGTGACCGCGAACGCCAGCTGGCGCAAACCTTCCGCACCCTGGACGCGATCAACGCCAGCATCGCCGCGCAGGCGCAGGCCGCCATCCAGCAACAGAGCACCGCCCTGGCCTCCCGCCTGGAGGCCAGCCGCCAGCAACTGGCCCAGCAGGTCGTGGCGGCGATGGTGCTGGCAGTGGTCATGGCGATTGGTTTTGGCATCTGGTTCACGCGGCCTCTGAAGCGGCTGGAAAACGCCATCGTCGGCCTGGGTGAAAACCGGCTCGACGACGTGATCGACA
The DNA here is from genome assembly GCA_046154065.1 of Polaromonas sp. GTDB lineage: Bacteria > Pseudomonadota > Gammaproteobacteria > Burkholderiales > Burkholderiaceae_C > Polaromonas. The sequence continues at coordinate 274 of JBJXEI010000170.1, read as the reverse complement.
TCCCCGGCCCGGCCGACCTGGCGCTGGTCGGCCAGCGCCTGAACTGGCTGCGCCTGCGGCTGGTGGAGCTGGACGCGGACAAATCCCGATTTTTGCGCCACATCTCGCATGAGCTGAAAACCCCGCTGGCGTCCCTGCGGGAAGGCGTGTCGCTGCTGGAAGACGGCGTGGCGGGCACGCTCAGCCATGACCAGCGGGAAATTGCGCAAATCCTCAAACACAACACCGGCCTGCTGCAGCGGCAGATTGAAGACCTGCTGCGCTTCAACACCGC